>JAJPKK010000122.1 GCA_021323775.1 Hyphomicrobiales bacterium
CCGCCCGAAGGCGAAGCGGGGAGGCAGGAGGACGATGCGGAGCCGTCGCCGCCACCGCCCTCCACCGGTCCAGAGTCGTCCGATAGGGAAGTCGCTGCGAGGGGGCAAGACGCTGCCGCTGCAGGGCCATGGGCGTCACCGCAGTCAACCGGTCCGGAACCGCCCGAAGGCGAAGCGGGAAGGCAGGAGGCCGCTGCTGCGCCGTTGCCGCCGCCCACCGGTCAAGAGCCGTCCGAAGGCGGAGGGGGCAGGCTTGCGTCGCCGGAGGATCGTGACCAGCATCCGCAGCCTGGTGCCGACCGGCCGGGGCAGACGAGCTATTCGCGTGGCACGCGACGACGATTAGCGATCTTCGTTTCCGCAGTTGCGCTCGCGCTGGGCGGCGCTTTTCTCTTCGTTCATCACGAGAAAAAAGCATCAGAAGCTCAACTCGCTGACGCGATTAGACGAGAAGCCTCCGAATTGCCTCGCGTGGACGTGGTCACAGTCGGTCCGGCGCCTTCGACCCAGACCCTTGTGCTTCCGGGCGAAACTGCGGCCTGGTACACTGCGACGATCTTTGCCCGAGTGAACGGCTTTGTCGGGCATTGGTTCAATGACATCGGCGATCATGTGAAGAAAGGACAGGTGCTCGCAACGATCGAGACCCCGGACCTCGATGCCGAGTTCGACTCCGCCAAGGCGAAGCTCAAGGTCAGCAAGGCTCAAGTGTTTCTCAAAGAGGCTCAGCTCGAGTTCGCTAGAACGACCGATGAACGCTGGCGAAATTCTCCGAGGGGGGTCGTGTCGGACCAGGAGCGGGAGGACAAGAAAGCTAAACACGGCGAGGCGCTGGCGGAGCTCGAAGCCGCCCGCTCGCAAGTTGAGCTCAACCAGGCCCTGGTGGACCGCCTAGCGGCGTTCCAGGACTTCAAGCGAGTTACAGCGCCCTTCGATGGCACGATCATTGAACGTCGGATAGACCTCGGCAATCTCGTGACCGCGGGAAGCACCACAAATACGACAATGCTCTACCGGATGACTCGGGATGATCCGTTGCGCGTCCTCATCGATGCGCCGCAGAGCGCTGCGGCACAACTGATGGCAGTCGGCACTCCTGGCGTGATTACCGCCGACTATCGGCCGAACGAGCGCTTCAAGGGGTCCGTCACCCGGACTGCGGAAGCGATCAATCCCGAAGCACGCACGTTGCGTGTAGAGGTCGATATACCGAACCCCAATCACACGCTCGTTCCAGGCACATATGTCAATGTCACCTTCGAGCTCAAGAGCAGCGGTCTGATCGAAATTCCAGCGGCTGCGCTCTTGTTTCGGACCAAAGGTCCGCAAGTCGCCGTCATCAAGGACATCGTCGATGAACATGGCGTGGTGGATATCAGAGATGTCACGATCGCCCGCGACAACGGCAATGTTGTCGAGATCAGCGCAGGTCTCGAGAAAGGCGACAAAGTCGCGCTCAATCTGAACCGTCGGATTGTGAATGGCGAGAAGGTGGAGATCCACGACGTTGATCAGGAACGCCTGAAAGGTGTCGCAGCTTCGGCCCATTGATATTGCCGCGGCGGCGCCGTCACCCGGCGAGCCGGTGAGGCAATTGGAGGCGACGATATGAGCAAGAGCAATTTTGCGCTGCGGCTTCCGCTTTCGCTGCTGGGCGAGACGCGCAAGATGGCTGAGAAAGAAGGCGTGCGCTGAAGCCGTTCATCAACGTGGCCGTGGCGGAAAAGCTTTCCGCGCTCAGAACGGAAAGCTATTTCGAGACAGCGAAACTGGGGCCGCCGTCTCCACTGGCAGCGCCGCTCCCGGGTTTCGCCGCCGCTCAAGCCGGGCTACGAGCGCTGCGCCAATCGCTCAGCTTCCGCCGCATCTTCCGGCGTGTTGACGTTGAAGAACGGATCGACCGGCTTCGCCGGCCAGTGCGCAATCGCGACGCCGTGGCGAGCGGTCCAGCTTTCGATCCTGCGGAGCCCTTCATCGACCAGCGCATGCCGCAAATCCTCGCGCAGGGCGACAGGCCACAGCCCCACTACCGGATGACGCCGGTCGCCGGAACGCGCGCAGGCGAGCGGCAGGCCGGCCTTCTGACGCGCTTCGTGCAGCCGCGTGATGAGATCGTTCGGCAGAAACGGGCAATCGCCCGGAACACTGACAACCCACGCGAGGTTTGGCTGGTTTGCGGCGGCCCAATCGAGGCCCGCCAGAATGCCGGCGAGCGGGCCGGCAAAATCCGGCACGCCGTCTGCGATCACCGGCAGGCCAAAGTGCGCAAACCGGGAGGGATCGCCATTGGCATTGAGGACAATGTCGGCGCAAGCCGGGCGCAATAGCCCCAACACTCGGTCCAGAATGGCGACACCGCCGATCGCGATCAGCGCCTTGTCGCCGCCCCCCATGCGGCGCGCGAGCCCGCCCGCAAGGACGAGGCCGAGCGTTGGGGGATACGGCAGCGAGGTTAAGTCCGGCATGATCTTAAAAGGCGCGCGCAGCCGCGTTCTTAATCGTCGTGAACCGCCGCCTTGCGCCGGTGTTTCACGCTTTCCTCTTCCACATAGGCGAGGTCCTGGTCGAACACGATCCGGTCCTCGCCCGCCAGCGCCACGAAGCGCTTGCCGCGCGCGCGGCCGATCAGGGTGAGGTGAGCCTTGCGGGCAAGCTCGACGCCCCAGGCGGTGAAACCCGACCGCGACACCAGGATCGGAATGCCCATGCGGACGGTTTTGATCACCATCTCGGAGGTGAGCCGCCCGGTGGTGTAGAAAATCTTGTCGTCGGCCGTGACGCGCTCGCGGAACATCCATCCGGCGATCTTGTCGACCGCATTATGGCGGCCGACATCCTCCATGTAGACAAGCGGCCGGTCGCGCTGCGCCAGCACGCAGCCATGAATCGCGCCGGCCTCCAGATAGAGCGAAGGCGTGGTGTTGATCCGGCTGGTGAGCGCATAAAGCCACGATGTGCGCAGCTCCGCCGCCGGGAGCCGCGCCGTCTCGATCACCTCCATCAGATCGCCGAACACGGTGCCCTGGGCGCAGCCAGATGTCTGCACTTTCTTCTTCAGCTTCTGCTCGTAGTTGGTGGCGCGCGCGGTCCGCACCACCACGACCGCGAGTTCCTCGTCATAGTCGATGCCGGTGACGACATCGGCTGGCGAAAGCATGTTTTGATTGAGCAGATAGCCGAGCGCGAGATATTCCGGATAGTCATTGATCGTCATCGCTGTCACGATCTCCTGCCCATTGAGGAAGATCGTCAGCGCTCTTTCCACCACGACGGAGGTCTCGATCGCCGCGCCGGTCTGGTCGATGCCGCGCACCCTCTCCGTCAGACCGGGGTCGCCCGGATCGGGCCGCACCAGATAATCGTTGAGAAATTCGTCCATGTAGCTTTCAGAATGTGATCTCTCCGCCGGCTTGGCAAGAGGCGCGGCCCCCTCCCGTTCGCCGCCGCAAGCGCGGGCCGGCGCCAACGCATTGAGCCCGCGCGCGATTAATGTTTCAGCCAGCGCCTTGCCAGACCGCTCGCGGCGACTATAGTGCCGGCCCACCGTACCGGTCCGACCGCGCCCGTGTCTGGCAAAACCCGATGGCCGGCAATCTGGCCCGCTTCGGTGCATGCTGCTGTGCGTGCGCCTTCTGGGCAAGCCTGGTACGGAGGGGTGGCCGAGTGGCTGAAGGCGCACGCTTGGAAAGCGTGTTTACGGGAAACCGTAACGTGGGTTCGAATCCCACCCCCTCCGCCAGAACCGCGTCCGCCCCGCTCCGCCGACATCCATAAAATCGTCGCATAACAGCCACTCCCGCAGCGTTCTCCGTCTGTATAGTCCGCCGAATTCCGCTAATTTCCACGCTGTCCGCGTGGATAGACGCGCGCGTTCAGGCGGACACTTTTTTGGGCTGGTAGGCTGCGCCGATCGCGCAGCCGCGCCGGTCCAGGGTCTGGCGGACGGTCGGGATTCCAGACCCGCGCGCGCCCGCGCGGACAGGCATCACGCAAACAAACCCGCGCACGCCGTCCCGCAGGAATGGGCATGCGGGTCAGGCGCACACGTTTCCAGGCCGATCGGCCGCAAAGAACGAATGGGGGGTCACCATGAGCAAGCTGACGGCAAAAAAGGTCGAAAACGCCGGCCCCGGCATGCACGCGGACGGCGACGGCCTCTATCTGCAGGTCACGGGCGAGGGAGGGCGGTTCTGGGTCTAGCGTTTCAAACTCAACGGCGGCAAGGAGAGATATATGGGGCTTGGGCCGGCAAGCGCGATCACGCTCAAGCTCGCGCGCGAATTGCGCGACGACGCCAAGCAGCTCAAAGCCCAGGGCATCGATCCGATCGAGCACCGCCGCCAGCAGCAGGCGGCGCACAAGGCCGAGGCGGCCACGGCCGTCACCTTCCGCGAGGTGGCTGAGCAGCACATCGCCAGCCATAAGGCGGGCTGGAAAAACGCCAAGCACCGGCAGCAATGGCAGAACACGCTTGCGACCTACGTCTATCCGGTGTTCGGGCATCTGCCGCCCGGCGAGATCGACACCACGCTGGTGCGCAAGGTGCTCGACCCCATCTGGTTCTCGAAGCCGGAGACGGCGAGCCGCGTCCGCGGCCGGATCGAAACCATCCTTGACGCGGCCAAGGTGCAGGGACTGCGCAGCGGCGAGAATCCCGCACGCTGGAAGGGGCACCTCGCGCTGCTGCTGCCGTTACGCAGAATGGCGTCGATTGGGCCACAGCGGCGGGCCCTGGGCAAGCAGCGCAAGCCGGCGCGAAGGCAAGACAAAGCTCGGCCGCGCCGATGCGCTTGAGGCATGGTGGGAGACCCGGAGCGAGACGGCGGCGCCGGCGTCGCAATGAGCGACGGCCCGCCGGTGCGGCGCGATCGGCGCGCCGGGCGCGTGGTGAAAACGGCGGGGCCGAAGCTCCGCCGCTATATCGAGCGCGGCCCCGACGGCGAGGTGCGGCAGATCGCGATCCAGGCGGCGCCGGGCTTCGTGATCGATCAAGTCATGTGGCGGCCCGACCGCAGGGCGAAACGCTGGCGCTGCGTTGTGAGCGTCGCAAAGGGAAGAAAGCCCCACCCGCGCTGCGCTTCATGTGGCAAGCGGCTCAACATGCCGGTCGCGAGGGTTTACCCGGAATGCGCATGAGGGGCAACGGCGGCCGGCGAGGCCGAAATAACCTGCAGCCCGCGCGCTGTTGGCGCGGTTGACAAGATAACGTGCCGTTGGCATATTTGCCAACAATGAAAGCCGAGCTGCTTTATCGACAACGCAGCCCTGTTGGCGAGCACGCCTTCGCGGAGCTGGCGATTTGGCGGCTGCCGCGGCAACTGCCCGGGTCAGCGCATTCCTTGAAGTATCGGCTGGCTTTAGTGGTGAGAGGCGTTTGCGTGCTGCGCTACGATAATGAGGCCCACAAAGGCGACCATCGGCACATCGGCAGCGAGGAGACTGCCTACGCGTTTACGACCGTGGATCAATTGCTCGCCGATTTCTGGGCCGATGTTGATGCATGGGAGAACCGATATGAGGACGGTTAGGATCGGAGTGGCGTCGCGCGCCGAGATATCTGCGCGCTTCAAGGCGGCCTTTCGCGGCGAACGGCAGGGCTCGCATATCAGCTTCCCATCGCTTGAGCTGATGCACCGCGTGCTGACGCCGAACCGCTGGCGCATGCTGCAGGCAATGATGGCGAGCGGTCCTGTGGGCACCCGCGAGCTGGCGCGCAGGCTCGATCGCGACGTGAAGTCCGTGCACATGGACGTGCAGGCGCTGTTGAGCGCCGGCGTCATCGATCGCACCGAAGACGACAAGATCGAATTTCCCTACGACGCCGCACACGTCGATTTCACTGTCAAGGCGGCTTGAGGACCTGTGTCGTAAGCACACGAGTTGTCCGGGTTAGGTAGCACACGAGTTGTCCGGTTTTCTGCCCCTGCGAGGGGGCGAATCGATGAACCGGGCGACGTGGCTACAGGAC
>JAJPKK010000331.1 GCA_021323775.1 Hyphomicrobiales bacterium
GCCATCACCGTCTACGTCGTCTTCCCCTCCTGGCAACAGCTCATGGCCACCCTCGCCTTCGACAAACCGCTCGCCAGACCCCCATAGGTCAAAATGAGAATTGCTGGCTTGGCGGCGGAAAGGTTGACCTCGCCGCGGCCGGTGTCGAAAGTGATCGCCTGCGCCCATACCTTGTATTTTCCGCTCGCGAGCGGCGGAAAATAGTAGTTGCCGCTTTCATCGGTGAAAACCGAAGTGACGATGTTGGAGCCGTCGAGGCGAGCGGAAACCGTCGCCCCGCCCAGCACAGCGCCGTCGGCGGATTTGATGGTGCCGCTGAGCACTGCGTCGGCAGCGCGGGCCGCCACTGGCGTGAGCGCCGTCGCCGACATGGCGGCAGCGAATACCGCACCGATTATCGTGAAAGTTCTTGGAGTTTTCATGGATCGATCTCCTGATTAACCGGGTGACACGAGTCGTACGGAGTTAGGGCCCGCCCAAGGATAAATGTTTCAGAAACGTCATCGCCCCCGAAAGCGGGCGATCCATAATCGCGTGCTGCGATTTGGTTAAAGACCATCACGCGGTGGTTACTGGATGCGCCGCTTTCGCGGGCGATTGCACCGCATGATTCTGCACGGGCCGTTAGATTATTAGATGCCATTACATATGGCCCTGGACATCTGCATACGAGATTATCTGGCGCCGGCCGGTGCGGCCTGCGGCGGTATGGTCTTGATGTACTGGACGATGGAGTTGATCTGCGCGGGCTCGAAATAATAGCGGAAGCCCGGCATGCGCGGCGTGCCGGTGCTGATGTATTCGCGGATCAACTCCTCGTCACCGCCCAGCGTCTCGCGCGACAATACCGGTCCGTATTGCCTGGTGCGCTGCTGGACCACAGTGTGGCAGACGCCGCAGGATTGGCTGAAGAGGCGCAACCCCTCCCGCTGGGCGTCAGTGAACGATGCATCCGGTGCGCCTTGAGCGAGAACGCCGGATGCCGAGGCAACCACGAACGCCGCCGCCAAAACCCCTCGTCGCATTGCCGATTCCTCCAAATCTTCGTGGGCTTTCTCACGAGCTTGATTGCCCCAATCTTACTCCAACGAGCCGTGGCGTCGAGAGGGTGTGCTCCGGCCCCCTCATGTCGCTGGTCGTGAATTCCCGAACGCCGCCGGCTAGTTGTCCCAGGGTTCGAGACATCCGGGACTGGACCGTGCGCCGGCCGGCAATCCTGTTCCTGGGCTGGCTCTATGCTGCGTTGCGCAGGCCGGCGCCCGCGCCGAGAAACGTGTAGCGCTCGTCATCGGCAATGGCGCTTATGCGCCGGAAAAATCTCGCGGCAGGCGGCACGCGGCGACGCGGATGTTTCGTGTCGTCGGCGGGGTGTTGCGGCTCCTGCCGACGAAGCGTGGCTCGCCGGCGGTGATGACGGCCCCGACCGCGGCGATATCGCCATTGCGGATCGCTGAGAGCGCATCCGCTTGCGTGCCGCCGTCGGGAGCGTCGATCAGCACGATGTCCGCCGTTTTGCCCGCGGCGAGCAACCCGCAATCGAGGCGATACACGCGCGCGTTGCTGCCGGTCGCCGCGGCGATCGCGATCTCAGGCGCGAAGCCGCCGAGGCTCGATAAGTGCGCGATCGTGTAGAGCATGCCGAGAGGCATGATCCCGCTGCCGGTCGGCGTATCGGTGCCTATGATCAGCCGGTCGAACGCGCCGAGCCTTTGCGCCAATCCGGCGCAAAGCAGAGCGGTGCGCAGATTGCCGGCGGTGCAGATTTGCAGCGCGATGTCGCTTTCGCGGATGATCCGCTCGAAGTCGCGATCCGGCATCGCAGTCGGACCGCCGTTAATGTGAAAGGAGACATGCGGCCTGAGAGCGAGGAGGTGGTCGCCGGTGATGGCGCCGGAGCCCGGAATCGACGCGCCGCCAGTGTGCACGGTGGTGATCATGTCGCGGGCGCGGGCCGCCGCAATCAGCGGGGCATATTCGTACGGGGTGGCGAAGGCGCCGAACCCGGCTTTGGCGAGCCAGACGCCAAGCTTCGCAACCTCGCCAAGATCGTTTCCCGTCAGGCCGGGTTCGAGAATGATCGAGCCCGCGTGCACCGTCATGCCGCCCGGCCGATAGTGCTCAAAACATCTCCTTGCCGCAACCGCGAGGGCCTTGACCCCCTCCGCATCTCGTGGGCGTCCCGGCACGTGCACCTCGGAGGCGCTGATGGCCGTGGTCACGCCGCCGTGGACATAGCTCTCCAGATATCCGACGGTGCGCTGACGCGGCGTGTAGTCGCCGAACGTAACGTGGACGTGGGAGTCGATCAGACCCGGAATGGCGGTCGCTCCATCAGCGTCGATGACGACATCGCAGGCCTCAACCGCCCTCCCCGACGCTGCGCCGATGGTTTCGATCTTGGCGCCGACGGTGATAATCGTATCGCCTTGAACCAGCGGAGTACGCCAATCGCCGGAAACGATCGTACCAATGTTGGTGATGGCGAGACGCATGCTCATTGCCTGCTGTAGGGCGACCCTTGTGGTGGCCGCCGCCGTCGCACCTCATGTCCGGAGCGTGATCAGGGCCAACCGCCGGCAGTGTTCGCCTGCAATGGGGCGACGATAAAGGTCGCCCCTGAGTCGCCCTCACAGCGGAGCGCTCCGACCCTTTCAGATTGGCCGAAGCGACCGACGAGGAGGTCCGCACAATCCCGCCGCGGCGCAAACGGCAGGCCAAGTCGCGGGGCTAAGAAAATGATGCTATAATTTATAACTGACGAGCCTCCGAGCCGCGCAGGCTGCTGCCGGGTCAGCTTGACCACGTGGTTCGTAACGGCCGGCGGCGCGGACGCAAACATCGAGGACAGGCTATGTCGAGATATCTTGTGCTGATTGCCGCGGCGTGCGCGTTGCTTGCCGTGCTCCCCGCGACGGCCCAACAGGCGCAGTATCCCAGCCGGCCGATCAAGATTATCGTCTGCCTCCCGCCGGGGGGCGGCGTCGATACGGTGACTCGCGTCATCGCCGACCGGCTGCAACGCCGTCTCGGGCAGCCCATCGTGATCGAGAACAAGAGCGGGCAGTCCGGCAATCTCGGCGCCGAGGCGGTGTTCATGGCGGAGCCGGACGGCTACACGTTGCTGGCATCGCAGCCCGCGCCAATCACCACCAATCCGCTGCTCTACAAGAGCCTGTCGTTCGATCCCGCCCGCTTCACGCCGGTCGCGGTGATGACCACGATCCCCAATACGCTGACGGTGCGGGCGGATTTCCCGGCCAAAAACGTGCAGGAATTCATCGCCTATGCCAAGGCCAATCCCGGCAAGGTCAGCTATGCCTCGCAGGGCAACGGAACCACGTCACATCTCACCGCCGTGATGTTCGAGCAGGCGACCGGCGCGAAGCTTCTCCACGTGCCCTACCGCGGCACGGCGCCCGCGATCAACGATCTGATGGGCGGCCATGTGGACGCGTTCTTCAACGAACTGGCGACATCTATGGAATTGCACAAAGCCGGCAAAGCCAGGATTCTCGCCGTGACGACGGCCGCACGCGTTCCCGAACTGCCTGATGTCCCAACCTTGCAGGAAGCCGGGCTCAGCGGCTTCGTGTCAGATACCTGGAACGCTATTTCCGCGCCGCCAAAGACGCCGGGGCCGATCGTCACAAAGCTTAACGCCGCCATCAACGAGGTGCTGAAGGCGTCCGAGATGCAGAGCCATCTGAGCCTGATGCACCTGCAAGCCGTGGGCGGCACCCCACAGCGGATGGCCGAGATCGTCAAGACGGACACACAGCGCTGGGGTGATGTCATCCGCGCCGCCAATGTGACGCTCGAGTAGCGCAAAGCCTGTTCTCGGCGGATTTAGTGCTACTGCGTCATAAGATTTTGAAAGCGTCATTTGAGGGCGCACGCACAGGGCGCGAGCCCGGATCCATGCCCCGCCGCCGCGGTCATGGGTTCCGGGCTCGCCACATCTGATCTCGGGTTGCCCAAGATCGTCACTACAAGATGCGCACTAGCAACAGCCGATGTGTGGCGGCGCCCCGGAACGACTTCTGGCGCAGGAGGATAGAGCATTTCCGCTCGACGTTGCGCGAGCTTGCTTTGCCTCTCCGGTCGAGAGAGGGCGGAATGTGCCGCGCGGTGAGCGAGAAGCTGACTGCAGCCTCAACATCGCCCCGCGGTGCTTATGCTTGCAGCCGCATTCCCGGTTCAGGTGCCCGATTTGGACTCCGACGGCGGCGTCCGGGACGGCCTTGCCATCGGCGGGACAGGCTTCGCCGTCGCACGCGGCGGCGTCCGCCTGTTTTCGGTTGCCGCGCTGGGCTTCGGCTTGGCGGCTGCTGAGGCGGGCGCGACCGGCTTTGTTGGCTTGGCGGCCGGCGGCTCGGTCGAAACAGCCGCTGCCGAAGGGGGCGGAGCATTCAACGACGGAGCTGTTGGTTGCGGCCTGATCGCCGGTGTGACGGCTGTCGCCTCGAGCGGCCTTCTGGCTGGAGTTTCGGCGGGCGACGGCCCCGCCGTGCCGGCTGCTGTTGCCTCACTGGCGGGGTTGGTCCGTCGCAGAAGCAACGACCGGGTGAGCGGCGCTGCGTCAGGCGGCGGACCAACGACCGCCGGCGCAGGGCGCTCCACGATGATTGAACCTGGAGTTTCCTGAGGCCGTGCGTACCGTTGCGGCTCTCCTGAGCGGCCGACCGATGGCGCCGGCGCTCCGGGCCGCAGCTGCAATGGCGCCACGGCGCCGACACCGGAACGCGGCGCCGCCAGAGCAGCGGAGCGCTCGACCGTTTGGCCCAGGAAGCGGCCACGCTCAGTGGTGGCATGAATCCTCGTGCCATCCGGCTGCGTCAGGTGCACAACAAGGCGATCGCCCGTCGACTCGAACGCGAAAGAATTACGGCCAGGCGACCTGCCGTCGCGCCTCAACGGGGGGACTTCGGTGACCGAGCCGACTTTGCGGCCCTGATAGAAAATCTCATGCGCAACGGGGGCGTTGGCGCGGATGCGGTGGAGAACGAGATAATCCTCGACGATTTCGCCGGTGAGCCAGGTGCCGCCGAAGCCGGGCACGAAGCCAGGCGGCAAGGCCGCGGCGTCACTTGGCAGGGCGGTCGCGCCGTTATCGGGCGTCGGTGCAACCGCGCCCGTTGTGGCGACGCTTGCTGCCCAGTCCGGGTTTGGCACGGCGATGTCGGTGACGATGGCTTGTCCATCGTAGAGCAACGTCTCGATGATGGAACCCTGGTCCGTCGTTCGACGCGCCAGCAGATACGAATTGCCAAGCTCCTCGGTCACCTCGGCCGTGTCCTGCGCGACTGCAATCCCCGCCGCGGCGGCCCAGCAGATGACGGCTCCTGCCAGGGCACGAAAATCGCAACGGTGGGCGCGCGCCATCTGACATTCCTCCCAACGCCGTTTCGCAGAACGATGGCCCGCATTCGGGCTCGCCATCAGGTCGGCGCCTCCCGCCCTGCCCTCCCGGCCAGCCGGGAGCCCAGGATGGGGGCGGCCGCAGTCACGCCGCATTAAGGCAGGATGCACCTTTTCGGTGCGGTCATCAATGCGCCGCCCGTCGCTCGTTGTTGCTTGGGGCAGCGCGAGCGCGGGCGTTCGTCCAGGCCGGGGCCTGTGGCCGGATTAAGTGGGGCGGAACCCGGGAGCAGCTTTGCGGCGTAGAGAACGTGGTCTCCGACTTCGTTGCGGTCAATCCGGCTAAGCGCTTCTCACGATCCGCAGCTCAGCGATCGGCCGACCAGGCGACAATGATTGAGCGCCTTGCCATCCGCGTCGAACAGCGTCCCGATCCAGAGATCGTGGGTGCGATCCCAGACCATATAGGCGAAGCCCGAGTAGGTCACCGAATTGACGACCTTGCGACCGTTGATGTCGGCCCCGATCACGCTGAGCGGCGGCGCCTCGACGAGATTATCGCCGCCGGTGCCGACGACGAGCTGCGGCGGGCGGGCGCCCCCGAAATCCACGGCCTGGAAGAAGTGAATATGACCCGCCACGGCCATCCGCACGCCAGGCGGCATGATGTTTCCGAACGCGAGTTCCTGCACCGCGTTGTCGACTTCGTTAGTGCGCCCACCAGGCGCACTGCGCATGGAATTGAGCGGCCGGTGAGTTACCAGCCAGGCCTCCGCCGGCACCTTCGCGGCCACTTCAGCGAGCTGGCCGCGCAACAGGCCGGCAAGCGGGCCCGTGTCGGCCTTCGGATCTTCAGCGTGCGCACCGTCCACGACCACAATCCCGAAATCGCCGAGCCGCGCCACGAAGATTCCGGTCAAGTCCCGGCAAGTCGCGCTCACGGGAAGCCGATCCAGAAAGCGGACCCAGCCCTCGCCGGCGCGCGCGCAGTCCTCGTGATTGCCGCGCACCATAATCCACGGCGCCGCCGCCAACAGAGGCGTTGCCGGCTCAAAGAAGTCGGCGTACCAGGCATCAAATCCGTAACCCCATGGGCTGTGGGCGCATCCGCTTCGCTCCGCCGGACACTGCACTTCGCGATAATGGTAGTCACCGACGTGGATGACGAGGTCCGGCCTCGCTCTTGCGGCTGCTGCGGCGATTTTTGGAAATGGCCACGCTCTCGGATCGTCGCAGTCCTGCAGCGCGCTGCGGTCAAGGCGACAGCCCGTGTCGCCGAGGATCAGAATGCGCTGCGGGTTTGGACGAGCGAGCGGCAGCACCTGACCATCAAGCGTTGCCGCGATGGCCCCCGGCGGCGCCGCGACCTCACAGCTGCGCACCGGAAATGCCGCCGGCTTGACGTTCTCGATTTTCCGCCCTGGTTCGGCCCGTACAAACATCGACGTCGGAATGCCGTCGAAGATCACCTGCGGGCAAAGATCGTCAGTGATAGCCCGCACGCTCGAGACGCCATCCGGTCCGACCTCCACCCACCGTGCAAAAATGCCCGCCTGGGCCGCAGGCGGCAAGACAAAGACCACACCGGCGAAAATAGCCGCGATGGCAAGGCGGACGCGAATGGCATCGAGATGGCGGATGCAAAACATGCTGAAGCAGCCCTTCGGACGGATGTTAGAGATCCCGTTTTCGGTGAGATCGAATCGCCTCCCTCGTCGTCATGGCCGCGCTTGTCGCGGCCATGCACGTCTTTCTTGCGGCGCCTCGCGGGTCAGACGTGGAGGGCCGGGAAAAGCCCGGCCATGACTGCGGAGAGGTGGTTCAACATGACCGGAACATGCTCTAGACCGCATACGGCGCCGCTACATCTCAGATTCCAGCCACTTGCCGATAATCTGGGTTGCTTCGGTGCCCTCCAGCGTGCCAGTGTACATTGCGGCGCGATACATGGCGCTCTCGAGCACACCGCGTGCTTCCTCGCGGTCAATCACCCCTTTCGCAATCAACAGATCGATCAGCGCCGTGACGGTTGCGCCGCCGGCGATCCCCATTCCTACAGCCCTTGCGGCGCTGGTGGCGTCGGTCATGGCGGTCCTCTTTCGATTGGGGGCGGGAGAGTCAGCCGGGGAGCGACGTCAGTCTCCCTGGTCGAGCTTGAGCAGGAATGAGTTCAAACTTTCGAACAACGCGTCACTGCTGTTGTAGCGCTCGAGCGCTGCCGTTCCTTTGGAGGCGATAACCCCGTTGAGCAGCGCATTGGCGACAGCCATCGGGGCAACCATGGAGTTTTGCATCCCGGTTCCGGTCGGCGCCGCCACCAATACAGTGTCGGCGATCTGGCCGACTGCCGAAATGGGCGTATCGGTGACCGCGATGATCGTGGACTTCTGTTGGCGCCCCCAAAGCGCACAACGCAGTGTGAACTGGGCATAACGCGGGAACGTGAATGCGACCAGGCAGTCGAGCGCATTGGTCTCGGCAAGCCGGACCTTGGACACGCCCTCATCGGCCGCCAGGATGTGAACATCGGGACGAAGCCGGCTGAGCACCATGCCGAAATAATGCGACAGCGAATATGCCGAAAAACCGGCGACCACACAGACGCGCCGCGCCGCGACGAGCTGATCGACCGCGCGGTTGAGATCGTCGACCGTAAGGCCCATGATCGTGCGCTGCAGATTGCGCAAATCATGGGCGAGAGACTCTCCGTAAGTGGTGCCTTGCAGGTGAGCGCCGGTGGCGCCTGCCTCGACCTGTTCGTCGGCGCGCGACAATTGGCCGCGAACGACCTGGCGCATGCGTTCCTGCAAATCAGGAAATCCGTTGAGGCCGAGGCGGTAGCAGAACCGAACGATCGTCGAAGGATTCACCCCAAGCTGCGCCGCCATCTGGTCGACAGTCGAAAACGCCACAGCCTGGGCCTGGTCGACGATGTACTCGGCAATGCGTTTCTGCGAATGGGTGAGCAGATCGTAGCGTCGGCGCAGCTCTTCGATCACATTTGCGGACTCCGCGGTCTTCGCACGCGCCTGTTCGACCGTCGATCTGGTCACCATGGGCTTTCCTCTGACGTTCTGATTCGTATTACGCAACGCCAACCGTCGAAATCGCGCGCGCAGACGGGCAGCGCGCGGGCCGGCCGCGTTCGGGGCGATGTTGTTTCAGGAATAAATCAACGGCTGACCGTCCCCTCGCGGGCGGTCGAATCGACCCCGACACCTGCGCTGCACAACCTTGAGTTGGTGACGCCCACACCTGCTTTAAGCTCCCGACAACCCCGGGATGATCGTTACAGCAAAACGGCTCCCCGTCAATTCGCTGCCCTGCGCCGATTGCTGTGCGCGCGGCCCGCTGCAAAGCCGGTGGCTCACTGTAACCTGTGGTGGCGAGCCCCGCCGTAAAATCCGGCATGACAGTTATTAGAATTGCGCAGGACGGATGAGGCAAAGCAGCAATGCGCCGCGCCGATTGGGAGCATGCGCTATCCGCGCCACTTCCCCATCGCCTCCATGAGTTCTCGACGCTCAACTCAAAACACGCCGGTACGCACTTCAAAGACCGCGCCGGTTTGCATTGCGGCGCAATGAGGACAACAAGCTATGCTTTGCGTCGTTGTGATGACAACATGAATTGCAATGACGCGCGCGTGTCATATTTCATCCAACTTTCTCCATTGCGCCACGTTGGCGCCTCATATGCACTGCATCTTCTCAACGGGCAGGGTGCTTGGGGGAGTGGGGCGACAGGGAAGGGCGGGTCGCATGAAATACCACGGGACAGCGCCAGCATTTTCGATTGCGCCCGATAATGATTCACGATTGTTTTGTCCGCAGTGTCAGGACCTGATTATTGCCGCGACGAAATCACAGCATGTGAGCACGACTGAAGTTCGGCATTGGTGGGCGTGCGAAAGCTGCGGTTATGAGTTTCGTACGATTGTGCAGTGGCAGTCGTCGCCAGTCCACAGCGTGTCGATCTTCGAGGAAATCGCGACGCAGCCGCTGTAGCGCCAGCGGGACTTTGCCGGGATGGGATCGCGCAGCGAGTTCCGGCAGCGTGCCCCGGTCGATCTGAACCACTCGGTCGTCATGCGCGGGCTCGACCCCGGGCTGGTCCCTGGCATCCTCCCGGTCATCCCGACCACGGCATGGCGCCTGTGATCCGGCCCTGCTCGATCAAGTTCCGCAGAACGCTCAGAACGCCGGGTGCCACTTGAAGCTGGCCCGCAGGCGGATGCGAGAATTCAAGTGAAAGGAGGGCCCATGAAAGCATAAAGGCTCCGTAGCACTAAGGGATTCACCTTGCTCGACAAGTTCCTTGATGAGGAAGGCGCGCGCGAGGCGTTTCAGGCCGTCGCCATCAAGGAAGTGCTGGCTTGGCAGATTACGGAGGCGATGAAGGCGCAAGGGCTTTCGCGCAAGCGTCTCGCCGAACGCATGGGAACGAGCCGGAGCCAAGTCAGCCGTTTGCTTGACCCTAAGGACGGCAATGTCACGCTGGTAACGTTGCATCTGGACGTGGAACGGATGAGACGAGCGCGATCGGGGCCGGAAAAACGACAAAGTCGTCTGGTGTTCAGACCGCGAGCTGCTTCGCTAATTGCTGTATGCTACATAGCTCCTTGTTCCCAGAAGGCACGTTTTTGCAGCGATTGCGAACGAATGCGCCGAAAAAGCCCCTCGCAGTGACCCAAGCCCCCCGCAATCTCCTCAGCGACATCGCCGGCATTCGGGTCGGGCACGCCGAGGACGCTCGCATCGCCTCCGGTGTCACGGCCATCCTGTTCGATGAGCCGTTCGTGACAGCGGTCGACGTGCGCGGCGGCGGTCCGGGCACGCGGGAGACCGATCTTTTGGATCCTGCCCGCACTGTGGAGCGCGTCGATGCCATTGCGCTGTCCGGCGGATCGGCGTTGGGGCTCGATGCGGCATCCGGCGTGCAGGCTTTTCTGCGCGAGATCGGACGCGGCTATGCGGTTGGCAGCGCGCGCGTGCCGTTGGTGCCTGGCGCGATTTTGTTCGATCTCCTCAATGGCGGCGACAAGAATTGGGGCCGCTACCCGCCGTATCGGGAGCTTGGCTATGCGGCGGCCGCGGGTGCGGGCGTGGATTTTGCGCTGGGCAGCGTCGGGGCGGGCCTCGGCGCCACCACTGTCAATTTTAAGGGCGGGATCGGCTCAGCATCGATGGTCACCGAGGCGGGTTTCGGGGTTGGAGCGCTCGCCGCAGTCAATGCGGCCGGGAGCGTTGTGATCGATGACGGACCGTGGTTCTGGGCGGCGCCTTTCGAGCAAAACCGGGAATTCGGCGGCTATGGCATCCCGCCGATTATGCCGACACGGGCGCTCGCAGTACGCACCAAGGGGGCGTTGCGTCAAAGCACAACGTTGGTGGTTGTAGCGACCGACGCGGAACTCTCCAAGGCGCAGGCGAAGCACGTCGCCGTCATGGCGCAGGACGGACTCGCCAGAGCCATCCACCCGGTCCATACGCCGCTTGATGGCGACGCGGTATTTGCGGTTGCTACGAGGCGGCGCCCGTTGCGCAACGCGCTGTTCGACCTGACAGCAATTGGAGCCGCAGCGACTCAAGTGGTCGCCCGCGCTGTTGCGCGCGGCGTATTCGAAGCAGAGCCTCTGAATTTTCCACTGTCTTCACCGGGATATAAACACAAATTTTAAAGATGTGCTTTATTGCTAGGTGCTGAAGGTTACACGGGACGACCTCGCTTGACCTTTCACGCAGCGGCCTCGCGTTTCGCCACAAAAAACCCACGACCTGTGCGGTACGGTGCCGCATTGTCGGATGGAAAACTCAAAAATTTGTTTAATGACAATAGCTAGGAATCACGCTTCTTGCGGGTGAGGGGTATGGCGGTGGGTTTTTTTAATGGGCGTTGCTACGACGCAGCGACGGCATGTGAGGTTGTGACATGAGGCGCCAGGTTATCACAGGCGGAGCGATCGTCGTCATTTCGGTGGCGTCAGCGGCGGCCTACAACATCGTGCAGAGCCGCTGGTTTCACGCCGCAGGGCAGCGGAGCGGAGCACCAATCGAAGCCGTCAGCGCGGCGTCTTCGGGTCAAGGTGCGGCTCCCCGCGAAGCAGCGGAAAGGGGGTGGGAGCAAGCCGGCGCAGCCGAACCGGTCACGTCAGCACAACAGTCCGCCACGGTTGCCCCGATGGGCGCGCCGCAACCCCAATCGGCCGGCGCCCGGCCGCCGCAGGCAGCGGCGCAAGCCGCAATGCCGCCCGCCGCCGCGAAGCCCGCCATCGCATGCTCCAATCCGAACGCCATGGGCGTCACCCGCGTGGTCGAGATCGATACGGCCGGCGGGCCGGGTTTCGGCTCGCAGCACTTCAAGACCTTCGATTTCCTGCGTGATCACGAGGTTGCGCTGACCTTCGACGATGGCCCCTGGCCCGGCAACACCCAAGCGGTGCTCAAGGCGCTTGCGGACCAGTGCTTGCGGGCGACCTTCTTCCCGATCGGAAAGCATGCGACCTATCACCCGGAGATCCTCAAACAGGTCGTTGCGGCCGGCCATACGATCGGCAATCACACGTGGTCGCATCAAGACCTTCAGGCTGTCATGAAAAAGAGCGGCCAGGACGCCGCCATTGAGGAAATCGAGAAGGGCGCCAGCGCGGTCCACATGATGGCGGGCGCCCCGACCGCACCGTTCTTCCGCTTCCCCGATCTGCGCCACCCGCCCGAAATGCTCACTTATCTGGGCGGCCGGAACATCGCGAGCTTCTCCACCGACATCGATTCCTTCGATTTCAAGATCAAGAAGCCTGATGAGCTTGTCAGGTCCCTTATGGGCAAGCTCAACAAGCTTGGGAAGGGCATCATTCTGATGCACGACTTCCAGAAGGTGACCTCGATCGCCCTGCCGCAAATCCTCGGAGAACTCCAGAAGAACGGCTTCAAGGTAGTGCACATGGTGCCGAAGGAGCCGCTCACCACTCTCCCGCAATTTGACGAGGCCGTGCTCAAGGAGAACAAGTTGCCGACCTTGTCGGAGAACAAGTCGACGGACAGCGTGGTGCGCACGATCAGCGGACAGTGACGCGCCTGTCGAGGAGTCGGATGGGTTCAGCGGAAGCGGAACCCATCATGGGCTGTGCGGCTGATTCTGATCGCGATGGGTTTCGATTTCGCTCAACCCATCCTACGCCCTCGCAAACCGTTCCGCCCCGTATGGCGCCGGATCGCAGAACGGGATCGCGCCAGTCATCATCTCAGCAATGAGCCGGCCCGTCGCTGGCCCGAGCGTCAGCCCCCAATGGCCATGGCCATAAGCAAGCCACAGCTCCGGCTGACGCGGCGCGCGGCCGATCACTGGACGCGAATCGGCAAAGCACGGGCGCGCGCCCATCCACGGCCGGTCCTCGACCGCGTCCCCGAGCGGAAACAGGTCGCGGGCCGCCGGCAGCACACGGTTGAGCTGCACCGGCGTCGGAGCGGCGTCGCGGGCGGCAAATTCGGCGCCGGTGGTGACGCGAATGCCCTGCTCGATGGGCGCGAGGCAATAGCCGTTGTCGGCATCGAGGACCGGTCGCGCCAGGTTCGCATTACCGCGGGCTCCGAAATGGCGGTGATAGCCGCGCTTAACGGCAAGCGGCAGATTGATGCCGAGAGGGCCGAGCAGATCGGGCGCCCATGGCCCAAGCGTCACCACTGCGGCCTCGCCGTCAATTGGGCCTTGTGCGGTTTCGACCCGCCAGCGGCCATCTACCCGGTGCAGGCTGCGGGCGTCGCCCTCAATGCTAACGCCGCCGAGCGCCGCAAACCGCGCCGAATAGGCGCGGGTGAGCGCGAGCGGATTGGTGACGCTTGCAGCCTCCTCCCAGAAAACGGCATGCCGAAAGACCGGCGCCAGCGCCGGCTCAAGCCCGCGGGCAGCATCCACGTCCATGGCGCGCACCCGCATTCCGAGTTCCGCTGCAAATGCGCGTTCGCGCGAGGTTGCCGCAAAGCTGCCGTCGCGGCGATAGAGCTTGAGCCAACCGGTATGGCGCAGATAGCGGTCTGCGCGCGCCTCCGCCGCCAATGCCTCGTGCTCGGCGAGCGCCGCCGAGAACAGCGGCCGCATCGCCCGCATCGTGGCGATGAGATGCTTGGGCGCTGAATGGCGGCGAAACGCCAACAGCCACGGCATCACCCGCGCCAGAAAGCTGACGTGATAGTTCGCTTCGGGCGCCTGTTTGAGGGCGATGCGGATCAGCGATTTCAGGTTCGCCGGAAATGATGCGGGAAACAGCGTGTTGGCCTCGATGATGCCAGCGTTGCCGTAAGACGTGCCGCGGCCAGTTTCGCCACGGTCAACGAGCGTAACTGCAAGACCACGTTTCACAAGATGCAGCGCCACCGAGACACCGACAATGCCGGCGCCGAGGACGATCGCGTCAGTGCGTGCCATCAAATGTCCTCCGCTCGTCGAGTCCGGCATTTTGCGGTGGTCCATCCCTTCGATGGTCGACGCCGCCCGGCCAACCTTCGTGCACATGCAAGGTTGCGAGGTTCAAAGACGCTTGGCTCCGGCTTGGCTTCCGCGCTGTCCGGGCGAGGGTGGAAGCGGGTGGCGCCGGGCGTTTTCTTTGCTGGATTTGCGAAGTTGTGTACCACGATCAAGCGAGAAGACTTCAAGACCAGCATCGTCGCCGCGCCACATCCGCCGGAGCCGGGGCGAACACGAAAGCGACGATCGCCGCTTGGGGAAAATTGCCGTTCTATTTCTCGGCTCG
Organism: Hyphomicrobiales bacterium; assembly: GCA_021323775.1. Taxonomy (GTDB): domain Bacteria; phylum Pseudomonadota; class Alphaproteobacteria; order Rhizobiales; family Xanthobacteraceae; genus JAJPKK01. The sequence goes on from JAJPKK010000331.1 coordinate 14,108, forward strand.
CGGGTCGCTGACATCGATTCGCCATCGCCGGCGTATGCACGTACCGGCGCAAGGCTCCGGCGGTGAAATATGCACGGTCCTGGTGCCGATAAAGGGCCGCCCGTGGTAGAGTGGCGAGCGGCCGGGAACATCTCCGGGCGCCGCCAAGATGAAGAGGGTAGCGGATCGAAGATGCAAGTTTTCCGAAACCGTCGACGCGCAGGCCTTGGCTGCTCACCACAGCAGCAGAAATCGGCAATTGCCGCTTTGGATCGCGGGAAGGAAAAAGGGGAAGCTTCGCCGACCCGGCGCCGCGCTATCCGCGTCGTGGCGGCGGCAGCCGGGCTGCCGCTGGCGATTGCAGCGGTGCGCGCCGCGGCGCCATCGGGGCAACTGTTCCGCTGGCAGGGCGAGGTGCTGGGCGCGCTGTCGGAACTCACACTTTGGCACACCGATGCGGCGCTGGCGCAGCGCGCTATTCTGCAGGTCCGCGAAGAGATCGCTCGCTATGAGCGCATCTTCAGCCTCTACCGGTCGGACAGCGAAATCTCGCGTCTTAATGCGGCAGGCCGGCTCGATAAGCCGTCGCCCGAGTTGCGCGCGCTTGTGGAGGAAAGCCGTCGCTTCAGCATACTGAGCAACGGCGCCTTCGATATCTCGGTGCAGCCATTGTGGCGGCTCTACGAAGCACATTTCTGGTCGCACACCGACATCCAGCCGGACATCGAGGCGCGCGCCCGCGACATCGCGCGCGATCGCGTTGACTTTCGGCGAATCGATATCGGCGACGCGCATATCGCATTTGAACGCCCCGGCATGGGCATCACCCTCAACAGCCTCGCGCAGGGATTTATCACCGACTCGATCGCGGACCTGCTGCGCCATGAAGGCTTCGAGAGTGCCGTCGTCGATCTCGGCGAGTTTCATGCCATCGGCCGCCACCCGGATGGTCATCCCTGGCGGATCGGCATCCGCAGCGGCCGGGCGGCAGGCGGCATTGCGCGCACGATTGAGCTTGCCGACATGGCGCTTGCGGTGTCGGGCGGTTACGGCACGACCTTCGAACCGAGCGGGCGTTTCCATCACATTTTCGATCCGCACACCGGCGGATGCGCGAATAGCCTTGTCGACGCGGCGGTGATCGGGCCGCGGGCGGCCGCTGCAAACGGGCTTTCGACCGCGATCTGCGTCGCCGGCGAGGCCCGCGCAGCAGCGCTGCTGGCGGCCTTTCCGGGGACCCGGGCGATCCTCACACGCCTCGACGGTACCGCGGTCGCGATTCCGGCTGGGGTCGCTACGGCGGCATAAGGGGGGACGAACCGGCGTCCATGCGTTAGGCTGGCGCCTTGATCGACGCATAGGAAACCGGTTTGTGAACGCAGTCGCGCGTGGTCTTGCAATTGTCGCCGCCTGGTCCGCGCTCGTGGGCTCGGGCGTCGTTGCGGGTTCGCCGGAGGAGGATTTCCGGGCTGGGCTGTCGGCCTTCAACGGCGGCGATTTTGCAAAAGCGCTGCGGCTGTGGCGGCCGCTGGCCGAGGACAATGATGCGCGTTCGCAAGCGGGCATCGGCTTCATGTATCATCGCGGACTCGGGGTCAAAACCGACGATGCCCAGGCGGCGTTCTGGCTGCGCAAGGCCGCGGAGCAGGGCCAAGCCGAAGGCCAGATGATGCTGGGCACCCTTTACTTCTTCGGCCTGGGCGTGCCGCAAAACTATGCCGCCGCTTACGCGTGGTGCGAGCTTGCCCAGGACAACGGCCAGGGCGAGGCGCAGTTCTGCCGCGACGCGGCGTTGCAGTCGCTCACGGAGGACGCGCAGCTCCGCGACGCCTTCCGCATGGTCCGTGAGCTGCGCGAGCGCTTCGGGCATGTGGGAGGACAATAGCTTAGCTCAGGCCGTTGCAGAGGCGCGCCCAGCCTGGCCACAGTGTGCGCCATATGGAAGTCTCGCGGGCTGGGGCCCTCCGTCCCTTCCTCCCCCGCTTGCCGCGCCACGGAGGAGGTAGGCGCGGCGCAGACACGCCCGCCAGGTCCGGCCTGCGCTTGCCATCGGGCCCGCCAAAGGCCGCACCTGTTGTTGGGCCGGCCCGGCAGCAAGCTTTGCGCGCAACGCGCGATTCTATTCGAACGAAACCCGCTTTAGTCCTACAGCGTCAGAAATCGTTCCGAGGCGCCGCGAAGCGACGAGCCCGGAACCCATAACCGCGGCGCTCAGGTATGGATTCCGGGCGCGCGCGCTGCGCACGCGCCCCGCAACGACGCTCTCGAAATCTTATGGCGCAGTAGCATTAGGTCGTCAGTTCGTTGCGGCGGCGACCGCGCGCGGGGTGGTGTAGCGGTCGAGCCGGCCTGAGCGCTCGTGGATGCCTTTCCATTTGTCGACCGCGAAATCGATGACCGCGAGCGCTGCGGTCGGGAATTTCTCTCGCAACCGTTCGCGCAATTCCACATCGCCCGCCGCAATAAGCAGCTCCGCCGCTTCTTGCAGGCCGGGATTGTGGCCGATTACGAGCAGCGCGCGGGCTGCGTCATCCTGGGACCGGATAACAGACAGAATCGTCTGGGGCGTTGCTTCGTAGAGCCGCTGATCGAAGACAGCATCCACGTTGGCCGGCCATTGGGCCGAGATCCTGGCCCAGGTATCGCGGGTACGACGTGTCGGCGAGCACAAAACGCGGTCGGGGATAAGGGAATGACGCGCCATATAGCCCCCCATCAGGCGCGCCGCGGCTTCGCCGCGCTCGCTGAGCGGACGCGCGGCATCCTGCGTTCCGGATGACGCCCAACTCGATTTCGCGTGCCGCAGCAACATGAGACGGAGCATAGCTTGAGGCTTTCGTGCTGCGATCAATCTAATGCATGTCCGGTGGGGTTGGAATTCGGGCCCATCAGCGAACCCCTGTTTTTGGGGTGCGACGCAATATCGCCGTGAACGGGCGTTCATGTTACCTGTGCTGTTTACGTGGGCGGACAAATGGCATAACCGACTTAAGCGCGCTGCGAGGCGGGATGGGGACTGACGGTCAATCCGAATACGGAGCGACGTGGTATTGCGGCCTGACGCCGCTACCGCCGCCGCTGCCGCCTCTCAACTACGATCTTGACGTGGATGTTTGCGTCATCGGCGGAGGTCTTGCGGGCTTGACAGTGGCCCGCGAGGCAGCGCGGCGCGGCTGGTCGGTCGCCGTCGTGGAGGCCCGCCGCATCGCCTGGAACGCATCAGGCCGCAACAGCGGTTCTGTGCTGCCGGGCTATTCGGCCCAGATCGAAAAAATCATTGAACGGATCGGCCTGCCAGCCGCCAAGGCGCTGTGGGAACTGTCGCAGTCCGGCGTTCAATATGTCCGCGAGACAATCGCGGAGATCGGCAACATCGGGATCATAGAAGGCAAGGGCTATCTCGATGTCTTCAAGAACCCGGCTGCCGATCGCGCGCTGGCCCGCGTGAGGCTCTTCCAGCAGGAAATGGGGATCGAGGTCGAGAGCTGGCCAATGGAGCGGGTGCGCGATGCGCTGAGAGCGCGCTGTTACTTCGAGGCCATCTACTTCCCTCATGCATTTCAGATCAATCCACTGGCCTACGCGGTCGGTCTTGCCGATGCGGCCCGGCGCGCGGGAGTTCGCATCTTCGAGAATACGCGAGCGGTCGCTTTCGATCCGGCCGGCGTGCGCAAGCGGATTGAAACGCCGCAAGGGCGCGTGCGCGCCGGTCACGTGGTGCTGGCCGGCAATGTTCATCTCGGCGGCGTTGCGCAGCGCCTTGCCGATACGCTCATTCCGAGCACTGTATTCACGGGAGTGACGAGGCCGCTTGGCGAACGGCTCGCCGGGGCCATCGCGTTCCGCGGGGCAATTGGCTGTTCGCCGGATGCTGACGAGCATTACAGGATCGTTGGCGGCGACCGCCTGCTATGGACCGGGAGCGCTTCCGTCGGGCCGCGCTCGCGTTGGACGCAAAGACGGCTTGAGGGCGCGCTGCGCGCTAGATATCCGCAGCTCTCCCCCGTGCAATTCGAATATTTCTGGCCGGCGGAGATGGGATTTGCGGTTCATCGCATGCCGCAAATCGGCGAAGTCCAACCCGGCATCTGGCTCGCCAGCGCATTCGGCGGGCAGGGGCTCAACACCTCCGCCATGGCGGGCGAACTTATCGCACGCGCCATTGCAGAAGGTGACGACACCTGGCGGCGCTTCCTGCCGTTCGATCTCGTTTGGGCCGGCGGCCCGGTCGGCCGCATGGTGGTGCGAGCGGCCGCGTGGTGGCGGCGCCAGAACGAAGCGTTCGCTGCCCTGGCGGCGCAGCAAAGCGAGGAAATGCGGGGCAAGCGTCAGGAGAGAAAACGAAAGGCCGGGCTTGCCAAGTCCGCGCCCGAACTCGAGCATCGGCAGGCGGCATCGACGCAAGCGCTTAAGGGTTCGTTGCCGGCTGGCGAGTATGATCGCCCGATCAAGGCGCCCGAAGCGACGCCTGCAGCGGGATTTAACCCCGTGAGCGGGCTTTCGGCGCCGGAGCGGGTCGGGCAAAGGTAGCCCGGATGGAGCCAGCGGGTCCCGCCTTCGGCTGGGGCGATGGTAAACTCCGCGTCATCCGGGATTCGCGGCACATCTGTCGAAGCGCTCTGCATTGCGCGCCGGCAAGCCAGCGGCTACGAGGAATCTCACGAGGAGGCACACCGATGAAAAGGTTCTTGGGGCTCGCGAAAGAAGGGGCCGTCGTCATTGCGCTTGCGCTCGCATCGTCCGCCGCCGCACAAGCACCCGCATCTCCGGGCGCCGCTGCAAAGGCGACGTTTGCAGGCGGTTGTTTCTGGTGTGTGCAAGCCGATTTCGACAAGGTGCCGGGGGTGATCAGCACGACTTCGGGATACACCGGCGGCACGACGGTCAATCCCACTTATGCCGAAGTCGGTTCCGGCCGCACCGGCCATGCGGAGGCCGTCGAAGTGGTCTATGATCCCGCGAAGGTGAGCTACGGTCAGCTCCTCGATGCGTTCTGGCACGACATCGATCCGCTGGTGAAAGACCGCCAGTTCTGCGATGTCGGCAACGAGTATCGCACTGCAATCTTCGTGCATGACGAAGAGCAGCGGCGTCTCGCCGAGGAATCCAAGAAGCGCGTCGAAGCGCAGCTAAAGGCGCCGGTCTACACGGAGATCGTTCCCGCCGGGCCGTTCTATCCGGCGGAGGAATATCATCAGAACTATTACCTGAAGAATCCGGTGCGCTACAAATTCTACCGCTGGAACTGCGGGCGCGATCAGCGCCTCGAACAGATCTGGGGCAGGAAGCCGGGCTAGTACGACTGCGTCATAAGATTTTTCCGGACGTCACTCCGGGGCGCGTGCGCAGCACGCGAGCCCGGAATCCATAACCACCAACTGACGGCTATGGGTTCCGGGTTCGCGGGCAGGAGCCCGCGCCGGGGAATGACGGATGTAAGCGTGAGAGTCACAACTAGCGCAACCTCATCAGCCGCGCCGCCGGAAGGCCCTGGCGGGTTTCGCCGTGGCTCGGGCCACCTGCGCGGATCAAGCCCGTCCTGTGCGGCTCAGCCCAGCGCCCGCATGGTGTCGATGAATAGTTCATCGACCGTAAACCGGCGAGGCAGAAGTCCTTGCTTGACGGCGAAATCAATGATGGTCTCGAGCGAACGCCGGTTGGCCTCGATGCCGAAGCGAAGCGGGTCGAGTTCAGGCATGCCGCCCCTGGCAAACGATGCCTCTTTGGCCTCACGAAACACGCGATAGACTTCGCGCACTATGTCAGGTCGAGCTTGTGCGAGCTGCTCGCGGATCACCAGCATGTGATTGATTGGCACGCCGCCGTGCGCTTGCGACCATCTGAGGTTCGCTGTTTCCGCGTCCGGAATGAGCGGCTTCAACCGCGGGTCCGGAAATTTATCGCCGACGATTGCAGCGTCGAGCTCTCCGTCGAGCAACATCTGTACGAGCTGTTTGCCCTCCGGCGCCCTCCGCACGTTCGGCGGGTCCTTGTACTCCGCGACGTGACCCTCCTCGAACGTCACCCAATCGATGCTGCCAGGATCGACGCCATAATCCTCGGCCAGGATTCCGCGCACCCATACTCCGGTCGTCTGCGTATAGGCGCGGACCCCCACGGTCTTGCCGTTGAGATCGCCAGGGCCGAGGCGACCGCGCTCGGGATTGTAGGCGATGGTGTGCAACTGGCCGCGGCCAACCACGGTTGCGGGAATCAGCACATAAGGTTTGCCATAGCACTTCGCCTGCAAAAACGTAACGATCGCAACTTCGGCGAGATCGAACCTTGCTTCGCGCACCAGCGGCTTGAAAGCGGTGTTGGACACCTTGACGTCGGCGAAGTTGAATTCCAACAAGTCGGAGTTGATTTTCCCGTCCTTCAGCGCCATTACGTTGGGGTAACTTCCCATCAGCGTGAAGAGTTTGATCTTGTCGGGCTTTGTCAGCATGGCGACTCCTTCCTGTCGTGCGATCCCATCATAGCCACAAAAAAACGCGAGCAGCTCATGCATTTGCAACGACGCATATTAGTGACAGGCGGCGCCGGCTTCCTGGGTTCGCATCTTTGCGAGCGCCTGCTGGCAGGCGGGGCAAACGTTGTCTGCGTCGACAATTATTTCACTGGCTCCCGGACCAATATTGAGCATTTGCTCGCGCACAAGCACTTCGAAGTGCTTCGCCACGATATCACCTTCCCGCTCTATGTCGAAGTGGACGAGATCTACAATCTCGCGTGCCCGGCCTCTCCGATTCATTATCAACGCGACCCGGTGCAGACCACCAAGACGAGCGTGCATGGCGCCATCAACATGCTCGGCCTCGCGAAACGCGTGAAGGCTAAGATTCTTCAGGCTTCCACGTCGGAAGTGTACGGCGATCCCGAGGTTCACCCGCAGACAGAAGACTACTGGGGGCACGTCAATCCGATTGGTTCGCGCTCCTGCTACGATGAGGGAAAACGTTGCGCCGAGACGTTATTCTTCGATTATTGGCGGCAACATAAGTTGCGTATCAAGGTGGCCCGTATTTTCAATACCTACGGGCCGCGCATGCATCCAAATGACGGCCGCGTCGTGTCGAACTTCATCGTTCAGGCGTTGCTTGGCCGCGACATCACCATCTACGGCGACGGATCGCAGACGCGTTCATTCTGCTATGTCGACGACCTCGTCGACGGCCTGGTGAGACTGATGGCGACCGAGGACCGCGTGACGGGGCCCGTCAACATCGGAAACCCGGCGGAATTTACGATTCTGGAGCTTGCAATGCAAATCGTCGAGATGACCGGCTCAGGTTCTCGGATCGTGCACCGGCCGCTGCCGGACGACGATCCGCAACAGCGACAGCCGGATATCACACGCGCCCGGAAGCTCTTGTCGTGGGCGCCGCATACTCCCCTCAAGGAGGGCCTTGTCCGCACGATCGCTTATTTCGAGCGGCTGCTGGCGGAAAAAGGAATCAAAGAAGCGCTCATGGGCGCGATGGGGAAATAGAAAGGTTGCTGGATGGCTTGAGCGATGGCGAAACCCATCCCCTCCCTGCCCTCCCCCGCATGCGGGGCAAAGTAGGGAGGGGGCAAGAGGCGGCCCTGGGTTTCGCCGAGCCTGTCATCGGGCCCCGCCAATGGTGGGACCCGTTGGTTCAACCCTCCTACGACGCGCTCGCCAGCCGCTTGTTGAGGCGAGGATATACCTTGCGGGCATTGGCCTCGAAAATCTTGTGCTTGTCTTCGGCGGTCAGCCAGCTCACCTGATCGATGTAGCGCTTGGTGTCGTCGTAATGGTGGCCGGTGCGCGGATCGATGCCCTTCACGGCGCCGACCATCTCAGACGCGAACAGAATATTGTCGGCCGGGATCACTCTCGTGAGGAGTTCGATTCCGGGCAGATGGTAGACGCAGGTGTCGAAGAAAACATTGTTGAGGAGGTGCTCTTCCAGCGGCGGCCGCTTCATGTCCTGGGCGAGGCCGCGGTAACGTCCCCAGTGATACGGCACCGCCCCGCCGCCGTGCGGAATGATGAATTTCAGCGTCGGGAAGTCTTTGAACAGGTCGGACGTGATGAGCTGCATGAACGCGGTGGTGTCGCCGTTGATGTAGTGCGCCCCGGTGGTGTGGAACGCCGGATTGCACGAAGCCGAGACGTGGATCATGGCCGGCACGTCGAGCTCCGCCATTTTTTCGTAGAGGGGATACCAGAAGCGGTCACTGATCGGCGGCGCGTCCCAATGTCCGCCGGACGGGTCCGGGTTGAGATTGCAGCCGACGAAGCCGAACTCGTTAACGCATCGTTCGAGCTCCCCGACGCAGTTTTTAGGATTGACGCCCGGCGATTGCGGCAACTGGCACACGCCGATGAAGTTGTTCGGGTAGAGTGTGGTGAGGCGATAGATCAACTCATTCGACACCTGCGACCATTCGAGGCTTACGCCTTCATCGCCGATATGGTGCGACATGCCGGATGCGCGCGGCGAAAAGATCGTCAGATTGGTGCCGCGCTCGCGCTGGAACTTGAGCTGCGCGCCTTCGACGCTCGCGCGCAACTCATCATCGCTGATGTTCAGGGCGGCCCGCGACGGCTTCTGGCTGGGGTCCTTCACGGCGGCAATCTGACTCTTGCGAAAGTCGTGCAGCTTTTGCGGCTCGGTCGTGTAGTGGCCGTGGCAGTCGATAATCATGGCGCCTCGCTGACTGTCGAGATGATGCCGGGACCCCGGCGGTCGTCGCGCGGATGGTTAAGGAGAGCAATGCGATTGTCAAACGGATTTGACCCAGGCGGTACGCGGATGATCCGGGC
>JAJPKK010000145.1 GCA_021323775.1 Hyphomicrobiales bacterium
CCCGACCAGATGTGCTCGCCGCCTCCAAATATCTCGGGGCCGCCGACGAAATGCCCCCTTGTCCAGTAGGCGAGCGTGATCTCGCGGCCGGACGGGGAGGTGTAATAGGAGCGCACGACGCCCTCTTCGATCAGATAAATCCCCGCGTGCGGCGCACCTTGACGGAAGACGGTCTTGCCGCGCGGAACGGCGAGGGGGCGAGCGAGCCGGCGCACCGACCGCTGCTGCTCGGCCGAGAGCCGATCGAAAAAGTTCGCACCCTCGTCGAGGTGATCGACGACCTCGCTGAGATAGACCGCCCTCGACGGGTTTGCGCGCGCGCTCATCGCAGGGACGGGCCCGTACCGCGATGGGGCTGGCTCGCGAGATAGCGCGAGACCGCGGTAATCTGTGCGCGCGACATGCGCCGAGCGATGATTTGCATCATGCGCCGCGGGTCATTGGCGCGCCTACCGGATCGGAAGTCTTCGAGTTCTTTTTCAAGGTAGGCGGCCGGTTGCGCGTCGAGCCGGCCGGCAATGAAGCGGGGCGTCGGATCAGGTCCATGGCAGCCCTCACAGGCGGGGACCTTCCTAATCCGATCGCCGGTTGCAAGGAGGGCACGCCCTTCCCGCACAATCGTGCGCGGCAGCTTGTCCGGCGATGGTGGCGGCGGCGGCAAGCTGGCGAAATAGCGGACAATTGCCGCAAGCGTCTTGCCACGCGCCCGGCGCGCGGCATGGCCCATCTGTCCGTGATCATTGCGGCGCAGCCCGGTGCGGAAATCTTCCATTTCTTTTTCCAGGTAAAAGGGGTCCTGCGCGGCGAGGTTTGGGAAATGGCCGTTCGGCGCAACGCCAGCGAGACCATGGCATTCCCCGCAGCCCTCCCACGGCTTCATGCCCGCGGTTACCACCATGTCGCCGCCGGCCGCGGAATAGGCGATCAGGAGCAGGGCAAGGCTCGTCGCGGCGGCCGCAGTCAAGGGCATTATCGCGCCCGGCTCTCGGCTGCCGGTCCGCTCCCGGCGAACAGCCGGGCCAGATAGTGCGCGGTTTCCGCCGCCGGCATCGGCGGCGTGAGCCGCGCGCGCACCCGCGCCTTGGGGTCGATAATGCTGATCTCGGAGCTGTGCGCGACATCGTAATCGCCTTTTTGATCCGGGCTTTCAAGGACGACGAAGCCGCCGAGCCCGGCCGCAAGCGCGTCGACCGCCTTTTGCGGCCCGGTTATGCCGAGGATGCCGGCGCCGTAATGCGCGAGGTATTCCGCCAACAACGGCTTATCGCGCTTCGGATCGACGGCGAGAAAAATGATTGCCGGCACCGGAGCGCCCGGGATCTTCTTCATCCGCCCGACGATGTCGACGAGATTGGCGAGCGTCATCGGACAGAGGTCTGGGCAATGCGTGAAGCCCATATAGAGAAGGCTCCAATGACCCCTAAGCATCGCCCGCGAGCGAGGCCGGCCATGGGCGTCCGCGAGCGCGAACGGCGGCACCGCCAACGGCGGCGTGAGGATCGTGACGCGCAGGTTCTGCGCTGCCGCCGAAGGCGCCGCGAGCGCGAGAAAGGCGCCGAGAAGAAGGCCTCGCCCTCTCACCGATCCCTCTCCTCAAAGGCCTTCAAGCTCTCCGCCCGGATCTTGTCGAGGCAACGGCGCTTTAACCGTATGAACTCCCCCTCGGTCGCGATTTCGGGCGAACGCGGGCGGGCAAGCGGCACCGGCATGTCGGCGACGATCCGTCCCGGCCCGGCGCTCATGATGACGACGCGGTCGGCAAGAAAGACGGCTTCATCGACGTCATGCGTGACGAACAGCACCGTGGTGCCGAATTCGCCCCAGATGCGCAGCAGGCTTTCCTGCATCATCAATCGTGTCTGCGCGTCGAGCGCGCCAAAGGGTTCGTCCATCAGGAGGACGGAGGGATAATTGGCGAGCGCACGGGCGATACCGACGCGCTGCTGCATTCCGCCCGACAGCTCCCCCGGATAGCGCTCGGCAAAGCGCGACAACCCAACCATTTCGAGAAAGGTGCGGGCGATCGATTCCGCCTCGGCCCGACCTTTGCCGGCGCGCAGCGGGCCGAAGGCGACATTGTCGTGGATCGTCTTCCATGGGAAGAGCGAATATTGCTGGAAGACCATGCCCCGGTCGGGACCCGGCCGGGTGACCGGGACGCCGTCAACCGTCACCCTGCCCGAAGTCGGTCGGATATAGCCGGCAACGCAGTTCAGAAGGGTCGATTTGCCACAACCTGAAGGGCCGAGCAGAGCGACGAACTCGCCTGGGGCGACTTCAAGCGAGTTGTTCTCGACTGCGACGTGACGGCTGCCGCCGCGCCCGAAGGCAACCGTGACCTGGTCAATGACGACGTGCCCCGATACCGCGCGCACCGGCGGCTTCGGGCGTTTCTCTGCGGGGAGGACAACGCGCGCCGACATCGACCCGCTCTCCTATGGTCGCCCTGGCACCTGCAGGGCTCGGGGCGGGCGAGAGGGGGGCAGACCCCTCGCCGCGGCGGCGCGCCGGCGCGCGAGGAAGACCGTGGTTCCGCCGACAAGAACAAATCCTGCGGCCGACAACAGCTCGCCATAGGGCAATAGCGCGTAAGCCGTCGGCGTACCGAGACCGAGCAGCGTCAGGCCGACGACCCAGCTCGGACTGGCGCAACAGGCCACCCACGTCATTGTCACATTGGCTATTCCAGCGGAGAGTGCGCCGAGCCCGGTTGCGGCGGCACCGAGCGCTCCGTCGAAGCACCGGCAAACTCCGCGCATGCCGTGCAGGAGCAGTGCCGAGGTTGCACTGAGCGCGCCAAGCAGGAGCACCAGCACGAGCCGCGCCGGCAGGATTTCAAGACTCCATTCGGCGATGCCATGGCCATAGGCGTGCGTCATATACCCGGTCTCAACAAGCCACTCGTTGCCGATGATGGGCAGCATGTCGCGGACGTCTGGGGTCGAGCGAATGATGCGCAGAACATTGGCGGGGTAATTATAGAAGGTGATGTAGTTTGGCCAATGACCGATCGCGATGACGACATCGGTGAGCTGCAGCGCGTAATATAGAAACGCAAATCCTAGGACCATTGACAGCCAAACCCATCGATGTTGGGCGATGGTCTGCCGGATTGCCGACGATACCGTCATCCGCGCGCCCTCCGCTGCCAAGCGAGGAGCGGGCGGGTGGCGAGCTTGACCATATAGGTCGACAAAGTGCCCAACAGCCCGATCATTAACATGCCCACCACAATGTCCGGGTAGTTGACCAGCGAATAGGCGTTCCAGGTGAAATACCCGATGCCGTATTGGCCGCTTATAATCTCGCCAGCCAGTAGCGAGAACCATGAGACACCCATGCCGATAGCAAGCCCGGCAGCGATACTGGGAAATGCCGCTGGGATAATGACGTGCCAGAAGATGGCGATACGGCCGGCGCCCAATGATTGAGCAGCTCGCACCAGGATCTCGGGCGTCTGTTCGACTCCGTGCACGGTATTGAGGACAATCGGAAAAAGTGCACCTAAAAAGGTGATATAGACGATCGAAGATTCTTGTGTGGGCCACATGAGAATGGCAAGCGGGATCCACGCCACGGCCGGGATAGGGCGCAGTAATTCAATATAGGGAATGAGGAGATGGCGCGCGACCCGCCAGCGCCCCATGAGAAGACCGAGGGCAATGCCGAGCCCTGCGGCAAGGCCATAGGCGATGGCGATGCGCCTGAGGCTGACCGCGATGTGCAGATAGAATTTGCCGTGGTGCAGCTGCTGCCACAGCGCGAGCACCACCGCTTCCGGCGAGGGGATATTGTCGAAGTGGACAACCCAATCGAGCCGCAGGCGGACGGCCCAATACCAAAATGCAACCCCCGCCGATATCGAGAGCCCGCGCAACAGCAAGCTGCGCAAGAAGGCGAGAAGCTGTGCTCGGCGCTCCTCGCTGCGCGGTGCAGTGCGCGTTGCCGGTTGCGAATGGCTTTTGTAACCGATCGTCGCGTCGATGACGCCGATATCCCCACTCGCGCCGGTCATGAGGTCGCGCTCCTGACTGCGGCGGCAAAAGGCAACACCGTGCCCTTGACTTTCGCCGCGTATTTCTTTGCATCATCGCGCAGCAGGAACGCGGCATAATCGCCTTTCGGGTCGCGCACGTAAAAAGCCATGTTGCCGAAAAGCTTGAGCCCGCTCTTTTGGTCGTAGACATAAGTGGCGTTGAGCTTTGCATGGGCAGCCTCGAGCCGGGCGACGGCAGCGAGGAATTCCTTCACCGACGGATAAGTTGTGATCCCTTTTTTCGCCTGCCAGATCTCATCCGGTAGCCCGCGGTTGACGATCGCCGGATCGACGATCTTTTTGAGCTGCGCCTGGTAATCAAGCCCCA
>JAJPKK010000038.1 GCA_021323775.1 Hyphomicrobiales bacterium
CTATCACTGCTCGGCGAATCGCTCTTGCTCTCCCGCATGGAGAGCGTGAATCATCTCGCCGCAGTCGGCTCAACATCGCAGACCCGAGTCACAACGCCGCAGGGGGGGTGAGTAGTTACATCAAAAACGTAAATCTGCAAGTCCTTAAAACCATATCCATGGATTTGTGAAAATGCGCAAATATAGGAATGAGTGATTGGAGTGAGATTGTTCGACGTCGGAAATCCTGAGGTCATATGCGTTACTGCGGCCCTTCAACAAAAACCATCGGATCTTTCGATATATTTCGAAAGTCGCGCAGGCGGGGACGCTTTATCCTTTGCATGTGCCCAACTGTTGTTGCGGGACGCCTGCGGTCGCGCAACAGGGCGCATCAGCCCGCTGATCCGCTGCGTTTTCAATGGTTCCCAGCCTAAGACGACTATTATAGTCGTTTTCGTGGAGAATTCCGCGCCAGCATTGGAGGTGATCATGAATGATCACCTCTCGCCAGGTGCGGGCTGCGCGTGCGCTCCTTGGGTGGACGCAAGAGATGCTCGCCGACAAGGCCCTGGTGGCCCTGACCGCGCTAAAGCGCCTGGAGTCCAACCGGCTCAAGGTCCGCGAAGATACGCGCCATCAAGTCCAGCGTGCCCTGGAAGCCGCTGGCATTGTCTTCCTGGCCTACGATCGTGGAGAAGGTGTAATGCTGGTCCGAAATCGGCCAACTCCTGCGGGCAGCCTCAAAGAGTCCGGGGCAAAAAGCCATCCACCGAAACCACCCAGCAGAGCCGGACGGGCGCAATGACCAGCATCGCTTTCGAGGATCAACCGCCGCAGAGCCCCAGCTTAACCGACTATGATCGTTATCCATTCAGTCAACATGTCTCATGCGTCTCCGGCCAGGTGCAACGCGTTGATTCGCTTGGTATGTCCGCAAAGTGCCGGAATGAGACAGATTTCGGTCTCCTCCTGGGCCATAATGGCAACCGTGGTGCACAGGGTGGTAGCTTCCTGACAGTCAATCTCGAATGTCGGGGGCAGTGATGGACAACAAGCCCGATCCAAATGCGCCGGTTGCCGATGAGGCGCCCGATGAGCCGTCGATAACCCCGTATGATGAGCTTCACTTTACCCATTACCTCCGGCTGCTCGACTCAAATGCGGAGGGGGCGGACTGGCGCGAGGTCACACTGATTGTCTTGGGAATCGATTCAAGCAAGGAGCCGGATCGGGCTTACCGCGCGTATGAGACGCATATGGCGCGTGCACGGTGGATGACCGAGCACGGTTATCTGGAGTTACTTCGACGCACGAGGCATTGAGCCCGACTGTCACCGGAACGGGCGCGATGCTGTGATCAAGATACCGGACGGAGCAGCACCACGTTTCGGCCGGCGGTCTTATCCGCTTCATCGACAGCCTCAGCGCTGTGATGCGTCCGCACCGCTGCGGCGAGTGCCAGGACCTGGACCTGTTGCGCCATAATTTGAACGGCTTGGCGCAGCTGACAAACCTCCTGGCGTTCCTGGCCTCGCAACAATGTCACCTCCGCTTCGAGTTCTTTAATGCGGCCCTTGGACAACCTTGCGACAGGTGCGCGCCGCCGATCGCGCAGGGCCATACGGAACTCTTTCAGCACGGTCTCCGCCCGATTGGCCGTCGCCCGGCACACACCGGCCTCGCGAGCGAGGTTCGCGACGGTGAGCCGGCCGTCCGTGCGGACCGGCCGGTTGGAGAGCAGGCGCGCCATGGCGTCGCGCAATGATGTCAGCGTGGCCGCACTGACCGGTGTCATGGCATTCCTCCATCAAGTGGCTCGATAACGCGTCGTTTGCGCGCGTTGTCGGCGATCAGAGCGGCGCGCTGCAGCGGCGGCAAGCCTGGATTGGCAAGAAGCGCATCGGCCTCGGCGATCGATGCTTTCCAGGGAGCCAGGTGCCGGCGGGTAATGCAGGAGTTCGGACAACGGTCCGGGCTGCAATGGGTCAAGATGGGAGCGCTGCGATCGGCGGCGCGGTCCCGATCGAGGCACAGCGCCGTCGCCGGGTCGAAGAAGCAATCGTTCAGGAAGCCGACGTGGAGCGTGCGCGCCAGATGGCCGAGCATGGCGCGTACCCGGCCGAGGTCAACGACGCGGCCGGGCAAGTCATCAAGCTCGCGCCGCACGCGCTCGAACTCGCGCAAAATACGCGCGGATGCCGGGCCGGTCGGCTTGAGACCCCGCCGGAAGTCTTCGTAATGCTCGACGATGTCGTGAAGGCGGCCGAGCGCGCGTTCCTGCTCGACTTCGCGGCGAAAGCCCGATGCCGAAGCGCCGGCATAGCCTTCAAACATCGCAATCGAGGCGTGCTTGTATTGTATCTTTCCGGCTACGGTTCCAAAGGGACGGTTTGCGATGTACCACGCCACGGTGCGCCGGAACTGTCGGGTGGTAAAGTGCCAGGGCTTACCGTCTGGACCGTAGGGTATCGTTGGCGAAGCGGGAGTCCCATAGGCGGCGTCGAGGCGGGCGCGGAATGCGTTTATCAAGACAATTGCCTGCTTCGCTAGATGCGTGTTGGTGCGACCGTTGTCCTTCAACACGGGCCACAAGCCATCGGCATGGCGTCGGGCACGCGCCGCCGCGGAGAGACGTTCCGTCACCGCAATGGCGCGGGCGACGGGCGCGATCGTGATCCACTCGGCGGGTTCACCGCGTCTCCTATCGCCGCCGCCCTTGTAGGTGGTGCTGGCGATCCTGTGCCGTTCAACGAGACCATCCGCGCTGCGGGTGACGCTGTGGCATCCGGCTTTCATTGCCTGCACTTCGCTGTCGCGCATGCCCGACAGATACGCGCAAATCACGTAGCAGGCGGCCTGCAGCATGTTTTCTTCATGCGCAAGGCTCTTGGAATCGAACCGCTCTCGCCAGGAACGACCGGTATCGGTGTCGATGGCAATAGGTGTATCCATGCCGCCGACCTCTGTGCCAAGTTCGCGCACTGCGGCGAGCAACATGTCGTGAATAGCCGGACGTTGCGCGATCGAGCGCGTCTCACAACCAGCATGCAAGTTCATAAGTGCGTAGTTGAGCTGTGGGGTGGCAGCATCCGCCGGCTCGTCGGTACGCGTCTTACCGGTCCCCACATTCTGCCACACAGGGACGCCACGGCCGGCGGCGCGCCGTGCCGCAAGATAGCGCTCAAGTCGCTCATGAACGATCACGTCAATCATGCCGTGCCGATATCCAGCGCCGTAAACATTGAGCTCGTGGCTCCGCGCGATGAGTGCATCGAGTTCCTGGCGCGCGGCCAAGATGTCCAGGCTGAAGACGTCAACATATTTGAACGACCATCGCAGCAACTCTGCCATCACCGGATCGGGGATTCGAGGCGTCGTGTTCTCCGCGTTGCCCGCAACAACGCCGGCGATGCGCACGGCGGGACGTCCACGCCACGGTTCACAGGCAAGACCGCCTTGGGTGAGCGCCCCAGCGTGCCGATGCAGGTCGATCACCGAATTGATTAACTGGGCGATGCGCGCGGCTGAGCGCAAGGAGTGGCGACGCTGATCGGCAAGGAAGGCATCGAGCAGATCCTGGTCGACGGCGGCAAGTATGAATGCACCGGTTTGGGCCTGGACAAATGTCATGAACGGTCGGAGCGTCCTCAGGGTCACATAGGCATAGCTCGGCGCAAGCCGATCCTGGTATCCGGGCCGGCGTTCGTTGAGGCGTGCCCACAAATACTCCTTGGCGGTCAGCCGCTGCAAAGGATCAGCAATGGTGGTGAAGTCGAGCGTGCGGTATGTGGTCGGCAGATTGTCGCGGAAGATCGCAGGATGAAGATTCCAGCGATCATCGCCGAAGCGTGACAGCATCGCAGGATCGCTCCCCGGCTTCAGCGGCATTGCGGCGAGCACCGGCTCATCGTCTCGCCTGTATTTCGAGACAAGCGCCACTGGGCGGGCGAACTTTGCAATCATCGCGCACCTGCTTCCGGTGGCAGGTAAAGGACATCTGCCCGGCTGGCCGCAATAACCCGGCTGGCGGCCACCACTGCTTCGGGGAAGGATGGCAGGATCTGTTCAGTAATCCGCTTGTACGCCCGTCCGAACTTGACCGCCCAATCGCTTGCCATCAGCTCTGCCCGCTGCGCGATCATGAAGTCGACAAAGGCGATGAGCGCCGGCAGCTTGCGGCTGGTGATCACCGCGTTGCGACATTCGAGGCATCCCCAGAACGGGACCGGACACGCTTTGCCCTTGGCCCCGAACGGGCTGTCGTAGAAGCCGGTACAGCTCGCCAGCCATAGATCCTGGTTTCCATCGAGAAAGGCGACGACCTCTTCGGGCATCACCGGGAGATCGGAGATCGTGGGGTCGGCCCGGATTGCTTCCTCCTCCTCGGGCGGGATCAGCCGTGGCTTGAGCGCTGCAGCCAGCGCGTCTTGCAAGCCGTCCGCGACCGCCTGCTCGTGAACATGCCGCAAGGCCGGGATGTCGGCATAATGAGTGGCGGCAATCTCGGGCGTGTGTCCGACGGCAAACCGCTCCATCTGGCCCTCCGTCTTCACGTACCACTCGGCCTTTTGAGTTTTGCGCAAGCGGGATGGCTCAAGGTGGAGCGCATCCCCGTTGTCGTCGACAATGCCATGCTGCTCGATGAAGCGCTGTGCCGGATGCCTCAGGTCCTTTGGCGTAATCAGCCCAAACGATGTGCAATAAACCCAGAGTCGGTCGGTCTCGGCATGCCGCCTCGCACGCGCGCTCAATCGGAGGGCAAGGCGGAGGAGGCCCCCAGGTGTGCTGCTGCCACCGTCGCGCACCCGCAACCGCTTCCATTCCGAGCCTCGCGCCCGCCGCTTGCAATACTCGACCTCGACGGTGCCCTTCGATGGATTCTTGAGGCAGTCAGCCTTCAAGTCCTTCAGACACTCGATCTCCAGGCCGGTTTCGAGCGACAAGAGCACCAGGAACGCGATGATGTCCGCGGCGATAAGATGGAAGCCGCCGTGGATGTCTTCACTAAGGTTCAAAGTACGCACGTGCTGTCGGCGGCACGCTTTGTAGAGGCGGCCGTAGAGTGGAGCCGTCCTAGCGATCCAGCCGCTTTGGTTGATCGCCGCTCTCACGGCTTCGAACAGCGGCTGCACAGTGGACTTGTCCATTCCCACGAGAGGCGGCGGCAGCGCGCCTTCAGGTGCAATCCGAGCCGCCGCGATAAGTATCTGCTCGCGAGCCGCCCGGCGCAGCATCGTCGCAACTGCTCCGCCATAAGCGTCGCGCGGTTGACTGCGCCCACATGGGCCATGCCCTAAATACGTCAGGCGCTGAACCGTCGCCGGCGATAGCCGCGCGGGGTTGCGCTCCGCAATGAGGCGCAGGAGGCCAATGAGTCGGGCCAGCAGATGACGCTGATGGATTCGGCCACCACCATTGCGTTCCAACCAGACCTCATAGCGATCGATTAACACGGGCGTGATCGCTTCGATAACCTCGACCGGCTCGGCTTGCGTATCGAGGAACCTGAAGAATCGGCGTAGCTCGCTTATCTGCCGCTTGACGGCGGCTGAGCGGCTGGGAGCGCCGCCCAATCGCCAATCCTCCTGCAACACCCGGCCGAATGCTGCCGTGACCTGGGGCCGCGGCCAGCTCGTCAGATCAACGAGCGTCCGCGTGCCATCCGGCAGCAGCACTGTGAAGCGGCGTGTGCCGATCGTCGCCGCCCTGCCGGCAGCATCCTCGTCCGCCTCGTAGGCATCGATCTCCGCGAAGCGGACCGGGTGGGCACGGTAAGTCATCATCGGCCTCTCGTAGAGACGAGGTCGGCATCCCACCTGGCAATCGCGGCATCGACGAGCGCGCGGCTTTCCTCCAGGCTGTCGAGATAGATGTAAGTGCTGGCGATACTGGCATGCCCCATGAGACGCTGTAGCTTCTGCAGGGGATCGCCGATCATGCGGCAGTAGGCAGCATCGCCGGCGGCGGCCGTTGTCCCATTGCGGCTGTCCAGCACGGTGCCGATCTGTTCACGGATCAGCATTTCCAGCATATGGACTGCAAAAGTATGCCGAAGGGAGTGTGGGCTCACCTCAATGTCGATGCCATGATCACGGCAGCGCAGACTGGCGCGCCGGAATATGCTTTCCCACGTGGCTGCCGTCACCGGCAGGCCGGTCTCTGTCAGCCACAACAGGGCCGGCTCGGGCGTGCCATCATCGCCCTGGCAGATGAGCCGGTTGCGGTTCTTTGGCGACAAGAGATCGAGCCGGACGCGTTGCGGGCCATCGCCGTCGTCGATCAGCGCCGAATGACGGTCGGCCTCCAACATCGTGACGGGCATCTTCAATTCCGAACCTGCCATGCGGGCGGCGAGGACCGCGACCGCATTTGCCCGCTCCAGCTCGACGTAATCGATCAGTCGGCGCAGCAGCCGCAGCGGCAGACGAACCTCGCGCGTCTTGTTGCCCTTCGCGATGGCAGCAGGAAGACGGAAGGGTATCAGGCGCTCGCCTGCGGAACGATGATCCGCCTGATTGGGCAGCTCGATCCGGAGCAGGCTCGACGCCTCCTCGAGCCTCAGACCGGTCGTCACCAGCAATTCGGCAAACAGCGCATTGCGCTCACCGTTGCGCCCGCGCCAACTCGGGTCGTCGAGCCCGTTTGGTAAACGGCCGCGCAGACCGACATCGCGGAACAGCAGGTAGCGTTCCAGATCGATAAAGCGCATGTCGTGCGGTCGCGCTGCGGGCTCGCGCGCCCGGTTGCTCCTGATCGCGACCGCGGGCATCTTCCCATTCGGGCTGCCGCCCCAAACGTGCCGATAGGTGAATGGGGTCGCACGGATCAATCCTTCCTCGACACCCCAGCGATAGAGTTTCTCGAGAGCCGCGACATTGCGGTTCCAGGATGCAGCCGAGATGCGGTGCGGAACGCCCGACAGCCGCCGCGCTGCATGATAGGCGGCTACGTCTTCACGATCTGCCTGCCACACGGTCTTGCCGCCGCGCCGCTCCTTGAGGAAACGCAGCCATGTGAGGATATCGCGCGCGTAGGCTTTGACGCTGTGCATCGAGCGCACTCCCATGGTCGGGCAGGCTCGAAAGAAACGGTTGAGATCGATGTCGTAGGCGCCGTCGTCGTCCAGGATGAACGGCATTCCGTCGACCAGACCGCCCGCCATCGCAGCTTCGATCATCGCAGCCGGCAACGACGGGCGGTCGCCACCGCTGACGCCCGAACACCGCAGTAGCCGCAGATCGGTGATGAAGAGATTCATCGCACCTGCATTTTGTCGGAAGGCCACCACACAGGGGGACGGAGCACGGATGTGCGGGCGGACCTAAGTATTTACTGAATAACGATATTACGAATACTATACCCGTAGTTAACGCTATTCACAGGGCATCGCGACCAACAACAACAAAAAACAGCAGATACTTAGTTTTCAAAAGTATTTGATCACCAAGAAAAGAGCAAGCCCTAATCCCGCCGCGCTGTCAGTCCGCCTGCCGTGAGACACATGCGTAGTGCCAAGATAATGATCGACAACACCTCGCACTCTATATTCGGCTACTTGACGCAGCCGAGGAGGGAGCGGAGTGGACAGAGGTCGTCCACATCCTGTTTGGGCTTGATCCGGACCGAGATCGCGAGCGCGCCCAACGCGTCCACGACAGCCATCTCGCCCGAGCCCGCTGGATGACCGAGCACGGTTACCGCGATCTGTTGCGAGCGGGGACGCACTGAACTGTCCGGCCGATTACCCCGATGGGCCGCGATCACACATCGATGCCGCGTAAATCGTGAAAAAGCGACCAACGCCCGCCGTTGCCGCGGCAGCATCACGTGGTGCCGCCACCGCACATTGCGTAAACGTGTACTATTTCGCTAATACCCGCAATGGATGATCGACCGGGGACGATCCTCGAAGCGCAAAGCATGTTGTGGGGGATCAATATGCCACCAGTACGACAATGGCGGTCTGAGGGCGCCTACGCCTATTTGAATGACCTCGAGCCGGCCGAACTTGCGTGGGAGTTCCTGCGGCGCAATCCCGAGTATCAGCGCGATTATCGAACGGCCGCTGATTCCACCGCCGATCAGGCTGAGTTGCCGGAGTCACTCATCGCGCGATGGGGGTTACGATTTCGCCATCCATCCGGATCTTCGGGCCGACGGCGCGCCGGTCATCTGGCTGGCACATCTCAATCCAGGCGCCGTTCTCGTCGCGCCCGCGCCAGAGCCGTTCAGAAGCGCCGGCCCGGTCGGCGTGCTCCCACCCACATTCGCCCGCCGTGCCGCCGACGGCGAACATTGGATCATCAATGACGGTTACGGCCGGCTGCCCGCCCTGCTCATCGGCGGCACGAGCCCTGATTTGCCCGCCGCAGTCGTCATCCCGTTCGATACTGATTTCGCCACACGCACGGATGCAGCACTGCGCCTCTGGCGTCTCCTGGCCGGCCGACGGCACCGTCGTCCGCCGGATCGGTTGACGCCGCAGCGACGTCACCGCCTTGGTCTTTCACTCCGCGCGCTCGATGCGCGCCTTGCCGGCGAGCCCTATCGCGTCATCGCGGCGGGACTGTTCAGCGACGCACACATTCCGGCCGGTCGCGGCTGGAAAACACATGATCTGCGCGACCGCACTATTCGCGTGGTGCGCGCTGGCATGGAGCTGATGCAAGGCGGCTATCTCGACCTGTTGCGAGAATAAGGGCCGCTCGCCGGGGGGTGGCGAAAACGAGCCCCCCTGTCTTCACCATCCCCCTTCGCGAAGGTGCTCCGCCATCGTGGCCTTCGACCTGACGCCGCTATCCGGCGGCTGGTTGCAAGATCACGGAGTGCGATGATGCCCGACCCGCTGGCAGGCCTGCCGCCGCGCTTTCTGCGCACCCCCGAGGCCGCGCGTTTCCTCGGCCTATCGGGCCGAACGCTCGAAAAGCACCGCACCTACGGCACGGGCCCGACATACCGCAAGATCGGCGGCCGCGTCATCTATGCCCTCGAGGACCTCAAGTCCTGGGCCGATCGCGGCGCCAAGAAGTCGACGTCCGATCCCGGTGTCGGGACCGTTCTCCCCGCCAAGCGCACGGCAGCGCCAAGCCACGTCGCATCACCTTCCTATCGTCGTTGACGAACACTTGGGTTCGACCATGGCAAACGAGCGTCAACGCTCGATCAACCGGGGACTGTGCACGGCACTGCTCGTCGAGTCGCGCCCTCTTCTCATAGCGATCAGTAGCGTCCGGAGTCTGCGTGATGCGGTCCTCGGCGGAGATGCGCCGTGATCGTTGCGTTCCTCAACCACAAGGGCGGCGTCGGCAAGACCACCTTGGCGTTGCATGTGGCCGGAGCCTGGGCCGCGCAAGGTAAGCGCATCGTGGTGGTCGACACCGACTCGCAGGGCTCGGCTCTCGACTGGTCGGAACAGCGCACCAAAGAAGGACTACCCCGGCTGTTTGATGTGCTCGAGCTCGTCCACGATACGCTCCATGCTGAAGCCTCTGAGATCGCCCGCGACGCCCATCATGTGGTGATCGACGGATCGTCTCATTCTGCCGCGCTCATGCGCTCGGCGATGCTCGCAGCCGACCTGGCGCTGGTGCCGGCGCAGCCGTCACCGTTCGACGGCTGGGCAGCGGGCGAGACCTTGCGTCTGCTTCAGGAAGCACAGCGCTTTCGTCCTCAGCTTACTGCGCGTTTCGTCCTGAACCGTTGCGTTGCCCGCTCGCTCATTGCGAGCGAGATCGCTGCAGTACTGGCCAAACATGACCCGCCGGCTCTCGCCGCGCGGATTGGCCAGCGTGTCGCCTTCGGGGACGCCGCCCGTACCGGACGGCTTGTTTCGGAAATGCCGCGTAGCGAGCCGGCCGCACGCGAGGTCGCTGCGCTCGCCGCCGAGATCGAACGGATTGCGCGATGACGAGGCGCGATCACAAGCAAGCATTCACGTCGCGACCACGCGACGCGGACACATGGATCCAGGCGGGCGGCCTGAGCCCTCAAAGAAACGGCGGGAAGGCTCATCATTTCACGGCGCGGATCACGATCGACGTCACGCCCGACCTCCGCGGCCGCATCAAGGTCGCGGCCTTCCGCCGCGGAATCACCGTCGCCGAGATGTTGCGCGATCTCTTATGCCGCGAATTTCCTCCCAATCCGCGGGGCATCGCATGAGCGAACTCACGCATGTCGAGCTCTTGTGGATCAAGAAGCAGGTCGAGAACCGAGTCCGCTTCGGTCGAAGCGTCGAACAACACATCATCGACCGCCAGTGGCGCGTCGTTTCCTTTGAGGCGGGCAGCATCTTTGCTTTCGTTCGCTGGGCTGGGAACGAGTACGGAACCACCCTATCGCGCATCGACATCCTGCGCGCGGTCGCACCCGGCGAACGCTACATCACCGTGCCTTATGTACGTCCCGGCGGCGAAAGTCTGCTGCAGATTTCCGGGTGGCCCAAGGTCGAGAAGGTGCTGCAGGCCATCGATACGATCGAGGCGCTCGGCATCGATCCGGCCGATGCCGCCCCCGAGCACTGGCAGCATGTCCACAATCGCGTGTCTGTCGGCGAGCGGCCGCGACCATACACCAAGACCCGGCATCAAGCCTGGCTGCACCGGCGGAAGCTGATCTCATGACAAACCATCCCATAGCGCTTGTCACTGTTGTGGCTGCCGTCGCCGTAATCGAGACCATGCTCGACCCAAAACCTGCACCGCATTTCGTTTGGAATGTCTCCGAAAGTGTTCCGACCGGGCTCTATCAGGTGCAGCCAGCACGTGACCTGATCGTCACCACCCTTGTGGTCGCGTATCCGCCCGAACCGCTCGCGACCATACTCGAAGACGGCGGTTACCTCCCGCGAGATGTACCACTTATCAAGCGCATTCTCGCGCTTCCAGGTCAGACCGTGTGCCGCACCGGGCCAACCATTGCGGTCGATGGCATTGAAATGGGCGCAGCCCGCGAGCGCGACCACCGCGGACGCGTGCTCCCCGTTTGGGAGGGCTGCCATACCTTGGCGCGCGACGAGGTGTTCCTCATGAATTGGGATGAACCGGCGTCGCTCGACGGACGCTACTTCGGACCGATCCCGCTGCATGCCATCGTCGGCCGCGCGGTACCGCTCTGGACATTCGAGGAGGACTGATGATGCGGTCGCCAGGCCGGTCGAGAAGCACTCGCTTGTTCGGCCCAAGCGAGATGTTCCTCTCGCACGATGGCAGCTGCTACTGCGCCCATCGTACTCACCGAATGGGCTTGACTCCGCCAGCGCAGCTCTTGTGGGCGAGCCGACAGATCGGCACGTTGGCTGCCCTGTACCGGATCACCGGCAAGTTTCTCTGCCTCCTGATCGGCGTGCAATACGGATACGCTCTCACTGTCGATGAAGCGATGTCATGGACCTCACAACTCTCGTGACCGCATGCGCTCTCGCTGTTGATCCAAAGATCATGCATGCGCTGATCTGGCATCAATCAGGCGGCGAACCGTGGTCATTCACG
This sequence comes from Hyphomicrobiales bacterium, assembly GCA_021323775.1. Taxonomy (GTDB): domain Bacteria; phylum Pseudomonadota; class Alphaproteobacteria; order Rhizobiales; family Xanthobacteraceae; genus JAJPKK01. Next base: position 11,472 of record JAJPKK010000038.1, read on the forward strand.
GTTGCGGGGGTGCATCAGCCGCAGGTCTTTCGAGACGTGAGTGACGCCGTCGATGCCGCACGCGATACTTACCCAGCCGAAGTAGCCATTCGGATCGGGCTGACAGGCCTCTCGGCCACGCCGCGATCCGTCGCCGCAACGATGTTTGTCCCTTGCTCAAACATTACCATCGCAGCGTGCGAGATCGCGCAGCTCGCTGAACGCTGCAACACGTCCAAGCACTTCAACGGCGATCCGATCTACTGCGCCATCGCAGCCTATCGCGGCTCATGGCAACGTCCCGACAACGCCTTCGCGGACGCGGTCAGGACATCGGTTGTGAACAATGACGCGCCGGACTTCGAGATGCCAGCAGCAACTGACGTCAATGCAGCTGAGGTCCGTTCCGCACCGCGGCCTCCCCTCCGCGACGCGGCCACGGCACCACCGGCCGCGCCAGATGATGGCGAGCGCGCCCGATTGAGCCCCCTCTTTCCGGTCAAGCCCCGCCCGTCCGAGCGTTCGCCGATCGATGCTGCAACAAGCGATCGGCCTACAGTCGAGGAGCAAAAGCCTGACACTCAGAGCGCGCGTCCCAATCCCACTCAGCCACCTGCTGACGGTCTCTTCGTGCCGAGGTCAGCCCAGCGGAGCCCGCCATGATCGGAATGACGGCATTTCGCGCGATCTCGCACGAGTTCGCATGTTTGGCGGCGAGGCATGACGGCAGCGGGAACACGACCGCACGACGGCGAGATAAAAGAGGCGCCCCCGGAGGGAGCCAAGCCATTGACATGGCTTGGCTCCCTCCGGGTGCGTCGGTCGGCTCGCGTGCCGCTCGCAGGAAAAAGATGCGCTTCGTCAAGGCTCATTCCGGCACTCCCCCGAGACAGACTCACTCAGGACCGCAGCGTTGAACAACGACGGTGACGATTTTCGAGTCCGGCTCGGACGCATCCGCGATCGTGGCCGCGGCAAGAGCTTTGTCGCCCAGGTGCTGCGTGCGGCCACGAAAGCCGGTCATGGCGGCCCGTACACGGCCGGTAGGAGGCGGTACGGCCGGTCGACCTTCGGCCGAGGCCGCGCCGCATTCGGCCGCAGCCGGCTCTTTGCCGGTCATCGGCGCGTCGTCGTGAAGGCCCGTGTGGTCCGCCATCGGGGCCGCGCCTTCCGTTCCGCGCCGCTCTCCGCCCACATTGCTTACCTGGAGCGCGACGGCGTCAGCCGCGGCGGCGAGAAGGCGCACATGTTCGGCGCCGCCGAGGACCGGTCCGATCCCGCGGCCTTCGCAAGGCGGGGCCATGACGATCGGCATCACTTCCGCTTCATCGTCGCGCCGGAGGATGCCGCCGAGATGGCCGATCTGAAGGCCTTTACCCGAGACCTTGTGGCCCAGATGGAGCGCGATCTCGAGACCAAGCTCGATTGGGTCGCGGTCGATCACTGGAACACCGACAATCCCCATGTCCACCTGCTGGTGCGGGGCATCGCGGAGGACGGTTCCGATCTCGTCATCTCCCGTGATTACATCAGCCACGGCCTGCGTTCACGGGCCGAGGACCTGGTCTCGGCTGAACTTGGCCCCAAGCCGGAACATGAGATCCGTTCTGCCCTGGAGCGGGAGGTGGAGGCCGAGCGCTGGACACGCCTCGATGTTGCGATCCGGATGGCGGCGGATGAGACCGGCTTCATCGACCTGCGGCCGGACAATCCCGGCGCCGGCGATCCCGAAGTTCGCCGGCTCGCCATCGGCAGGCTGCAACGGCTGGAACGCATAGGCCTTGCCACGGCCGCAGGTCCGGCCCAGTGGATGGTTGGCCTCGATGCCGAACGCCGCCTGCGCGATCTTGGCTTGCGTGGCGACATCATCAAGACCATGCACCGTGCCTTCACCGAGCGGGGTCAGGACCGTGGCATCGCAGACTATGTAATCGACACGGATCGGCCGGCATCACCGATCATCGGGCGCCTGGTCGGCAAAGGGCTCCACGACGAGCTGACAGGCGAAGCCTACGCCGTGATCGACGGGACCGATGGCCGCGCCCACCATGTGCGCTTCCGGGGCATTGACGCTTTCGAGCATGCGCCGCCCATCGGAGGCATCGTCGAGGTGCGCCGGTTCGGCGGCCCTGACGATCCCCGTCCCACCCTCGTCCTTGCCAACCGGTCGGACATTGATCTTGCCGCGCAGGTCACAGCGCCCGGCGCGACCTGGCTCGATCATCGGCTCGTCGAGCGCCAAGCGATGCCGCTCGCCATGGGCGGGTTTGGCCAGGAAGCCCGCGATGGCATGGCAGCGCGGGCCGAGCATCTCGTGGCGGAAGGGCTGGCCCGCCGCCAGGGTCAGCGTATCATTCTGCAGCGCGACCTCCTCAACACGCTGCGGCGCCGCGAACTCGATGCCGCCGCGGCTCGACTCTCAGCCGAGACCGGGCTGCCGTACGTGCCCGCGGCCAGCGGAGAGCATGTCGCGGGCGCCTATCGCCAGCGCCTCGCGCTGACCTCCGGCCGGTTCGCCATGATCGACAACGGCCTCGGGTTTGCGCTCGTCCCCTGGACTCCGACGCTTGAGAAGCATCTCGGCCGCCATGTCGCCGGCATCGCCAAGGAAGGTGGCGGCATCGAATGGGGCTTCGGGCGCAAGCGCGAGCTGGAGATTTGACATGGTCAACTTCAGTAATTCTACGCCACGACGCGCATGAACACGATCGGAGGCTGTCCGATATTGAAGTCCTGATGCAACGCGCTTTCCTTCATAGGCGAGAACGCTTGCTCTCGGAAAGCCGCTGTGTCCGCGACCAAGATACTCTGGGGTCAGATCACCATCGTCGTGCTGATCGTGCTTGCCACCACCTGGGCGGCGACACAATGGACCGCCTGGCGCCTCGGCCTTCAGCCGCAGCTGGGCCAGCCTTGGTTCCAGATTGTGCCAGGACTGCCCGTCTATCACCCGCCGGCCTTCTTCTGGTGGTGGTACGCTTACGACGCCTACGCGCCCAGGATTTTCTTGGAAGGCGCCTGTATAGCCGCATCAGGTGGCTTCCTCTCGGTCGCGGTCGCGGTCGGCATGTCGGTCTGGCGGGCGCGGGAGACCAGGAGCATCGAAACGTACGGCTCGGCCCGCTGGGCGACACCCCGTGAGGTGAAGCGCGCCGGGCTGCTTGGGCCGGACGGCGTGGTGCTCGGGCGTTACGGGCGCGCATATTTGCGCCACGACGGACCCGAGCACGTGCTGTGCTTCGCTCCAACACGTTCCGGCAAGGGCGTCGGGCTGGTAGTGCCTTCGCTCCTGACCTGGCCCGGCTCGGCTATCGTCCACGACATCAAGGGCGAGAACTGGACGCTGACAGCGGGGTTCCGTGCCCGCTTTGGCCGGGTGCTTCTGTTCGATCCGACTAATGCAGCATCCACAGCCTACAATCCCTTGCTGGAAGTGCGGAAGGGCGAGTGGGAAGTTCGCGACGTCCAGAACATCGCTGACATCCTGGTCGATCCCGAAGGCTCGCTCGAACGCCGGAACCACTGGGAGAAGACCAGCCATTCGCTGCTGGTCGGCGCCATCCTTCATGTGCTCTACGCCGAACCCGACAAGACGCTCGCCGGCGTCGCTGCCTTCCTGTCCGACCCCCGGCGCCCGATTGAGGCCTCGCTGAGAGCGATGATGACGACGCCGCATCTGGGCGAGGCGGGACCGCATCCGGTCGTCGCGTCGGCAGCCCGCGAGCTGTTGAACAAATCCGAGAACGAGCGTTCCGGCGTTCTCTCCACCGCCATGTCATTCCTGGGCCTCTACCGCGATCCTGTGGTGGCGCGGGTGACCCGCCGCTGCGACTGGCGCATCGTCGACCTGATCGCCGGCGACCGGCCAGCGACACTCTACGTTGTGGTGCCCCCGTCCGACATCAGCCGGACCAAGCCGCTCGTCCGCCTGCTGCTCAATCAGATCGGCCGGCGCTTGACGGAAGAGCTGCATGGGAAGAACCGCAGGCATCGGGTCCTCCTTATGCTCGACGAATTCGCCGCCCTCGGGCGTCTCGACTTCTTCGAATCGGCGCTCGCTTTCATGGCGGGCTATGATCTGAAAGCCTTCCTGATTGCCCATTCGCTCAATCAGATCGAGAAGGCCTACGGCCCCAACAACTCGATCCTCGACAACTGCCATGTGCGCGTGTGTTTCGCGACCAACGACGAGCGTACCGCCAAGCGCGTATCGGACGCGCTCGGCGTCGCGACCGAACTGAGAGCGATGAAGAACTACGCCGGTCACCGGCTGTCGCCCTGGCTCGGCCATCTCATGATCTCGCGCCAGGAAACGGCGAGACACCTTCTCACCGCAGGCGAAGTCATGCAGCTTCCGCCGAATGATGAACTTATCCTGATGGCGGGATGTCCGCCGATCCGGGCGAAGAAAGTCCGTTATTTCCAGGACAGGCGCTTCGCCGAACGCATATTGCCGCCGCCGCAGCCTGGCCGGACATCGGAGCCCGTGAGGTCCGACGATTGGTCTTCGCTCCCGCTCCGCAGGCCGTCAGCCCCTCCGGTTGCCGAAATCGACAGGGCTGAGGATGCCGTGAACAGTGGTCTGCGCCGCGAACCCGAGTTGCCCGACCACCTGGCGATGGCCAAGGAAACCGCGGTGTCGCCCGCCAGCAAGGAGTTTGCGATTACCGACGACACCGATCACAGCGTCCTCCACGCGCGCGTGCTGAGCCGGCAGATGCGAGGTGTTGCCCGGCAGGCTGTGCTCGATCCCGGCGACGGCCTTGGGCTCTGAGGTGGCCCGATGCGTCAACGGATAAACGTCTACTTCCCGCCTGACCTGTTGAAGCAGATCACCGATCTCGCCGACCGCAAGAAGCTGTCGCGCTCGGCGATCGTAGAGGCGGCGGTCGCGTCGTTCCTGTCGCCCGACGGTGCAGACCGCCGTGAGGCCGCTTTTGCCCGGCGCCTCGATCGGTTGTCGCGGCAGGTCCAGCGCCTCGAACGCAATCTCGGCATCGCGATCGAAACCTTGGCGCTGTTCGTCCGCTTTTGGCTGACGATCACGCCGCCGCTGTCAGCCGATGCGCAGCCAGCCGCACAGCTGAAAGGCCGCCAACGGTATGAGGGCTTCGTGGAAGCCCTGGGGCAACGGCTCCAGAAGGGCCAAAGCCTCCTCCGGGAGATTCCGGAGGATGTTGATACTCGCGCTCCACTGAACGCAGACAAGCCGGAAGGCGAATCGTAGCCAGGACGATAAAGGATGATAAAAGATGCGACGTCACTTGGCGCCGCTAACAGATGCTACGAGGCCTCACCGTTCTTAGGGAGTTGCGCCCAAGCACGCTTCAGGCGTGAATCGATAACAGGGATTGCAACGAAGTCAGCCCGGTACGTTGGTTATGGCGACCACTCGATCAAGGTTTTCGCCCTCGCCAGTTTCTGCGCGCTATTCTACGCCACACCGCAACAGGCTCATTTCTCTGGTTGATTCGATCCTGGTCGTGCTTTTTCTAATCGTCCCCGTTGGTAGCCAAAACGGGGGCGCCATTGTTCACCATCAAAATTGAGCCGGACAAATCGTATCCGTATGGTAAATGCCGCGGCATCAGCGGGTGCGGCATCAGCGGGTTGACGGCGCGCAGTGATTGTGGCTGGCAGCCTGGAAGCGGGAAGGATCCAGGCGGCCGATGGCACACGCGCAGATGTTGAACTCAGGCGACGTGAGCTATGCTGCGGGCGCTCTTCGAGTTCCATGGCAGCAGCGCCGCGAGATCGGTGATCGTGTGCTCGGCGATGCGCGCGAGCACGTCTGCAAGCCAGGTTTTAGGATCAACGCCGCTGTTGGGGATGACGGAGGTGGTGAGCGAGGACGCGGTGCGACGAGGGCTCGATAAGATCGATGAGGACGCCGGCCAGACGTGGCTGCGAGGACATCTCGATTACACGACGCGGCCGCTTTTGAGCGAGCCGTGGATTCTCGACATCGACACCACGGTGAAGCCGCTCTACGGGCATCAGGAAGGCGCCGTGGTGAGCTACAATCCTCACAAGAAGGGACGCCCGTCGCATAGTTTTCGCTGCTACATGATGGCCAACCTGCGGCTGGTGCTGGCGGTGGAGGTTGCACCCGGCAACGAGCATACCTCCAAACATTCCTCGCCGCACCTGTGGCAGTTGCTGGATAGCCTGCCCCGCGAACTACGGCCCTGGTTGATCCGCGGCGACGTCAGCTTCGGCAACGAGCCGGTGATGCGCGAAGCCGAACAGCGCGGCCAGCACTATCTGTTCAAACTGCGGCTCACGAAGAGCGTGAAGCGCGCGATCGAGCGGGCGATGGGCGAGCAGGACTGGCAGGATGCCGGCGGCCGGTGGCAGGGCAAGGACGGCCGGTTGCGCCTTCAGGGATAAGGTCATCGCTCTCGCCGCCGAACATCGCGCCGCCACGATCCTGATCGAGGATGCAGGTCCCGGCATGAACCTTCTGCAGGACCTCAGGGCGGCCATGCCGAAAGGAATGGCGCGTCCGACCGGCGTCAAGCCGGAAGGCAGCAAAGTCGATCGCATGGCGGCCCAGTCGGCCAAGATCGAGGCCGGCCACGTCCGCCTGCCGAACAGCGCGCCGTGGCTCGGCGAGTTCCTCACCGAGCTGTTGTCGTTTCCCAATGGCCGGCACGATGATCAGGTCGACAGCGTTTCTCAGTTCCTCCGATGGTGGCAGAACGAGGCGTATCAACATCCGCTGCCGTGTACGCCGATCCTCGTCATGCGTGCCGATATGGGTCTTCCCCGGCGCACATCGACTGGTCATGCCGGTACTGAGTGTTCCATTCAGATCGGAACCTTCGTTGTCGCTTCCGGCAGGCTTGCGAGCTACGACGGGTGGACGGATCAGCCGCAATCCATCGATGCAATCGGACCTCCGGTTCGCCGATCGGGGCAAGCCCGCCATCGCCATGCCGAAGGCGGGCCGCCGGTC
>JAJPKK010000079.1 GCA_021323775.1 Hyphomicrobiales bacterium
GACCGGCGGCCCGCCTTCGGCATGGCGATGGCGGGCTTGCCCCGATCGGCGAACCGGAGGTCCGATTGCATCGATGGATTGCGGCTGATCCGTCCACCCGTCGTAGCCCGCAAGCCTGCCGGAACCGACAACGAAGGTTCCGATCTGAATGGAACACTCAGTACCGGCATGACCAGTCGATGTGCGCCGGGGGAAGACCCATATCGGCACGCGTGATGAGGATTGGCGCACACGGCAGCGGATGTTGATACGCCTCGTTCTGCCACCATCGGAGGAACTGAGAAACGCTGTCGACCTGATCATCGTGCCGGCCGTTGGGAAACGACAACAGCTCGGTGAGGAACTCGCCGAGCCACGGCGCGCCGTTCGGCAGGTGGACGTGGCCGGCCTCGATCTTGGCCGACTGGGCCGCCATGCGATCGACTTTGCTGCCTTCCGGCTTGACGCCGATCGGACGCGCCATTCCTTTCGGCATGGCCGCCCTGAGGTCCTGCAGAAGGTTCATGCCGGGACCTGCATCCTCGATCAGGACCGTGGCGGCGCGATGCTCGGCGGCGAGAGCGATGACCTTGCGGCGCAGTTCCGGATATTCGAGGCGGCCGCGGTAGACATCGAGGAGGTAGGCATCGTTCTTGCCGGTGAGCCAGGTGGTGCATGCCGAATAGTCGTTGTGAGCGCCGGTCATCATGGCGACGTCCCAGCTCTGCACGATCCTGGCCGGCGAGGGAACCGCCGACAGGCTGTCATCCTAAATCCGGTAGCTGCGGTCGCTCGTTTCCGCGAAGTGTGCCCTGCACACAAAAGGGATGGTCGGGGCCGCCCGGTTGGAACTGCTCAGCGGTCGGCAGATTTTCAAAATTTCAGTGCTTTGTCAGCATGTTCTGCACGATGCAGATACTTCCAACTACGGAATTTAGGGTCATAGGCCCGGAACCATGACCGCCGGATCAGGTTGCCTTCGACCGGCACCAGCCGTTGCTGATATTGGGCGGAGAACAGCAGGCTGCCGAGTTCCGCTTTGATCGCGTCGAGGCCTGCCGGCTCTCGCGCTCGGGATGGAGGACATCGGCGCTGCGGCGCACATGCGTCCTGCCGTGCCCCAGCGCGATGATCTCGTCCTCCACCGCGATCGCCGGCATGTCGAGATGATCCCAGCCGCCCTGCCGTAGCAGGTGGCCGGCAAGGTCGTCTTCGTGCAGGCGCTGCGTGACCGCAACGATCGCGCCGGTTTGCTTGTCATTGAGGCGCGAGACCAGTGCGCCGCCATACCAATTGATCACCCGCTTCCCGGCCGGCTCCGAATGGACCTCGTTGGCGTTGAGGGGGTCGTCGACGATGATCGGATCGGCGCCTCGCCCGGTGAGCGTTCCGCCGACCGAGGTCGCGTAGCGGCTCCCCCCTTGCGTGGTATGAGCTCGAGGCCGGTTTCCTTCGCCCACCGCAGAGCGGGAAACAGCGCCGCATACCATTCCGAGCTGGCCACCATCCGAAACTGCCGGTGGAGTTCGGCGGCGAAGTCGCCCGAATAGCTTGCCACGATCACCCGGCGGGTCGGATCGTGGCCGAGCAGCCAAGCGACATACGCCACCGAGACGCAGATCGACTTGAGCGAGCGGGGCGGCTGGTTGATCAACAGGCGCCGGCACTCGCCGGCGTGGACCCGCATCAACTGATGGGCGATTGCGTCGACGTGCCAGTTGTGGAGAGAGGTCTCTCCGGGCGAGATGGCGGCAAAGACCTTGCGGATGAAGAACGCCAGCTCGGTGCGCAAGATCGCCCGCAACACCCTATCCATCGCGGTTCGCTCCGTTGTCTTCGGCGCCGCCCGGCGGCAATTGCGCTTGATGGCCGGGAGCGAATCTCGCGGCGTAGGCGTCGAGGATCGCTTGATCCTCGGCCGCTAACGCGTCGCCGCCGGCAGCTTCAGCCGCCCCGCTGTTGAAGATCCTTGCCAGTTCGATGAGATGGTCGAGGGAGCGCGCGTCGCCCCTGAGCGCCTTCTCGCGCAGCCGCAGCAGGACGGCTTCCTGCGTCGACACCCGCCTCGCCCTTCCCTGATCGCTGAGCGTGACCGGAACCTCGAGCGTCCGTTTGACATCGCTGCCGAGATTGCGGACGCCCTTCCGCCAGCCGCGCGGGTTGCCCGATCGGCCCGGCCGGAACCGGCTGTGTTGCGGCGGCTTCTTGTATCCGACCGCGAAGCCGTTCTCGGAGGCCTCGTCCGTCATGAGAGTGCTCCGCCCGGTGTTTCCGCAGCGGTGGTCAGGGCCGCGGCGCAAACCGGCCGCGACCCGTTGCCGGGGCAAGCCGCCGCCTTGTCGGCGTTGACCGCCGTCCTGCCGGTGAGGTTTTACCAGCGCCTGATGGTGACGTCGACGTAGCGCGGATCGAGCTCGATCAGCCGGGCGCGGCGCCCCGTCTTCTCGGCGGCGATCAGGGTTGTGCCGGAGCCGCCGAAACAATCGAGGATAATCCCATTGCGGTGCGAACAGTCGCGAATCGCGTCGGCGAGGAGCGCGACCGGCTTGACCGTCGCCTTGACCTGGTCCGGCGCCTGGGCGGCAAGCTCGTTCGCGATCTGACGGCAGCGTTCGACCGGCTGGCTTTGCCCTGCCCCATGGGATGCACTGCCGGCGGCATCGAGGATGGCCGCAGGGCCGGCGAGGAAGGTGCGAAGCCTGTTGATGACCAGGCATTCCAGATTGCCCGCCGGGATGCGCCGGCCGGCCGAACGCTTCCTGCCTTCCCCCGTGACGAGGGAGGTCGAGACATAGTACCGATATCGTGTTCCCTTCTTGACCGAGTATGTCGGCGTCAGACGCTCGCCGGTCGCGTCGAATGGTTTTGGTATTTCGTTTTCGTCAGCGTAGCAGCGTGAACAAGCGTAAGCGGTGCAGCCGCCCCACGTTGCAGTCGGCTCAACGGAGCTTTTTCGCGTAGGCCCAGGGCATCAGCTCATCGACGCGGGAGGCAGGCCACAGGTTGACGAGCTTGGTGAGCACGTCGGTCAGCCAGGTCAGGGGATCGACCGAATTTAATTTGCAGGTTTCCAGTAAGCTCGAGATCATGCCCAGCATTCGGCGCCCAGGTCATGGCCGGCGAAAAGGCTGTTCTTTCTGTCTAAGGCAATCTCGCGTGTAGCGCGACAATCTGGGTGAGAGAGCAGCGACAATCTGGATGGCGATCTGGTGTCGCGGCGATCGGATGATGGCCGTGCTGATTGTCGCGCGCAAGGCAAATGTGGTCGTGGATCGTGGCGCAGTGTCGGAGCCGTGTCGCTGTGGGCGAATGCGGTTACACAGTAACCGCGCGACGCGGCCGGGACGGCGAGCTTGTGGGCTTTTTCGAAGGCCGGGCTTTGCGCCGGGCGGATGGCTTGTGACTGGCGGTGTGCTGCGGGCGGCCGTCGAGATAGGCGGTGTGCTGGCGAGGCGGAAGCCTTTCGAGGAGCCTGCGTTCGGCGTTCGCGGCCAGCTTCTCGATCATATTGGTTACTGTGTAACCGTAATGGCGGGCGAGGCGTGCGAGCTGGGCCTTGGCTTGAACGCTGACGAAGAATTGGATGCGCTGCTTGGCGCCGTAGACGCCGAGATGGCGCTGGCGATAGCGCTGTTGCTTCTCGGCCGATGTCAGAGCCATGATCGTCTTTCTGGTTACGGTGTAACTGATGGAAGGGAGTTAGTTACACCGTAACCCGATGGCGGGGCAAGCCGGCCCGGCTGATTGTCGCTTAGGCGACAATCAGCCGGTGGCTTTCACTCGGCGGTCTTGGGCGTTGCCCGCGACGGCGGCCGGCCGGGACCGCGCTTGCGCTCCAGGGCGGTGCGGCGCCGGTAGCTTTCGACATTCATCTCAAGGATCGTCGCGTGGTGCACGAGGCGATCGACGGCGGCGAGCGTCATGGCGGGGTCGGGAAAGACCTTGCCCCATTCGCCGAACGGCTGATTGGCGGTGATGAGGATCGAGCGACGTTCGTAGCGCGCATTGATGAGCTCGAACAGCACGCTGGTCTCGGCCTGGTCCTTGCTGACATAGGCAAGATCATCAAGGATGAGGAGGTCGAAGCGATCGAGGCGGTTGATGGCGGCCTCGAGCGCGAGTTCGCGACGGGCGACCTGGAGCTTCTGGACGAGATCGGTGGTGCGGGTGAAGAGCACGCGCCATCCGTTCTCGACGAGAGCAAGCCCGATGGCTGCCGCCAAGTGGCTTTTGCCGCCGCCGGGCGGACCAAACAACAGCAGATTGGCGCCCTTGGAGAGCCAGCTGTCGCCGGCGACGATGGCCATGACCTGGGCCTTGGAGATCATCGGCACGGCGTCGAAGTCGAAGCTGTCGAGGGTCTTTCCCGGCGGCAGGCGGGCATCGGCGAGATGGCGCTCGATGCGCCGTCTGCCGCGCTCGGCGATCTCATGCTCGGCGATGGTGGCGAGGAAGCGAGCGGCCGGCCAGCCCTCCTTGTCGGCCTGCTCGGCGAAGCGCGGCCACACCGCCTTGATGGTGGGGAGCCGCAACTCGTTGAGCAGCAGGGCGATGCGCGCCGTGTCGACGGATTCTGTCGTGCTCATGCGGCGTCTCCGCCGCGAGCGTTGTCGAGCAGGCCTTCGTAAGCGGCCAGCGGGACGAACTCGACGACCACGTTGGGCAGACGCGCGGGATCAGGCGCGAAGCGCTGCCGCAAGGCCGCGACATCGGGCAAGCGGCCGATGGCAAGATCGGCGGCAAGCAGTTCGGCCAGCTCCGCCTCGCAGGCGCGATCATGCGCCAGCGCCAGCAAGTCGACCATGGCGCGGCAGGCCTGCCGGTCAGAAAGTCGCTCGCGCAGGAGTTCGAACGTGCGGCGATAGGCGTCGCGTGGAAACAGCCGGTCGCGATAGACCAGGTTGAGGAGCGCCATCGGCTTCTTGCGCAGCGACGCGATGACGTGGCGATAGTCCACGACATGGCCGTGCTTGCCGCTGGGACGGGCGCGGCCGCGCGGCAGCGTCATCAGCTGCGTTCCGCCGATGAACACCTCGAGCCGCTCGTCGTAGAGCCGCACGCGCAGCTGGTGGCCGATCAGGCGCGACGGCACCGTGTAGAAGACCTTGCGCAGCGTGAAGCCGCCCGACAAGGTCACGCGCACGACGGCCTCCTCGTAGTCGCAGGTGCGGCGATCGGGAAGCGGCTGCAGTGCGGTGCGCTCGACATCGATGCGCTTGGCGTGCCGGGCGTTACGGCGGGAGACGATCTCGGCGATGAAGCGCCGATAGGCATCAAGATCGTCGAAGTCGCGGCACGAGCGCATCAGCAGCGCATCCTCGATCGCCCGCTTGAGATGCCCATGCGGGCCTTCGATCGCGCCGTTCTCGTGCGCGACGCCGACATTGTTGCGGCTCGGCGTCATGCGGTAGTGGACGCACAGCTCCTCATAGCGGCGGGTCAGGTCGTCCTGAGCCTGCCGGTCGAGATTGCGGAACGCTGCCGATAAGCTGTCGGTGCGGTGCTCGCGCGGGGCGCCGCCGAGCGCCCACAGCGCGTTCTGCAGGCCCTCCGCCAGCGCCACGAAGCTCTCGCCGCCGAGCACTACATGGGCGTGCTCAAAGCCCGAATAGGCGAGGCGGAAGTGGTAGAGCCGATGATCGAGCGGCGCCCCCGCGATGGTGATAGAGGCGTCGCCCATGCCGGTGAAATCCGACAAGCCCAGCCGGCCCGGCTCATGCACCTGCCGGAACATGACCTCCCGCTCCTCGCCGTGGACCGCGCGCCATGCCCGGATGCGGCGCTCCAGCGTGCGGCGGATGCCGGCGCCAAGCTCGGGGTGGCGGCGCATCAGTTCGTCGAACACGGCGACCGCGCGAAGGTGTGGCGCGGCCTGCAACATCGGCGCCACCTCGGCGTCAAATACGTCGGCCAAGGGATCCGGTCGACGCCGTTCCCGTGGGACCTTGTTCTGCGACGGCAACCGCGGGTTTTTCTCCAGGCGGTAGGCGGTCGATGCGCTGAATGACGCCTTGGCCGCGGCCACCGGCGGCGTATCGGTCTGACGGAACTTCATGTAGAGCCTCATCTGGCGATCGGTTACGTGTCGGCCGGGCAAGCAGTGATTCCTCTCGGTCGAAGAACCACTTGCATGACCCAGCCGGCCGCGATCACCAGACGGCGCGATCCACCTGTGGATCGCGCCGTCGCCGGGGGTGTGACCCCCGTCGGGCTACGCCCTCCCGGGCTCACACCCCCGGCGATTCCCTCTCATCTTGATTGTCGCGCTACTCCCATCCTGATTGTCGCGCCGCATCGCGGTCATTCTGCCCATATCGGGCAGGATATCACCATCCACTATCGCTGGCATCCCCTGTGTGGGCGAAGCGCGCGCCCCATTCAGATCGAGCGGCGCGCGACGGGCGAGTTCGTACACGTCGAGCTGACGCCGGGCGATGTGACGATCGTGCCGGCGTGGAAGGTCGACCCGGTCTATTGTGCCGGCCTCAAGGTCGGTGCACCACAGGCGTCGTTGGCCGCGCTCTGCGCATTGCATGAGCTACTGGTTGCCTGCGAATCGCGGCAGCTCTCCTCGGGCGGCAACATCGCCACGCAGGAGACGCAGGATGGGATCGCAGCTACCGTTCGCACGAAGGACCGAACTTGCTCCGAGCCTGGAGCCACCACCTCCGACACTCCCACGCCAGCTCGACCTCGTTCTCGACGACGTGCGGCTTCGGGGCACGACGCCGGCGGAGCGTCAGGCAGCACTCAGGTCGTTGGCTCATCTGCTGCTCGAGGCAAGCGGCGTCACGATGCGGGAGGCCGACGATGACCATGCATGAGGCGCTTCTTCCGGCAACCGTTCTGCGACGCAAGGCGATCATCTATGTCCGTCAGTCGACGCCGCAGCAAGTGCAATCGAACCTTGAGAGCCAACGGCGCCAGTACGAGCTTGTCGATGTCGCGCGGCGACACGGCTTCACCGACGTGGAGATCATTGACGACGATCTTGGTCGATCTGCGAGTGGCGCCGTAGATCGGCCAGGCTTCGACCAATTGGTCGCGGCTCTGTGCGCCGGGCAGGTCGGTGCTGTGCTCTGCCTCGACGCCTCGCGGCTCGCTCGCAATGGCCGCGACTGGCACCATCTTCTGGAGCTGTGTGGATTGGTGGACGCTCGAGTTATCGACCTCGATGGCGTGTATGATCCGTGCAAGCCGAACGACCGCTTGCTGCTTGGTATGAAGGGCAGCATCAGCGAGTTCGAGCTGGGGATCATCCGCTCGCGGATGTACGATGCGGCACGATCGAAAGCGAAGCGCGGTGAGCTGAGAATCTCGACCCCGATCGGCTATACCTGGGACCGGCACATCGGTCTTGGCCTCGATCCGGATCGACGGCTACAGGAAGTGATCAGGCTTGTGTTCGAGAAGTTCCGCGAACTCGGCAGTGCCCGCCAAGTGCTGTTGTGGATGGCGTCGCAGAACATCTACTTCCCCTACCCATCGAATGGCAGGGCATTGACGTCGTTCGAGTGGAGGCCGATCAGGTATCGCAATGTCATCTCGATCCTCAAGAACCCCTTCTACGCTGGCGTCTACGCCTACGGCAAGAGCGAGAAGCGCACGTCGATCATCGATGGCCGTGCGCGCAAGAGTTATGGCCACCACAAGCCGATGGGCGCGTGGGAGGTGTTCATCAAGGATCATCACGAGGGTTACATCAGCTGGGTGGAGTACGAACGCAACCAAACGATGCTTGCCGCCAACGCCTACGGCAGGGTGGGCGACACCAAGTCCGGACGGGGCGGGCGCGCGCTGCTGGCCGGCCTCATCTGTTGTGCGCGTTGTGGCCGCCGGCTCAACGTTGTCTATGCCGGCCGCTATCCCCGGCCCGTCTACAGGTGTGACAGGCCCAATCTGCAGCTCGGGCAGCGCCGCTGCTTCGGCTTTGGCGGCAGGCGCATCGACGAGACGATCGCCGCCGAGATGCTTCGCGCCGTTGCCCCGATGGCGATCGAGGCGGCTCAGGAGGCCGAGCGCATGCTGAGGGACGAGGGTAACGACCGGCGCCACATCGCCGAATTGGAGCTCCAGCAGGCACAGTACGATGCATCGCTGGCGGAACGTCGCTATGCCGCTTGCGACCCCGACAATCGCCTGATCGCAGCGCAGCTGGAGAAGGCGTGGGAGGCGGCGCTGCAACGTGTCGAGGCGTGCCGGCAGCGGCTCGAGGGAATGCATGAGCAGAGTGCCAGCACTGCCTGCCCCGACCTCGCGGGCCTGGCCGATGACCTCTCCGCGGCATGGAACGCGCCGAAGACAACGATGCGAACGCGCCAGCGACTGGTGCGGGCTCTGATCACCGAGATCATCGCCGACGTCGACGAGGGGGCCGGCGAGATCGTGCTCGTCATCCACTGGAAAGGCGGCCAGCATAGCGAGCTGCGCGTCCGCAAGCCAAGGACCGGCGAACACGGCTGTAACACGCCCGAGCAGGCGCTCGCCGTCATGCGCAGCATGGCCGGCCGGTGGTCCGATGAGCACATCGCCGCATCGTTGAACCGAATGGGAATGCCAACTGGTCAAGGCAAGACCTGGACGGCGAAGCGTGTGGGGGACGTGAGACGCGTGCATGGCATTCACGGCTACCTCTCCGCCGACAAGAACGGCGAATGGCTGACACTGCGTGATGCGGCCACAAAGCTCAGCGTCAGTCATCATCAAGTTCGCAAGCTCGTCAAAGCCGGCATCTTCAGCAGCGAACAGATCATGCCTGGCGCACCACACCAGATCCGTGCGGCTGACCTTGAAAGCGAGCAGGTCATCGCTGCGCTCAAGCGAAAAGGTCGCCCGTGTCGGGTCGATCCGGAAAATCAGATCTCAATGTTCTCAAACACTTGAGGAGGAGGTGCAGAATGAATCGGTCATTGCGATACCGCGGATTGATCGCTCGACCGTGTTGGAGTCGATCTCGATGCGGCCGTCGTCGAGGAAGCGCACGAGGCCGTCCCAGTGGTTGAGGCCATAGCGGATCGCGTCGGCGATCCTGCCGCCCTTGGACACCTTCGCGAAGCACGCCTCGAACCAGAGCTTCATCGCCTCGATGACAGGCTTCGACTTCTCCTGGCGCACGGCTCGCCGCAGTTCGGGCGGCAGGCCGCGGATCTCGGCCTCGATGTCATAGAGCAGCTTGATGCGCGCCAGCGCCTCGGTGGCGATGGGGGCATTGCCGCCGACGTAAA
>JAJPKK010000074.1 GCA_021323775.1 Hyphomicrobiales bacterium
CCAGCAACGATGCAACCAGATCGGCGCTATCACTGCTCGGCGAATCGCTCTTGCTCTCCCGCATGGAGAGCGTGAATCATCTCGCCGCAGTCGGCTCAACATCGCAGGCCCGAGTCACAACGCCGCAGGGGGGGTGAGTAGTTACTGCGGCTTTCCTAAGCGCCTTATGGAAAGCAACGCATGGCGGCGCCGCGGCGATCGTGAGGAGCCGATGACGGACTGGTTTGAACGGCTGACCGGTTTTCGCGAAACCGATTATGCCGACACGCGCGCAAAGCTCGCAGTCGAAGGCGATCGGCTGAAATCGCTGGTCAACGGCAAGAGCCACGGCATCGGGAAGCTTGAACTGATATCGTTACAGGCTTTGCGCGATCGCGCAAAATCAGGACGCGCGCTGCCGGGCCGCCTCAGGGCAAGCGTGATCCAAGGCGACGTGCGTGAAATACATCGCTCGCGCGAGTACGCCGGAGCGCTGTTTCAAGTCGCATCCCAGTTCAACCTGCTCGAAATGACGTCCTACAATGTGACGCCCGAACACGGCGTCACCCGCTACGAGCACGACCGCACGCAAGGTCCGGCATGCGCGATCGCGGCGGGTGCGGCGACCATCTATCGCAACTACTTCGTGCCGGTCGCCGGCTCTCATGGGCAGACGACGGCGCATCAGCTCGACGCGCTCGCCGATCTCGGAGGAGCGCTGAGCCGCGCTCTGAAAATGCCGGGCGATCGCCTTTGGAAGATGCGCAACGGCTACGCGCTGTGCACGCGGGATGGCCTGGATGCGATCGCCGGATATCTGGGCACGCTCCACGAGCCGGAATTGGAGCGCTTGCGCGGCACGTTGAGCATCGGAGTGCACTGGGACGTCGAAGTCACCGAGGCCGTTGGCGAAAAACGGCCGCGCGTATCGCAGGCCTTCTGCTCCGCTCTTCCAGTCGCATATACCGCCGTTCCTGCTCCCTTTTGGAAGCCGTTTGCATCGTTGGTCCTAGAAGCCGCCTATGAAGCAACGATGTGGGCCGCCGTGTTGAATGGGCAGCGCGGCGTGTCGAACATTGTTCTTCTCACCAGTCTCGGTGGCGGCGCTTTCGGCAACGACGAAAGATGGATCGAGGCCGCGATACGGCGAGCCTTGGAGTTGACGTCGGAATTCGATCTGGATGTCAGGCTTGTCAGCTATGGAGCGCCGTCCCGTGCGTTTCTGCAACTGACCCGGGATTTCAGATCGCATGATTGACCTGCAGCTGACTTTTGAGGGGCTACGCGACGCGTGATTTTGCTGCAATTCCGAGCTTACGTCGGGTATCTGCTTGGTTTGTGGCTCAGACGGCATAGCCCGCGCGGCTGTGGTTACACCGTAACCTTGCGACGAGGCACCGCCGGAAGCCTGTCGGCTTTTTTCCGGATTTTGCCCTGGAGCGGGTAGACATGCGCTGCGGGTGGCGGTCTAGATAAGTGGAGTGCTGGCGTATCGGGAGCCGG
Source organism: Hyphomicrobiales bacterium (assembly GCA_021323775.1). Lineage (GTDB taxonomy): Bacteria > Pseudomonadota > Alphaproteobacteria > Rhizobiales > Xanthobacteraceae > JAJPKK01. Next base: position 1,483 of record JAJPKK010000074.1, read on the forward strand.
TCGAGGATCGCCCGCTCGGCATCTTTGACCAGATCCTCGATGAGCTTGGTTATAGTGTAACCGTAGTGGCGTGCCAGTCGTCCGAGTTGCGCTTTGGTCTGCACGCTGACGAAGAGCTGGATGCGCTCCTTGGAGCCGTGGACACCGAGATGACGCCCGCGATAGCGCCGCTGCTTCTCGGCCGATGTCAATGCCATGATCGTTCGAATGCTGCTCTCGCGGCTTTTAGCGCTGCCGCCGTCCTATCGCTGGCGCATTGGCTGCGCGACTACGCCGGCGGAGCGCTCGTATGGCGACGTGAAAGCCATCGTCGACACCATACTCCTCAAGGCGGCCCTGCCATTCCTCAAGCGTCTCCGCGAAGGCGTCGCGCTCATCGGCATCAAGGTCGCTCATCAGCGCCGCTTCCGCCATGAGCCGGCCGAGGTCGGCGAAGAGTTCGTACAGGTGCTCGTCGGAGCCACAGGAGTGATTGAGCCAATCGTCCACAAAGGCTTCGGCGATCGGCTCGAGGATCCGCAGCGCGTTGGTGCCATCTCCAGCCTCAAGAAACGGGACGGCCTTTTCGACCAGCCGCCGCAGTTCCTCAATGTCGCCGGACGACCGATAGCCGTCCCAGTAGCGTCCCCGCCGATTGCGCGCAGCGAGCAGCGCGCGGGCCTGGTCGCCTACAGGCGCAGGATCGACTGGGGTTCGTCGCCCACCGCACGTCGTGCTGCGCGGCGCAGGAATCGCGGTTGCCAGCTCAGTCTCGATCCAAGCCGGGAGGCTCGGATCGCTCTCGGCACGCTTCTCCAGCAGCTCAATCAATCGCGTCTGATCGAGCCCACGAAGCAGCTCCGAAATGGGCTTGCGTTCGATGACGCGCGTCTTCTTGTCCGCGAATTTCAGCAGAACGGCGACAATATGCTTACAATATCCGCCCCAATCATAGGGGCAGGTACAATGCGCGTCTGCAACGCCGCCGTCGTGCAGTCGGACCGAGACTTGGTAGGCTCGAACTCGCTGCCATCCACATCCGCTGTCAATCGGTCGCCGCGTTGAACGAGATCAGAAACGGCTCCGTCATCAAGATAGCTCTGACCGCGGGCAAAGGATTCGGCGCTCGCAAGCGCGCGGATCGTCTCCTTCGTCACGGGCCGCTTAGCGACCTCCCTTGTCTTCGGAGGCGCATTCATCTCGATACGAACCGGCAAATCAGGTGCATGCTCTTCAGACACCGCTCACGAGTTTGTCTCAAACAAATCCCGAAACAGTCGCTCGGCCTTCTCCAGCCCTTCGTTTGTCAAAACTACCGATTTGGCGCGCCCGACGGGATCCGAGATCAGGCCCTTCTTATGCAGTCGATCCATCGCGTCCCAGTCGAACGACTTCCAAACCCGTTGCGCGTCGTGCCGCCCCAGCAGAAGCAGCGCAAGCACGCAGTCATCGATTCGGTCGGTATCGATCGCTATGCTGGCACCTGTGTGTCGGCGCAGGAGAAGCGGTTGTAGGCAGTGCAGCGGCGCCGCACTCAAGCGTTTGAATCGCGCGCACCATACCGTGAGTCGGACTATCCGCACAACGACAGCACTGAAGTCCAAGAATGGAGCTGCAATCCCGCCATTTGCCGCCGGGCTTCCTGCTCCGCAAGCATAGGCCGCACTATCTTCTTATCGGGCTGCCTCAGCGCCGCGTCACGCGCAGCCGATATATGACTCACTCTGCTCACTGGATGCGGACTGCTTTTTGCATTGCCGGCTGATCCTGCACTGCATCCCACGCGATCGGTTTTCGCCGCACGTCGATGTCGCCGGAGCACTTGTCAGTCAACCGCGTTGGTTTTGCTTTTACTGCACGCGTTCAAGGACGCAACGCTGAACATTCGAGGCAGCCAGTTAGCTGCACGATTCCCGCACGCTGAACGCTCGCTCGACCGTCTCTGAGCCTCTTCCGGAGCAAACGCATCAGCGGTCTTGCTGGCTGAGTGAGGCGGCGCTCGTTTCGCCTTGGCTTGAAACATATCGCGCATTGTCGTGGATTTGACGGTGCGAGCAGGACGCAGACCGGGTACCGACCAGGGAGGGCAAGATAAAGCGAACTGGCGTTCGCGCTGGCTCGGTGCGAGGCCTGGTGGCCAGGTGTCTGTCTGCACATTCAGTTTTGTTCGTCATAACGGCACCAAATCGGCACTTTGCGAAGTGCACATGGTGCCGCCTCAGGGTGATTGTCTTTCGATTTCAACTGAGAGACCGGCACTCGTCGCGAGCTGAAGCTCCGGCCGCACCGCCGTTTCTGCGCCGGCGCAGGCATTCGTGCGCAGCGCCGCGATGTGATCGCGAAGCTGCTTGATGCGGCGAAAGTCATCGCACAAATCGTCTCGCGATGGCCCGCGGCTCCTCAGATGATTTCCGCGTCCGCCTCGGCCGTGCTCGCAGTCGCGCCGGAGCCGCCGACACGCGCTTCCGGCCCTTCCTGAAGCAGGTCGAGTCCGCAATCCGCAAGGCGGGCGGCAACCCCAACCGGATTGGCAGTTCGGCCGGTAAGAGAAGCGGGCGGTTCAACGCCCGCGGCCGCGGCGCCAAGCTGTCCTTCCCCAGGGATGGCGGTGGCTGGCAGCGGGATTCCGCGGGGCGGTTCCGGGCGCGGCGGGTTGTCGTCAAGGCCCGGGTCGTCAAGTTCAGTCCCCAGCGCAACCAGCACAAGGCCGCCGGCCCGAAGCTGCCGGGGCACGCCAGCAAGGCTGCCGACGCACACCTGCGCTATCTGGAGCGGGACGGTGTGACGCGCGACGGCGAGAAGGGCCATGCTTATTCGGCGCTGGAGGACGAGACGGACAGCCGCGCCTTCCTGGCGCGCGGGCGGGATGACCGGCACCAGTTCCGCTTCATTGTCGCCCCCGAGGACGCGGCCGACCTCGGCAACCTGCGCGGCTTCACTCCTTCGACGAGCTTGTTGAACAGCGCGCGATCGAGCCCACGCGTAGCGCGGTAGTCGACATCCTCGATAGCGGCCTGGTGGCGCAGTCTGGCGTAGCGCAAGCGTGCGCGAAGCCTTCTGTCGCGGCGGTAAGTGGCCTCGCGATCGAGCAGCAGGGCGAG
>JAJPKK010000256.1 GCA_021323775.1 Hyphomicrobiales bacterium
CGCCCGCGACAAAGAGCATCCAAGCGATCAAGGCCGCGAGTGATCGCGGGTTGGCCGCTTTTCACGTCCTGCCCCACTCGAAATTCAAAAGAGTGATATTTATCTCGTCACCGAGGCTTTTCGAATCAGCAAAGCGAGCTACGGCCTCATCGATAGAAACGGGGCCAGGCTCAGGATTACGGGCGGCGCATTTGGGCAAGCGGGCTCGCGTTCGTCGGGCACGCTGAGTGTCATAGACGACTTGTATTTTGGCGTGCGTCATGTGAAGCAACTCGCGCCGGATCTTTTTGGGCCGAGGCTTGGATCCCGAATTGTTCCTGAGGCTGACAGCCTGCTGCGGCTGATGGAGTCCAGGTAGGGCGGTTGAGCGATAGCGAAACCCATCCTTCGGGCTCATGCCTCTGCGTTCGCAGCCGGCTCCAGCGGCGGGTCCCACGGATACCGCCGTCGCTCATGGGGAGGCCGTTGCCGTAGCTGATCCAGCGGGAGATGCCGCGAACCCGGTGCCAGCTGATGGACCCGCGCATAGAGCTCCGCGGTCAGGGCCTGCCGATCGGCCCTCGATGCAAGTTCAGCGAACGGCACCATGGCGCCTACGTGGACCCGGACGGTCGCGCCGACAAAGTTTCGCAATTCGGAGACCAGGAGCGCCAGCCGCATTGTCACGCTGTAGCGGCTCACGAAATGAAATAGCAGGCTGTTCTGCCCCTCGAAATAGACCGGGAGCACCGCGGCTTGCGCCTGCTGGATCAGCCGGGCGGTGAACGTCTTCCACGGCAGTTCCTCCGCCTTGCCGGCAGGATCGTCTGCGGTCGCAACCCCGCCCGCCGGGAACACGACGATCGTTACGCCCTCCCGCAACAGGCGTCGCGCCGCGTTGCGGGATTCGACGTTTGTCTTGATTGCGTCCCGGCTCCCGGAGAAATCGATCGGCAGCGCGAGATGGCGGATCTCCGGCACCTTCAGCAGGTCGCTGTGGGCGAGGATGCGACAGGGACGGCCGAGTTGTTCGGCGAGCGCCAGTATCGCAATGCCGTCGCCGATGCCGAACGGATGATTGGCCACAATCACCAGGGGCATTTCGCGCGGCACGGCGACCGGCCAACGGCCGGCATCGGGGGCGCCGCTGTTGATCTCGAGCGTCGTCCCGATCATACCAAGCAGCTCATTCATCATGAGCGGGCTTTTGCCGGCGACCTCCGTGCGCCAGGCACGGTAGATCGGCAACAATCGGCGCCTCCCCGAGAGATCTTCAACTGCGTGCATCGCCCAGCGCTTCCACCATGGGTCGTGCGGCGATACGTAGGTGAGGATCTGAGACTCGGCGGACATGCTGGGTTGGGGCCGCAGTAAGGGTCGCTGCTTCTACCATGCGGGTTTCACGGCCAAAAGCTTGACGGCGTAGGGCGCGTGGGGCGGATAAGCGCAGCGTATGCTTTTGCGCGAAATAGCGCTTCAATTATTGGGCGGAGGCGGAGCGAACTTCCCTCCCTTGCTTGCAGGGAGGGCGGCTCGTGCCGCCAATCCGTGCCGCAAGGCCCCTCCCTAGCTTAAGTAAGGGGCGGTCGGGCTGCTAGCTTAGCTTGGCCCCAGCCTGCTCAAGGCGCGGCTGGCAAATCGACCGGCTCGTGGATCGAGCCGACCAGCGGCGTGGCCAGGCGCCGGGGCCGCTTTGTCGCGCAATATGATGGGCACGGCCGGGTGTGGACGGAGTGTGATCGCCGCCCGGCGGGCGATGCGCGCGTGCGGCACCAGTTCTATGCGATGGCGAGAGCAATCTTGACCATCTGGTGGCCCAGGAGCGCGCCCGGGCGCATACGTGCGCCGGCGCCAAACAGGGGATATTCAAAGGGCGCGCGGTCGAGGCCGCACCATCTCTCCGCGGCGTCCCTTGCCAGGTTTGTGGCCCCGCAAGGCAGGATTTGCTGCGGCTGAAGCATCTCGCTGTAAAACTCCGTCTTGACCAGATCTCGCGGAGGTACAGCGTCCACCGCGAAGATTGCACCGGCAGGCGTGTGCTCTGCCACCTGCGACCACAGCGAATCCCTCGCGTGACGGGTGAGAAAGAGTTGCGTCAGCCCGGGATCGAGACGGCCGAGCGCGTACCGACTCTGCTTGCGATCCACAAGATCCATGGAGACCAGCATCGCGCCCACCGAGCGCGTGGCGTCGCTCAATTGCACAAGCGCCTGCTGCCATAACGTGGGATCGGCCATGCCGTCGTAGATCGCACCAATCAGCTCGTGAACGCGCTTCTCGCCGAGGTTCATTTGCGCTCGCCCTCGCCGATGCAATATCTGCGGAACTTGGAACTTGCGGTTTGAAAGGGCCCGGCAGGAGCTACTTAATGCAGAAGCAGGGAGCGTCACTGAAATCGCAACTCGTTGGGGCTTCGGTCATCTAGGCCGCTTCGCTGTCGAATACCGCAGGCGCTTTGGCGAGAGCCCTTCGGAAACACTCAGGAGGCGCTAGCGGGTGCGTTCCCGTCCGCCTTTTGCGGGGCATTATCCGGCTGTCATTGGCGACTATTCGCGTCCGTGTTAAGACGGCGGCAGCGCGGCCCACCGCGCTTTTTGAACAGGATCGAATGATGAAGCTTGCCAACCAGGTCGCGATCGTCACCGGCGCCGGCCGCAATATCGGCGAGGCGATCGCAAAGACATTGGCTGCTGAAGGCGCCAAGGTGGCGGTGCTCGACCTCGACAAGGGCCGCGGCGATAAGGTTGCGGCGGAGATCACGAAAGCCGGCGGCGAGGCGTCGGCGTTCGTTGCCGATGTGGCGTCGGAGGCCGATATCGCCCGTGTCGTCGCCGCCGTCGTCGACCGCTGGGGGCGCATCGACATCCTGATCAACAATGCCGCCATCTCGGACAACAAGAGCCTTCTCGACATCACCAGGGAGCAGTGGGATGCGGTGATTGCGGTGACGCTCACCGGGCCGTTCCTGATGAGCCAGCAGGTGGCGCGCCGGATGGTCGCCCAGGGCTCGGGTGGCAAGATCGTCAATATCGGCTCCACGTCAGGATTTTTCGGCCGCTCGCGCGCGGTGGCCTATGCTGCCGCTAAGGGCGGGGTCGCAAACCTCACCCGCGCGATGGCGGTGCAGCTCGCGCCCTACAAGATAAGGGTCAACGGCGTAGTGCCGAACAAGATCGGCTCGCCGGTGGGCAAGGATGAGTTCGATCCGACGCGTCCGGTCGTTAACCTGGTTGGGCGGCCCGGCGTGCCGCTCGACATGGCCCGCGCGGTGCTGTTCCTGGTCTCGGAGGACTCGGAATTCATCGACGGCAATATGCTCTTTGTCGACGGCGGTGTGAGCGCCATGATGGTCGGGGAGAAGGCCCGGTAATGCCGCGCTACCGGATCGGCGTCGATGTGGGCGGCACCCATACTGACCTCGTCCTGCATGACGTGACCACCGGCGCGCTGCGGGTGGAGAAAGTGGCGAGCACGCCGGGCAACCCGGCCGCGGGCGTGCTCAATGGTATTGCCAATCTCATCAAGGCGGGCGTCGATCCGGCGGAAATCGATTTCTTCGCCCACGGCACCACCATCACCACCAATGCGCTGTTGGAGATGCGCGGGGCCAAGGTGGGGCTCTTGATCACCAAGGGCTACCGCGCCGTCCAGGAAATCCAGAATCAAGCCCGCGACGGCAATTTGTTCGATTACTTCTACCAGAAGCCTGCGCCGATCGCGCCGCAGAGCCTCACGCGCGAGATCGCCGAGCGCACGGACTATCTGGGCAACGTGCTGATTCCGCTCGATTGCGACGAGGTGCGGCGCGCCGCCCGGCAACTCAAGGCCGCGCGCGTGCAGGCCATCGCGGCGTGTTACCTGTTCTCCTTCATGAACCCGGCGCACGAGCAGGAGACCCGCGCGATCGTCATGTCCGAGTTTCCCGGCGTCCACGTGTCGTTGTCCAGCGATGTGCTGCCGCGGGTGCGCGAATGGCCGCGGCTCTCGACCACGCTGGTGAACGCCTATCTGGAGCCGGTGCTGGTGCGCTACCTCGACGATCTCAACCGTGGCCTCGACGCAATCGGCATTCGCACCCGCCAGCGTTTTCTGATGCAGTCGAACGGCGGCGTAATGCCGTTCGCAGCCGCGATTGCCGGGGGCAAAACGGTGCACACGCTGCTCTCCGGGCCGGCGGCCGGCGCGCAGGCTGCGGCGCGTCTGGCGCGCGCCCTCTCTTCCTCCTTCTCCCTCCCCCCTTGTGGGGGAGGGGCGGGGTGGGGAGGCGTGCCGCGGGGCGGCCTCGTCACCCTCGACATGGGAGGCACCAGCGCGGACATTGCATTCATCGAGGGAGGCGCGCCGCTCGAGGTCACCGAAGCCGTGATCGCTCGCCGCCAGGTTGACGTGCCGGCGCTCGATCTCGCCACGATCTCGGCCGGCGGCGGCTCCATCGCGGCGGTCGATAGCAGCGGATTCCTCACCGTCGGGCCGACAAGCGCCGGCGCCGATCCGGGGCCCGCCTGCTATGGCCGCGGCGGCACCCAGCCGACCGTGACCGACGCTGATCTCATCTGCGGCTTTCTCAATCCGGATTATTTCCTAGGCGGCGTGCAAAAGCTCGACATCGGCGCGGCGCACAAAGCCTTGCAGAAACACGTTGCGGCTCCGCTGCGCATGGGCGTGCGCGAAGCCGCGGCAGGCGTCCGCCGTATCGTCGATATCCGGATGGCGGATGAAGTGCGCGTGTTGGCGGCGAAGCGCGGCGTCGATCTCACCGCATTCACGCTGCTTCCGTTCGGCGGCGCCGGCGCAGTCCATGCCGCTGCCGTCGCCGGGGAACTCGGCATGACGCACATCCTGGTGCCGCCGCGGCCCGGCGCATTCTCGGCGCTGGGGCTCATCTCAACCGACGTGGTACACGACTACATGCGCTCGGAGCTGAAGCCGCTACTGCAGGTCGACGCGGATCATGTTGAGCGGATGTTCGCAGCTCTTGAGGCGAAAGCGCGCGCCGACATCGAGACCGAGGGGTTGGATGCGGCGTGCGCCCATTATTCGCGCGAACTGGATCTGCGGTATGCGGGCCAGGGTTACGAGCTGCGCACGCCGCTCGACGGTCTGTTTGACGGGCGCGTGTGCGCCGCCACGCTCGCTGCCGCGCGGGCGCGGTTTGACGAGCGCCACGCCCAGATTCACGGTCATAACGCGAAGGACCGGCCGGTGGAGATCGTGAGCTATCGACTGCGCCTGCGCGTCGAAGTGCCGAAATTCGAACAGCGCGAGGAGGCATCGTCGTCGCCCGCGCCTGCCGGGGACGCCCGCAAGGGCGAGCGCGAAGTCTGGTTCGACGGCACGCACGCAGTCATGACGGCGATCTACGAGCGCGACCGGCTTGATCCGGGCGCCATGTTGATGGGCCCCGCTATCGTGGAGCAGTTCGACGCCACCACCGCGATCCCGCCGGGCTGGAGCGCAACCATCGACGGCTTTCGCAATCTCATCCTGTCGAGTGCTGGCGAAAAATGCAGAGACAGGCGAACTGAGCCATGAACCATGCGCGCCATCATCGTTTGCTGGCGCGCGCTGCCCCATCGGTTGTCTAACGATCTGGCTCGGTCTGGACAACCAGAGCGCTGAGGCGCAGCATATGGCATTCGGATGCGAGGGGCGCATATGGCGCTCCTCCGTCAGGGAGGACCTCATGAGTACAACCTATCGCCGAGGGCGTACCCCCTCGCTCGATCTGGTGGCCGGTAACGGCCTGATTGACCGCCGCGCCTTGCTTGGCAAGGGCATCGCGGTCGCCGGCGCCATGGGAGCGGCCGGAACCGTTACGGGCGCCGCGGCCGAACCGCTCAAGGACGAGCAATGGAGCCTGGAATTCGGCTCGATCATGCCGCCGGTGCAGACGGCCTCGAAGTATGAAAAGGACGTCGTGCGCTCGCTCAGCAACCCGCAAGGCGAATTCCGCAACTCGCACGCGCGCACGCCTCATCATCTGCTCAACGGCACGGTCACGCCCAACGGCCTGCACTTTTCCATCAATCATTGCGGCGTGCCCGATATCGACCCGGCCAAACACAAGCTCGTCATTCATGGCATGGTGCGCCAGCCGCTCGAATTCACGCTGGAGCAGCTTTCGCGCTACCCGCTCGTCACCCGCATGGCATTCGTGGAATGCGCCGGCAACTCGGCCCCGATGTTTTCGAACCAGCCACTGCAGGTCACAGCCCAGGCTTTGCATGGTTTGGTCTCAAATGCCGAATGGACAGGCGTCAGGCTGTCGACGCTGCTCGACGAAGCCGGCATCGATCCGCGGGCGAAGTGGCTCATCGCCGAGGGCGCTGACGCCCAGTTCCTCGACCGCAGCATTCCGGTCAAGAAGGCCTACGACGATGCGCTCGTCGCGATCTACCAGAACGGCGAACATCTGATGCCCGGCAACGGCTATCCGATGCGCCTTCTCGTGCCCGGCTATCAGGGCAACATGAACGTCAAGTTCCTGCGCCGCCTCAAGGCGATCGATCAGCCGGCCTATACTTATTTCGAGACCAAGAACTACTCGCAGATTCTCCCGGGCGGCAAAACGTGGCGGTTCCACTTCCTGATGGAGGTGAAGAGCTTCATCACTCACCCGTCGTTCGGCCATCACCTCAAGGAGCCGGGCTACTACACCATTTCGGGCGTCGCCTATTCCGGCGCCGGGCGGATCGCCAAGGTCCTGGTGTCGGCGGATGGCGGCAAGAGCTGGGGCGAAGCCGCGCTGCAGGCGCCCGTCCTCGACAAGGCGTTCACCCGCTTCCAGATGCCGTGGCGCTGGGATGGCCAGCCTGCGATCCTGCAAAGCCGCGCCTGGGACGAGGCCGGGAACGTGCAGCCGCTGCGCGCCGAGTTTGTGGCGGCGCGGGGCGAGACCAAGCAGCCCCTTGCGAGCCCCCTGCTTTTCCCGAACCAGCACTACAACAGCATCACCAGTTGGGCCGTCGACAGCAAAGGGGAGATCAAGCATGTCTATGCGTAAGCCATTGTTGGCCTTCGCTGTGGCCCTGGCATTGCTGACCGGCGCCAGCTTCGCGCAAAGCCCCGGCAGCCAATCGCCGAATCTCGGCAAGCCTGTCTCCGAGGCGGACATCAAGGCGTGGGACATCTCCGTATTGCCGGACGGAACCAATCTGCCGCCGGGCAGCGGCACGCCGGCGCAAGGCGCAAGAATCTACGCGGAGAAGTGCGTGGCCTGCCATGCCGAAGGCGGCAAGGGCGGCGGCGCACCCGGCGCCGGGCCGCTGGTCGGCGGCGCGCCGCTCACCAACGGCATCGAGACAGCGAAGACAATCGCCAACTATTACGCTTATGCGACAACGGTGTTCGACTACATACGGCGCGCAATGCCCTACAACGCGCCGCGTTCCCTCTCGGATAACGAGGTCTATGCGCTCACCGCCTACATCCTCGCCCTCAACAAGCTGATCGGCGAGAACGACGTGATGGACGCAAAGACTTTGCCGCAGGTGAAAATGCCGAACCGGGACAATTTCATCTTGCCGTATCCGGATCGGATTTAGGCATATTCGTCATGTGGAAACGTCGTAGGATGGGCGCGCTTCGACAAGCTCAGAGCGAAGCGTGCCCACCCAGCCTGCAGCCTGGTAGGCACGGCGCACCGAAGTCGGGCTTACCGCACTTCGGCGCCAAAATGTGTCGAAATCGCCAATGGCCGATTTCGATGAGCGCGCCTTTGCCATCCTACAAGTCTGGTGACATAGAACATGCTAAGCGGCGCCGCTCTCTCCATCGCGCTTGTCATTTTATGCTGCACGGGCTTCTCCCACGCCCAAGAAAGCGCCTCCTACGGCCGCTGGGGCTTCGATGCCTCCGGGGTTGATCGGAGGGTCAATCCTGGCGACAGCTTCTTCGATTTCGCCAATGGGGCATGGGATGCCCGCACCGTGATCCCGGCGGACAAAGCGCGCTACGGCACCTTCGATGCGCTGACCGACAAGACGCAGGCGCGCCTGCGCGCAATTGTCGAGGAGGCGGCGAAATCGGGTGCGTCTCCTGACACTGACGTCGGCAAGATCGGCGCACTCTACAATGCGTTCATGGATGAACAGCGCATAGAGCAGCTCGATCTCGCGCCGATCGCCGGCGATCTTGCGGAAATCCTTAACGCCCGGAGCAAGACTGACATCGCGGTCCTGATGGGGCGTTCGAAGAACGGTTTCGGCGCCGGCTTGTTCAACATCGCAGTGGACGAGGACGAAAAAGATCCAACCCGCAATACCCTGCACGCCTCGCAAGGCGGCTTGGGGCTTCCGGATCGCGATTATTACTTGCGAGACGCTTTCCGGGACAAGAAGACAAAGTACCGGGACTATGTTGCGCGCCTGCTCGGCATGGTCGGCTGGGCGCAGCCGCAGCAGCGCGCCGATGACGTCGTTGCCTTTGAAACCCGAGTTGCAGAGGCGAGCTGGAGCCGCGCCGAGAGCCGCGATCGCGATAAGACCTATAACCCGTTGACGCTGGCGGAACTCGATGCCCTTGCGCCGGGCTTCGCGTGGTCCGCCTGGCTCGCGGCCGCCGACGCAGGCGGAGCGCACAGCATCATCGTTCGCCAGAAGACCGCCTTTCCCAAGCTCGCGAAGATCTTCGATGAGACTTCGCTTGAGACCCTGCAGGCGTGGCAAGCGTTCCGCGTCGTCGACCAGGCGGCGCCGTATCTTTCGGCGCGATTCGTTACGGCGCGGTTCGAATTCCGCGGCAAAGCGCTGGTCGGTCAGGCGCAGGAGCAGCCGCGCTGGCGGCGCGCCACACAGCTGATCGGCAGCTCGCTCGGCGAAGTGGTTGGGAGGGAATATGTTGCGCGCCACTTTCCGGCGGACTCCAAGGCCAAGATGGAGGAACTGGTCGATCAGTTAAAACGGGCGCTGCGCAGCCGGATCGAAAACCTGTCCTGGATGACGCCCGAGACCAAAGCGAGGGCGCTCGAAAAGCTCGCTCTCTTCGGGGTCAAGATTGGCTATCCGGACAAGTGGCGCGATTACACGACGCTGAAGATCGACCCTGCGGATCTCGTCGGCAATGTCCGCCGCGCGACGGCATTCCGGTGGGCTTACGCGGTGGCCAAGCTCGACAAGCCGGTCGACCGCGCGGAGTGGAGCACGACGCCCCAGGTCGTGAACGCCTATTACCAGCCGACCCGCAACGAAATCGTGTTCCCGGCCGGCATCCTGCAGCCGCCGTTCTTCGACCCGAACGCCGATATGGCAATCAACTACGGAGGCATCGGCGGGGTCATCGGTCACGAGATGACCCACGCTTTCGACGATCAAGGCCGCAAGTCAGATGGTCACGGCGTGCTCACCGACTGGTGGCAGCCGGCCGACGCGGCCAAATTCAAGGCGGAGGCCGCAAAGTATGGCGCCCAGTACGACGCCTACGCAGTCGCGCCCGGCGTGAATGTGAAGGGCGCTCAGACCATGGGCGAAAACATCGCCGACCTCGGCGGCGTCCTGCTTGCCCTCGACGCCTATCGGGCGTCGCTTAATGGTGCGCCCGCTCCGGTGCTCGACGGCTATACGGGCGACCAGCGCGTCTTCCTCGGCTGGGCGCAGGTCTGGCGGACCAAGTCCCGCCCGGACGCGCTGAAGCAGCAGATCACGAGCGACAGCCATTCGCCGGCGCGGTTTCGGGTTGACGGCCCGCTGCGCAACGTGGACGCCTGGTACGATGCGTTTGGGGTTAAGCCTGGCGACAAGCTCTATCTCAAGCCGGAGGATCGCGTCCGCATCTGGTGACGCCTCCCCGTTGGCGCAGCGCGCAATGGCGAAGCGCATTGCGCAGCGGGCCGGCGCATTGCGGAGCCTATCGTCGGCCGGGGAAAAGACCGCGGTAGCTGATCCGCGCAGGGTGGCGGCGGATTGCGCTTCGCTGATCCGCCCTGCGCTCCGGCAGGCAGGAGCGTATTTGGTTCAATAATCGCCTGGGAGGAGGCACGCTGATGTTGAAGCTCGCATTCACCATCCATTGCAATCGAAGGGCGTCCCGCATTCCAATCGCTGCCGGCGCAGCATTGTGGGCGAGCGTCGCGCTATGGACGGCGCCGCCGGTCGCTCGCGCCGAGCCCCCGGCAGCCGCCGGAATTCCCAATCTGGGGTCGATTGAATTCGCCTGGCTCGCTTTCGGCGTCCACTGGTTCGACCCACCGCCGGGATTGGGCCGCGGGCCGATCCGCCAGGATCCTGCCCATCCGTATCACGGCAATTTGGACGGCCCCGGCCAGGTGACGCCGGACATCGGCAACATCAAAGATCCGGTGCTCAAGCCGTGGGCCGCCAAACAGATGGAGGAGTCGAACGAGGAGGTGCTGAGCGGCAAGCGTGGCCTTCCCTTTGCGGCTCAATCGGTCTGCTATCCAGGCGGCGTTCCCGGCCAATTGCTGACTCCGGCTGAGCCGTTCTATTTCATCCAGAAGCCGGATGAAGTGTGGATGATCTGGCAGCGCGACCACATGGTGCGCCGCATCTACCTGACCGACAAACATTCCGAGACCGTCAAGCCATCATGGTTCGGCGAGTCGATCGGCCATTACGAAAGCGACGGCGCCCTGGTGGTCGACACCATCGGGCTCTCCGCACACTTGAGCTTTCTCGACTGGTACCGCACGCCGCACACCGAGAAAGAACACGTGGTCGAGCGCTACAAGCTGAGCGCCGACGGCAACCGCCTGGAAGCGCTGGTAACGGTCGAGGACCCCGATGCGTTCAACGAGCCGCTTTACATGGTCCAGCGCTGGCGCAAGGTAAGGAATCCCATGCTGGAGACGGTCTGCGCCGAGAACAACGGCGACCATTTCGGCAAGAACCTGTTTCCGATTCCCCACGCGGATAAGCCGGATTTTTGATTTCTCAGGCTGAGGCTTCGAACTCGTGATAGGCGGCACGACTCCCTACTCTGTGGGAACGGTGAGGGTGGGGGCGTGCCGTAAGAAGCGTAAGTGCAATTACTGTGTTGTCGCTATTCTGTCGACACGGTGCCGGACAGCTTAATTCCGCCAACGAATAGCCAAAACGGCGCCTATCCGTAATGGCAATAAGTAACTTTCTCATAATTCGCATCTCGTTAATTAGGACCTTTTAAGCCGGCCTGCAATCCAGCAGGAACAGGGATGCGGCTGCGGCCGCGCGAGACGCGCCTGCTTTCTTCAAGTTCATGGGCCATGACGTCGTTACGATATCGCGGCAGTGTTGTCGCAGTTTACTCCAACGCTAAAATTTTGTGCAGCAGCGTGATCTTCCTCACACTCGGATCGCCGAACATCTGCAACTATGGCGGTGTTAGCAAAGTCCTCAAAGTCCTCTGTTCAAGAGAGGAGGGAAACATGCACAATGCTACATTTTTCTCAATACCATTAGCTTTATTCGGTCTCGCAATCGGCACTGCGCAAGCGGAGGTATGTTACAGGTTAAATCCGTTTGTCGATGTTCTCAGGCTCAGTCAAACTACTTTTGTGGAGCCGTCCACTGGGGGCTCCCATGCAGTCGTGTCAGGTAACTGGATTGCGCATGGCTTTTACACGCTTCCCGTCGTAGGAAGTTTAGAACTCGACTCAGGCAGCACCACCGTGACCCGGCTTGGAATTCACGGCACGCAGAAAACCGCCAACTTTTTTGCAGGGCACTCGAACTGCATTCTTGATGGAACTCCTGGCGGAAGTTGGTTCCTGAGCTGTAACGGCAGAGTTGACGGCATATTCAACAACTCTGGCCCCACCCTGTCGCCCGTTTCGTGCGTTGGGCTTCCCGCGTCGCTGGCGCAGGAAGCCGGACCGGAGGCAAGAGCGGCAGGTACGGCAGGCCGTTAAGGTGATGTGGGGATGAGGCTCGTCGCGGCGTCAGGTACTGCGGAAAAGACTGCGAACTGTCTTTTTTCCGACGTAGCCTGTCGAGTGCCGATCCGTTCCCGGCCAGCGCCGACACGGGGTGAGACGGGCCAGCAGCAATGAACCCCGATTCTGACTGCTCCCGTCCTCTACCCCGTGCTTTGCACGATCCCGCAGGCAGTCCAAGAGCGCCCGACGCGGCGCGTCCTGATGTTCAGCGTCAGGTGATGCGGGTCACACGGCAAGCCGTCGATTAAGTCTAATTTGGCCTCTAATTTGGCTGAGGGTGGTAGCAGACCCGGCGGATCAAACTTAATCGACAAAATCTCGACTTTGGCAGCAACTATGACCACGGCCAAGGAGCAAGAGCGATGGCGATCAAAAGAGGAAAAGTGCCAAGCAAGCCCGCTTCGCGCGGAGCGCGTCCCGCCGGCTTTACCGGAACGACACGCAAGATCGCGCGCTATGGCTGGAAGCCGGACCTGCCGGATCAGCGCGACCACACCTACGCGGTTCCGCCGCACGCGTTGGCAAAAATCTCGCCAAGCGTCGATCTGCGCGCTCAGTGCCCGGAGGTCTACGACCAGGGACGCATCGGTAGCTGCACGGCAAACGCGATCGCCGGTGCGCTCGAATTCGAGATGATGAAGCAAGGGCAGACCGCCTTCACGCCATCGCGGCTGTTCATCTACTACAACGAACGCGCCATCGAGGGCACGGTGGCCTCCGATTCCGGCGCCTACATTCGCGACGGCATCAAGTGCGTCGCAAGCCAGGGAGACTGTCCAGAGAGCGAGTGGCCCTATGACGATACCCCGGCGGATCCCAGCACCGGACTATTTCCGCCGGGCGCCAAGGCCGCGACGCAGCCGCCGCAGTCCTGCTATGACGATGCGGTCCAGCACAAGGCCTTGCAATATCAATCGGTCAATCAGAACCTCGTCGACATGAAGGGCTGCCTCTCTTCGGGCTATCCATTCATCTTTGGCTTTACGGTATATGAAAGCTTCGAGTCCGAAGACGTGGCCAGCACCGGCAACGTCCCCATGCCGACCCCGGGCGAACGGGTCGTCGGCGGCCATGCGGTTTTGGCTGTCGGCTACGATGACGACGAAGGAATGTTCATCTGCCGCAATTCCTGGGGCGCCGGATGGGGCGATGCTGGATATTTCTATATGCCCTACGCCTATCTCCTGGATGATAATCTGTCGGCCGACTTCTGGACGATCCGCCTGGTAGAGTAACCAATCGAGCGGCCGCCGCAAATCCGGCAGGTGGCCCGGTGGACGCCAGTCAACCCGATTGTACGCGGACAGTGACATCAAACCGGTCAACCGCTTGGCGTTGCCAGCTACGCCGCTGCTCGAACTCCAGTCGCACGACACCTGCCAGCGCGGCACGGAAGATCCAGCGCCGCACGCCGCCGGCGCCGAGCGCCTCGCTCGATACCGCAAAGGAACACTCGGCTAATTCCAGCGTGGGACCAGTGGTGGAACACGGTTCCCAACGATAGCCGGTCGTCGGATTTTCCGGCAATCGCAACTCGAAAGTATCGCCAACTCCCACGGCAAATTCTCTGCCGCTGTCAGCCTTGGTAATCTCGCGCATGTCGCGGCGCCTGGCCTGGCTCCCTGGTGGGACAGAGCAATCGCATTGACTGCGGCCCTCCCTCTCCCCGCAGGCAGAGCGAGAAGGGCCGCGTCAAGAGCGATAACCCTCCTCATAGGGGCGGAGTTCGCGGCGCCGCCGCGCGGACGTTCGTCGCCTACTGCGTCTGCGGATGCAGCAGCAATTTCTGGACGCGCCAATTGGCCGTCTCGGCGACATAAATCTCATTCTCCGACGGGCACGCGAGCGCGTGGGCGCCAGAGAATTGCTTGAGGTTGCGTCCCGAGCGGCCGATTACGCCGAGCACCTTGCCGTCAAGCGTCAGCTTGAAGACGCGCCCTGGAAAGGTGGACTCGCCGAGGAACATCACCTGGTTCGGACCGGGCGTGATGCACAGCGAGTTGGGCGCGCCGATTACTTGCGTGAGACGGTCGCCGGTTGGCGTGTTGCCGTAGACTGCCTTGGTGCCCGGCACGGGCGGCACGTCGACGGAGAACATGCGCAGGAACCTGCCGTCGGTATCGAATACCTGGACGCGGTGGTTTGAGCGGTCGCCCACGTAGACGTTGTCGTTGCGATCGATCGCGATGGCGTGAACCGTGCGGAATTGCCCGGGACCGGTGCCCGGCTCGCCCCATGACTTCACCCAGTCGCCGTCTTTGCTGTATTTGGCGACTCGCGAGTTGATATAACCGTCGGTAATGTAGATGTTGCCTTGCGAATCCCAGGCGACGTCGGTGGGCTGCCGGAACAGGCCGTCGATCGGAGGCAACGGCGGGTTCACGTGCTCCCAGGGCTTGGTGTCCGCGTCGGCCGATTCTTTGCGGCGGCCGAACACCCACACCACGCGGCCGGCGGGGTTGAACTTGACGATCATGTCGGAGCCCTTGTCGATGGCCCAGATGTTGTCGTCCTTGTCGACCCGCACGCTGTGGGCAAAGGACCAGGCGTACAGCCCCTTGCCGATCTCGCGCACGAACTGGCCATTGGCGTCGAATTCAAGAAGCTGCGCGGCGGCCGGCGCGTAGGCCGAGCCGGTGGCGCTGTTCGAGCGGGTGAACACGAATATGTGGCCCTTCGAGTTCACGGCCACGCCAGGCACCTCGCCGAAATTCATGCCTTCCGGCAGCTTGGGAAAGTCCGGCACCGAATCGAAGGCGATTTCAGGCGCAGTCTGCTGAGCCAGCGCCGGTCCGGCCAGCAGCGCAAAACATGCAATCATGAGTGCTTTCATGGGGTCCCTCCCTTGGGGCAGCCGCGCGCCTTGGGCCTCGCGGCTTGATCCGCTGTCGTTGTACCGCCAGGCGATGTTGCCGTCCACCATCCGCCTGCCGGCCGCCCTCAATTGCAAGCGCCGGACGCAGCAGCGAGGCGGCATGCACGTTTTCGCGATGTGAGATTTCCCACACTCGAACGACCGGCTCGGGGCACCAACCGATGAATTCGGACCAAATCCACGACATCGAGGGAGAAAAACCATGTTCATCAAACCCCAAGTCGCCACCCAGCAAGCCCCCAAAAAAGCGATCCCCCAGGTCTTCACTTCGCAAGTTCCCAAGAGCGACCCTTTCTTGTCCTCTTTGTCTTACTGTGTCGCAGCTCCCCCCCTGCCCGGCGGGTATGTCGAGGAAGTCGTCGAGTGCAAGGGCGAAGTCAAGCCATCCCTCCGGCCATGGGCGGTGAAGTCGGATGACGGACGCGTCGTGTACCATGAGCCCGGGAAATTCGGCGCGTTTTGCCGCCCCAGGCATAATTGGCTCAGGTACACGGGGGAAGTTAATGTCGGGCGCAGAAAGCTCGCCGAGACCGCTCTTGCCTACGTTATCTTGCACAATCCGCATCTGGTTGCTGCGGTGCTTCACAAGGTTTCAGCCGGAATAGTTCGGTATTGGATGCTCCGCAGGCAGCAGCTGGGCTATAAGGCCGACCTGGACCAGAAGATAGCGATCCAGAAGAAGGCGCCAACCTACCCGGTCGCCTGGCAGTCGCTCCACAAGACCAAAGACTACACCCACGGACCGAGCAGCTTCGGCCGAATGGGCAATGGCTTTCCCGCGCTCGACCTCGCCGTCAGACAGAATCTTGCCGCGCTGCACGGCAACTCCATCCCTCAGACGCTTAATGCCCACGACAATTTTTTGAGAGTGTTTTGCCATCTCGGGCCTGCCGATCTGGTGCCGGCGACCGCGCCCAGCGAAATCGCGAAATGGCTGCCAAACCGTCGGGACAAGAGCCCGGAAGCGACTGAACTCAAGCAGTTGTGGAGCAGCCACTCCGCCTCGTGGAAGCGGCTCGCCGATCTTGAAGAAAAAGTGCGGCCTTCGAGCATTTTCGATGAGAACACTCCGAGCGTGCGAGGCCGGGCGAAGGGAAAGCACGATGCTGCTGCGACTTACGCGCCTGGCCTTTTGCCGATAGATGCAGCCCCATATCTGAGCAACGCCTGGGCGCGGCTAAAAAACGACTGGCTCAACGATCGCGCTCTGCCGATCGAGCTGGAAGATCGGAAAAGGGGAATAGATCAGTTTCTGCCGGATCCGAGCTCGGCTTTCATGAAAGAGGTAAACGCGCACAACCTGATATTCGCAGCCGGACAATCCGGCACGACATCCACGCTCCTCCAGTCCGCGATGCTTTTCGGCAACCTGACGAGTGGGGAGGATCTCAAGACCTATCTGATGGCCATAGTCGCCTATCTGGTGGGGGGCGGCATGCACTCATGCCACGAACTGTTCAAGACAGCCCAACTCGTCGGCATCGAATACCGTGTCGGGGAATACGACAGCGCCATTCCCGAACACATTCGCGGGCACGAATTGTACAAAAAATGGAAGCACGAGTTCGCGGATGTCATCGGACCGGCCCGATTCCGGTGATCTCAGCCGCCGCACCGATCGCACGGGCGCTGTTCGCGGGCAGGCTCTGCCTACCCGCGCCCTTCCTCCACAAGGTTCGCAAGGCGCGCCGGATCGAGCAGCACCAGCGCGCCGCGGCGGCGGCCGAGAAGACCGGCGCGGGTCAGGCTGTTGAGTTCGCGCGTGACCGCCTCGCGATGGGAGCTGACGCGCGCTGCCAGTTCCGCATGCGTCGGCGGCGGCGAGATGACGGCCTCGCCGTTTGGCCCGGTGCGACCGAGGCGCAGCAGCTCGGCATAGATGCGGGTGCGCACGTCGAGCGTGCCATACTCGTTGACGCGGTTGGCCAGCATGCGGATCTGGGAGGCGAGCAGGGCAAGCAACTGATCGCAGAGATCCGGACAGGCATGCACGAGGCCGCGGAAAATCGCCGGCGGCATGCGGGCGATGATCGAATCCGTCACGGCCATGATGCCGGCTGACCGCGGCTGGCCGTCGATCGCGGCAAGTTCGCCGAAATATTCGCCGTCGCGGATGTCCCGCAGGATCGATTCCTTGCCGGCAGGCGTGCGAATCAACACGCGGAGGTGGCCCTGCGATACAAAATAGAGATCGCTGCCGCCGTCCTTGTAATCGAGCACCCATTCCCTGGCCTTGGCGCGGCGCCAGATGCACTGGCTGTCAAGCCGCCGTATCGCCTCGCCGTCGAGCGAGCGAAATAACGGAATGCGTGCCAGCGTCTCGGAATGGCGTATCATTGATCAAGATTCGCGCGGCGACGACGCCGCGGCGCGCGCCTGCGGCGCCCTTTCTGCTTCGCAACGAAGCGGATGCGCCTCACGCGCGATTGCGCCAGGATGAGGGATGCGGGCTTCGCGTGTCAAGTTGCCGACCGAGCGCTCGGTGCGGCTCGCGGCCGGGCTGGTCATGTATGCCTATGCGGCCTGCCACTTCATCAGTCATGCGACTGGGCTCTTCCTGCTCGATGCCCTCCAGGAGGTGGGCCACAATATCTTGCTGGCGCCCTGGCGCACGCCGGTCGGGCTCACGATTCTGCTTACGTGCTTTCTCGTCCATCTCGGCCTCGGACTGTGGGCGCTCTACCGGCGGCGCCACCTGCGCATGCCGGCGATCGAGGCGTGGCAGCTTGGGCTTGGCCTCCTCGCGCCCGTGCTGCTCATTCCCCACGTCGCCGACGCGCGGCTCGGGGTCCTGCTCTATGGCCTCGACGATTCCTATTTTCGCGTCCTCTACCTGTTCTGGCTCACCGAGCCGGGCGTGGCGCTGCCCCGCCAGTTCGCCCTGCTTCTCCTGGTGTGGATTCACGGCTCGATCGGCATCCACATGTGGCTCCGATTCCGGCCATGGTACCCGCGCGCGCGGGCCGGCCTTGCGGCGGCTGCGCTGCTGCTGCCGCTGCTGGCGGTGCTCGGGATCGTCAATGCAGGGTGGGACACGGCGCTGCGCGCGGCCGTGGAGCCAGGCTTCGCCGCGGCGCATGGGCCGCCGCCGCCGGGCACGCCGGAAGCGGCCGCCGGCGCGGCTGTTGGACTAATCACCGATTGGCTGCAAACCGGCTATGTGGCGCTGGTGGCCGCGGTGCTTGCGCTGCGCGCGCTGCGCGCCGCACTTGAGCGGCGCAGCCTGGGAATCCACATCGATTACAGCGGCAGCCGGCGGGTCCGCGTGCCGCGCGGCTTCTCGATTCTGGAGACGAGCCGCTGGGCGGGCATCCCGCACGCGTCGGTATGCGGCGCGCGCGGCCGCTGCTCGACGTGCCGGGTGCGCATCACGCGCGGGCTCGATAGCCTCGCGCCGCCGGCGCTGGCGGAGCGCGCAACGCTTGATCGCATCGGCGCGCCCCACGGCGTCAGGCTCGCCTGCCAGGTGCGTCCCCGCTCCGATGTAGGCGTACGGCCGCTGGTACCTGCCCGGCGCCCGCTTGACGGACTGCGGGTGGCGCTCGATGAAGGCCGCGAACTTACGGTGACGGCGTTGTGCGTCGATCTGCGCGACTCGACGCAGCTCGCGGCGGGCCGCTTGCCGTTCGACGCGGTGTTCATCGTCGACCGCTACGTCCAAGCCGCCACCTCCGCTATCCGGGCGCACGGCGGCCATATCACCAGTGTGGCGGGCGACGGCATCATGAGCGCGTTCGGGGCCGACGGCAATGCAGCCGCCGGCGCGCGGCACGCAATCTCGGCCGTGGCGGAGGTATGGGCTGCGATCGAGAAGGTCAGCGAGGAACTCTCTGGCGAGATCGGATCGCCGCTGCGGTTCGGGATCGGCGTGCATTGCGGCGCTTCGGTGCTCGGCCCTGTTGGCTTGCCCGACCAGGCGACGATCCAGTTCCTCGGCGACACCGGCAATGTGGCGGCGAGGCTCGAAGGGCTCACCAAGGAGATGAGCTGTGTCGCAATCGTCTCCGCCGCCACGGTCGACGCTGCCGGCACACAGTACCCTTCGTGGCAGCAGGGTCAGGTCGATGTCCGCGGCCGCGATCAGCCGCTGCCGGTGTTCCTGATCCATCGCCTTGAGCAAATGGGAACGTGAATCCCGCGGGCCGGCACGGCGGTTGCCTTCGCAACCGCCGTGCCGGTTCTCCTCGCGCGTCCATTTCGGCAGGGTGATCGCCGAGCAAAAGCAGCGCCCTTTGAATGCACCGACGCCGTAGCCGCAAACGCATCAGCCGGACGATGATTCAAGGTCCACGCCTGACAGGGAGTGCCTGGCGTGCGCGTGGGAGTGGGGGCAGGGCTGGTGGGACTCCACGGGGTGCAGGCGGGGCTATGGGGGCGCCCAGTGCGGGTGCGGCTGCACGGAGTGCAGGTGGGGGTACGAGTGCGGGTGCGGGTGCGGCTGCACGGAGTGCAGGTGGGGGTACGAGTGCGGGTACGGCGTACAGTTCCGTGTGGGACGCTCCCATTTTTTCGATTGTTGCCTGCCCTCTCTGTCCATTAACGGTGGCAGTCAGGCGATGTACGACATCTCGCTTGAAGACCTTGGAGGCGCCCTGGGGGTTCTTGACCCGATAGGCCCAGCTGATCGTCCATGTGAAGGTGCCTGGGCCACAGTCGATTCCGAAAATGTTGCCGACCACATCCGTTTGCTCGATCCAATTCCGTCGGCCCTGGTGCTCTTTCCGAATCTGCCACCATGTGTTGGGGGTACCGCCATGCTGGATGAGATCCAATCTGTTATTTTGCACTGCCCAGGTCCTGACATTCGCCATGTTGTTGGCGAGGGTTGCCTGTTCGCCTCCAGGTTCTTGCCATTCAATCCCGACGAACGAGACATCGTCCGGCGTAAGCCAATAGTCCAGGTCCATGAAGGCCGAAAGCTGGCCCTGGCCTGCTGAAGAATAGCCCCTTGTCTTGCTTGCGAAAGCGGACACTGGCTCCACGACAGGAATGGAAATCTCATTCACGATGCTGCGGCCTCCGAGCGCCCCCACGACGCCGACCAACTTCAGTTTCACCCCCGCCGGATCGTTTGCCACGGCCTCGATGGTGCCCGCGTTCCTGTCGACGACGGGAAGGCCCGCGCCATCAGGGCCTGCGGGGAAAGCGGTCGATATCCGCGATCGCAACTCGGCGGATCCGATGGTTCTGATCCGTCTCCTTGAGTCGGATGCGCGGAGTGAGCCGCCAAGGCTCAGTTCATTTCCACCTTGTGAGTTTCCCCACATCGGCGGCGGGCGGCGCTCGACACTCATGGTCGTGCAGGGACGGTCCGCGTCCCACGGCAACAAGCAAGGAGATGAGACTATGACGAAGTTGAATGTTACGGCCATCCTGGCAGGTGCGGCGGCTGCCGCCGCCATCACGATTGCGGCGTCCGGCAGTGCGCTTGCGCACGGCGGAATGGGCAGCCACATGGGCGGCTGGGGCGGCACCATCGGCCATAACACCCTCGTGGCCGAGAAGACTGTTCCGGTCAAGACGGTGAACCCGACTAAGACAGTGACCAAGACCGAGAAAGTGATCCGCATCGACCGTGACCGCAGGCGTGTCCGCTTCGGCCGGTTTGGCTACCTCGGCGTCGACGTCGTCGCCGCGCCGGTTCCGGCCTGCTTCTACAAGTGGACCGGCCTCGGCCGGGTGCGCATCTGCCCCGATTTTCCCTACTGATCAACCTTGGGTACGCATCGTGCGGCCCGTCCGCGCCACCCGCGGACGGGTCGTTCGGCATTCGGCTCGTCATTGCTCTGTAGGATGGGTTGAGCGATAGCGAAACCCATCAGAACGTTCCCAGGGGCGAGGCCGACGGTGGGTTTCGCTGCGCTCAACCCGCCCTACGGATGCAGCGGCGATGTTGATTTCGGCTGGCCCCGCATGTGCTCGCGCCAGAAGATGTAAAGGCCGGCGGCGATGATGATGATCGCGCCCGCGAGTGTGAAAAGATTCGGGACATCGCCGAACACCGCATAGCCGAAGACGGCCGCCCAGACGATCATCGTATACTGATAAGGCACGACGATGCTCGCCGGCGCGAGCTTGAGTGAGCGGTTGACGCAGGCCAGCGCAACGATCGAAAGCACGCCGAACAGCGACAGCAGCAGAAAATCGGGCAACGACGGCATGACCCAGCCGAACGGCGCAAATGCTGCCCCGAGCATGAACGTCGCGCCGACCTGGCCGCCGATGAGAACCAGATCTGGCGTGCGCCGAAGCATCCGCGTCGTAATCATCAGGACCGCGAAGAAAATGCTGCCGCCGAGCGCGATGAGGGCTGGCAACGTGAAGCTCGCCGGCGAGGGATGCAGCGCCAGCAGCACGCCGACAAAGCCAGCCGCCACGGCGCTCCAGCGACGCCAGCCCACCGACTCGCCAAGCAGGACCACCGAGAGCGCGGTGACATAGATCGGGCCCGCGAGATAGAACGTCACGGCGTCAGCCAGCGGCAGATAGGACACCGCCCAGAAAAACATTGCCACTTCGAGCGCCGAAAGCGTGATGCGCACGATCTGCAGCGCGGGCTGCGGGGCGGTGATGAAAGTCGCGACCCCGGTGTTCCAAAGGAACGGCGCCAGGACGATGAGCGCCGCGGCGCTCCGGATCAGCAGGAGTTCGCCGACCGGATAATCGAGCAGCAGCCATTTGCCGAGGGCATCATTGGCCGAGAAGATGGCGATGCCGGCCAGCATCCACCCGATCCCGGCGAGCGGGCGATCGGGGTTTGCCTTGGGGCGACTTCGTGGGATGGGTCGAGCTCTTGCGAAACCCATCATGGGCCTCTCCTGGCGGCGCGGCAGCGATGGGTTTCGCTGACGCTCAACCCATCCCACGAACTTCGCTACTTCCGCCCCGCCAGCTGCCTTCCCTTGTCGAGCGCTGTGAAACTGCGCACCGGCGCCGCCATCAGGAACGTATAGCCCTCGCCGAGGATGCGCTCGACATTGGCGGCGTCCACGTGAGGATGGCCGACCGCGACCTTGTGCTCCCGGCAGGTCTTGACGATGTGGGCCATGGCGTCGAGCACCTGCGGATGCTCATACTGGCGCGGAAAGCCGAGCTCCTGGGAAAGATCGCCCTCGCCGATCAGGATGAGGCCGATGCCCGGCACTTTCTTGAGAATATCGGACAGATTGGCGATGCCCTGTGTGTCCTCGATCATCAGCATGACCAGGATCTCCCCCTTGGGGTCGAGCGGCCACACGTCGGCCTTGGCGTAATATTCCGGCTGGGTGAGCCCCCAATAGCGCACAGCGGCGGTCGGACCGTCGCCGCGGATGCCGGCAGGCTGGTAGAGCGGCGCCGTTTTCAATCGCGGATAGCGGCAGGCCGCGACCGCGTTATAGGCCTGATCGACCGTCGAGATATGCGGCCACAGCACGCCGTACACGCCAAGATCAAGGGCTTGCTTGGCGAGCCACTGGTTGTGCTCGCCGCCGTTCGGCGGAATCCGCACCATGGGAGTGACGGCCGGCGCAAGCGTGCCGCCCTGCACGATCTGGCGGCGATTGAGCATGTATTGCATGGCGTCGCGCAAGGCCCGCGCATCCCAGAAATTGTGCTCCATTTCGTAGACCACGCCATCGAACTTCGACGTGCTCAGGGCGACGGCAGTCTCGATCTCGGCCTGGGCGAAGGTCGTAAAGGCCGGCTTGCCCTCTTCCCAGGCGCGGATCACGTTGTTCAGGCGCGGCAGCTCAGCCATCTATCTCTCCCCGGTGCGCAAGAAAATCCCTCGGTTTGGCGCAGAACATAGGAAGCAACGCCCGCCCCGTGCAATCGGAATCTTGGGAAGCGATTTGCGCAACATCAATGCGCGCCTCCGCGTTGCTCATGGAGATATCGCGGTGAGCGAGAGGAGCCGATCATGAAAGCCTCCGATGTCATGGTTACCGATGTCATCACGGTGACGCCCGAGAGCGACGTGCCGACGGTGGCCACGCTTTTGCTGACCAACCATATCAGCGGGGCGCCGGTCGTAGACGGTCAGGGCAGGCTCGTCGGCATGATCAGCGAAGGCGACCTTCTCCGGCGCAGCGAAGCCGGGACCGCGCACGATCGCCCGTGGTGGCTCAGATTGCTGATGGGCCGCGAGCTTCTCGCCGGCGAGTTCTTAAAGGAACACAGCCGCAGGGTCGGCGACCTCATGACGCGCGACGTCGTCTCGGCAACGCCTGACACGCCTGTTGCCGACATCGCGACGCTGCTCGAGCGGCATCGCATCAAGCGTGTGCCGATCGTCGAAGGCGGCAAGGTGGTCGGCATCGTGAGCCGCACCAACCTCATCCAGGCGCTCGCCACATTTCGCAAGAAAGCCCTTGAGCCGCAGCCGGTTGCCGACGTTGAGCTGCGCGAAATGGTGGTGTCGAGGCTCAAATCCGAGCCCTGGGTGCGGCCGAACCTCCTCAACGTGACCGTCACGGACGGGACGGTCGATCTCTGGGGCGTCGTTGACTCGGCGGTGGAGAAGCAGGCCTTGCGCGTTGCGGTCGAAACCGTGCCGAACGTCAAGGCCGTCAACGATAACGTCATCGTGCGACCCGTAGCGTCGGGCGCTTAGAGCATCTTGCAACCAGGTTGCCCTAACCTTCTCACCTTCTGCTGTCATCGCCCGGCTTGCCCGGGCGATCCATACACGCACGTTTGAAGGCATGGTCCGGCCGCAATCGCAACGACCGCTCATGTCTGGCGACGCGGCGTTAACCCGAGTTCGGCGCCGTGTCCTGCGATCTGGGACGACGAGCAGCGCCTCTTTTCGAACATCCATGAAAATAAGAGCGGCGGGGCGGGCAGAACCGTCGTGATGCCATCCAGCCGACCGAGAGCGGCCGTCGCGCGATCCAGGAGATCTGCCGTAATCGCTACTTGCCCGGCGCAAGAGTGTCGCGGAACGGATTGGCCGGGTACACCCCGAGAATCTTCAACGAGTTCGGCTGGCTGAAAAACGCCAGTTCTTCGAGCGCGAGCTTAAGCCCCGGCTCCTCGGGATGCCCTTCGACGTCGGCATAGAATTGGGTCGCCGAGAACGTCCCTTCCAGCATGTAGCTTTCGAGCTTGGTCATGTTGACGCCGTTGGTCGCAAAGCCTCCGAGCGCCTTGTAGAGCGCGGCCGGGATGTTGCGCACCTGGAAGATGAACGTCGTCAGCACCGGCCCGTCGTTGGGCGGCGGCGGCTTCGCTTCCCGCGCCAGCACGATGAAGCGCGTGGTCGAATGGGATTCGTCCTCTATGTTCTCGGCGAGAATCTCGAGTCCATAGATCTCCGCGGCGAGCTTCGATGCGATTGCGGCGCAGCGGCGGTCGTGGCGTTCCGCGACTTCCCGCGCCGCGCCCGCGGTGTCGGCCGTGACCACGGTCTTGACGCCAAGCTTGCGGAGGAAGCTGCGGCACTGGCCGAGCGCCATGGTGTGGCTCTCAACCGACTTGATCTCGGCAAGCCTTGCTCCCTTGACGCCCATCAATTGATTGCGGATCGGCAGGAACCACTCGGCGACAATATGCAACCCGGCGCTCGGCATCAGGTGGTGGATGTCGGCGACGCGTCCGGCGACTGAGTTCTCAATCGGGATCATGCCGAGATCGGCTTCCTTACTTGCCACTGCGTTGAGCGCATCCTCGAACGTGGGGCACGGTACGGGCTCGGCATCCGGATAGGCTTCCCGGCAGGCAATATGCGAGTTCGCGCCCGGCTCTCCCTGGAAAACGATTTTCATTCGTCTGGCTGGCGTGATCATGGGCGTCTTTCTACGAGACAAAATGGTCCGGTCAAGCCGTGACCAACGCCCGTGTCCGTCATTCCGGCTCCCGAGCGCAGCGAGGGAGCCGGAATCCATAACCCTCGATCGGCGGTTATGGAATGACTTCACATCCGCGAACGCGATCAGCGTCACTGCGCTAATATGCGGCGCGCCGCCTCCAGGTCGGTCGGGGTGTCGACGCCAAGCGGAACCGAAGCCACGATGGTCACATCGATCCGCATGCCGGCTTCAAGGGCGCGGAGCTGCTCGAGCTTCTCGCGCCGCTCCAGGGTCGATGCAGGCAGACGGACGAACCTCTCAAGCGCCGCCCGGCGATAAGCGTAAAGTCCGATGTGGTGATAGAGCGGCCCGTCACCATGGGGAGCAGCCGCCCGGGTGAAGTAGAGCGCCCGCAGGCGGCCTCCTGCCTTCCCTCCGCTGTCTCCCTCCGTTCCCGCCGCCGCTAGCGAGGGAGGGTGGGGGAGGGGGGCGGGCGAGGAAAGGGAGGGAGGGTTTCCCACCGGCGTGCCGACAACTTTCACGACGTTAGGATCGGTGCGCTCTTCCGCGCGGCGGATCTCCGCCGCAAGGGTCGCGATATCGACCGCTCGATCGTTGAGGGGCAGGAGGGCCGCCCGGATATCGGCCGGAGCAATCGTCGGAAGGTCGCCTTGCACATTCACGATGACATCGGCGCCGGCGCCGATTTGTTCCATCGCCTCAAAGATGCGGTCGGAGCCCGACACATGGTCGGACCGGGTCATTACGGCTTGGCC
The DNA here is from genome assembly GCA_021323775.1 of Hyphomicrobiales bacterium. GTDB lineage: Bacteria > Pseudomonadota > Alphaproteobacteria > Rhizobiales > Xanthobacteraceae > JAJPKK01. The sequence continues at coordinate 25,270 of JAJPKK010000256.1, forward strand.
GCCGGCCTTGGCGACCGCGGTCGAGATTTTCTCCGAATCGGTCGCCACGTAGACCGGCCCGAGGCCGGCCTCCCGGGCGCGATCCAGCACATGGACGATCATCGGCCGCCCGGCGATATCTGCGAGCGGCTTGCCCGGCAGGCGTGTCGATGCCATGCGGGCCGGGATGAGGATGACCACGCTGTTCGCCATAGAAGTCCTTGTGCGGTTGTGCCGGGGCTTGCCGCCCCTCTCCTTGGCCCAGGCGTCTCGCCTGCCGTGACGCGGGGTAAGGCAGGGTGAAGGGCGGGCGAGAGGCCCACGCTCCCCGCAGAGGGAGGGGCGCATCGCTTATACGGGTTGCCAGGGCGAAGGCAAACCGGCTATCTGTGCGCCGGCCGGCCCCCTCCCTTGGAGCGCGGGCGTCCCGCCCGCTTTTTTGCTCGTGCCAGGAAAGACGCGGGCGAGACGCCCGCGCTGCAAGGGAGTTTTGGAAGGGACCGCAGATCCCTTGATCCACGTGATCCACGAGTGATCCACGAGACTGTGTGGCAGATGGACTCTTTCGAATTCAACAAGATCGCCGGGGCAGTGCTGGGAACCGGCTTGTTCCTGGTGGCCCTCAACATCACGGCCGAAGCGATTTTCGCGCCTCAACATCCGGCAAAGCCCGGCTTCGAAATCGAGGTGAAACCTCAGGTCGCTGCAACCAATCCGGGGGCGCCACCTGCTGCCGAAGAACCGATCGAAAAGCTTCTCGCCAACGCCTCAGTTGACCGCGGCCAGGCGGACACCAAGGCCTGCGCGGCCTGCCACAACTTCCAGAAAGGCGGACCGAACGGCATCGGCCCCAATCTTTACGGGATAGTTGGTCGTGCCAGAGCGTCTGCGCCCGGTTTCAACTATTCCGACGCCATGAAGGCCAAGGGCGGCGAGTGGACCATCGACGATCTGAATAAATTCCTTACAAGTCCAAAGGAATTCGTGCCCGGTACGAAGATGACCTTCGCGGGCTTGCCCCGCGGCAGCCAGCGCGCGGACGTCATTGCCTACCTCAATTCGCTTTCGGATAATCCGAAGCCGTTGCCGGTGGCGAAGCAGTAACGTCCCGCTGAGACGGCGCCAATCCTGCGGGTGCAGTTGCCACGATCGCACGGGAATTTGTGATCGCACGGGAATTTGACCCCCAGCGTCCATTGGACGCCTCGCGCACGGTAGCGCCACGCGCGAAAAACATAATAATGGTTCTGACCTGCTTATAATGGTCGTGACCTGTTCGCTCCGGCCCGCTGGGGCGCACTTGGCGCTAAATTAAGGACCCGACCTCGGGGGTCTTTCTTCTTTTTCGCCCTTGTGGGAGGGTTCAGGGCGGGGGCGCGCCGTGGCGCACCGCAGTGCCGCCTCTCGCGACGCCCCTCCTCACCCCCTACGATGGAGAGGGAGGAGTGCGCAGCGCCGTCACGCCTCGATTTAGCGCCCATGTGGTTAGGCGGGGCGGCCTCGAATGACCGAAGGAGAGTCGATTGATCATCAAATCCTTGCTGCCCGCCTGTGCCGCTGCCGCGCTGATCGCCGCCCCGATCCTGTTCGCGGGCCATGCGCCGGCCGAGGAAAAAGCTCCAGACAAAGTTTGGCGTCACGGCGTCTCGCTGCTAGGCGACCTGAAGTACCCGCCTGATTTCAAACGCTTCGACTATGTCAACCCCAATGCTCCCAAGGGCGGAACCGTGCGCCTCACAGGCTTCGGCACTTATGACAACTTCAATCTGGTGGTTGCCGGAGTGAAAGGCGCGATCGCTTCGGGCCTCCTGGACATCTACGATACCTTGATGGTCCCGCCGCTCGATGAAGTCGAGACCGAATACGGCCTGCTCGCCGAAGGTCTGACCTACCCGGATGACTTTTCCTTCGTCACGTACCGGTTGCGCCCCTCTGCGAGATGGCATGACGGCAAGCCGGTGACGCCTGAGGATGTGATATTCTCGTTCAACGCGTTCAAAACGAACTCGCCGCAGTACTCCAAGTATTACCAGCATGTCATGAAGGCCGAGAAGACCGGCGACCGCGACATCACCTTTACATTCGACGCCCCGGGCAACCGTGAACTGCCGCAGATCGTCGGCCAGCTCACCGTGCTGCCGAAGCACTGGTGGGAAGGCGCCGACAAGGCCGGCAACAAGCGCAACATCGCCAACACCACACTGGAACCGCCGCTTGGCAGCGGCGCCTACCGGATCAAGGAATTCGTGCCTGGACGCTCAATTGTGTACGAGCGGGTCAAGAACTACTGGGGCAAGGATTTGCCGGTGAACATTGGGCGGGATAACTTTGATGAAATTCGCTACGAGTATTATCGCGACCAGCAGGTCGCGCTCGAAGCTTTCAAGGCTGATCAGGTCGACTTCCGCGTCGAAGGCAGCGCGAAAGACTGGGCGACGGGGTATGACTTTCCGGCTGTGGCCGACAAGCGGGTCCTGAAAGAGGAATTTCCGATCCGCGACCGGGGCATCATGCAGGCCTTCGTCCTGAACACGAGGCGGAGCAAATTTGCAGATCCGCGGGTGCGCCGCGCGTTCAATCTGGCGCTTGATTTCGAGGAGATGAATAAGCAGTTCTTCTTTGGCCAATATCGGCGGATCGCAAGTTATTTCTCGGGTACCGAACTTGCCTCTTCGGGACTGCCGTCCGGTCTCGAACTTGAAATTTTGCAGACCGTGCGCGACCAGGTGCCGCCGGAAGTCTTCACCACCGAATACAAGAACCCGGTCAACGGCAATCCAGAGAATGTGCGCACCAACCTGCGCGAGGCGATCCGTCTGCTGCGCGAGGCTGGCTGGGAAATCCGCAATCAGAGGCTCGTCAACGCCAAGACGGGCGAACCGATGACCGTCGAAATGCTCAACGACGCAAGCGGCCCGGCAAACTTCGAGCGCATCATGTTATTTTACAAGTCGTCGCTGGAGCGGCTTGGCATGACGGTCACGGTGCGCAACGTCGATGATGCGCAATACGAGAACCGCGAGCGGAACTGGGATTACGATATGATCGTCGGGTCCTGGGCTGAATCTCTCTCGCCAGGCAATGAACAGCGCGAATTCTGGGGCTCGAAAGCCGCGGATGATCCCGGCTCGCGCAATCTCATCGGCATCAAGAATCCGGCCGTCGACAAGCTCATCGAGCGTGTGATCTTTGCCAAAGACCGGGAGGAGCTGATCGCCGCCACGAGGGCTCTCGACCGCGTGCTGCTGTGGAACCAGTATGTGGTGCCGCAGTGGACATATCCATTTATGCGCACAGCGCGCTGGGACCGGTTCAGCCACCCGGCCGAACTGCCGAAATATGGCGCCAGCGCTTTTCCCACCATCTGGTGGTGGGACCAGGCCAAAGCAGCAAAGATCGGGGGGCGCCAATGAGCCTCCCGCGCAAACCGCTCTCGCGCCGCCGCGTGCTCGTTCTCTCCGCCGGCGCCTTCGCGGGGCCTGTGCTGTTGCGCAGCCAAAGCGCTGCCTTTGCGGCTGATGAGGTCGAGACGCACGGCATCTCGGCGTTCGGCGACCTCAAATACCCGGCCGGCTTCAAGCATTTCGACTATGTCAATCCGAACGCCCCAAAGGGCGGCGTGTTTTCCGAGACCGTTACGAGCCGGCAATACAATCAGAATTTTCTCACCTTCAATTCGCTCAACAGCTTCATCCTGAAGGGCGACGCCGCGCGCGCCATGGAGCTGACCTTCGCCACCTTGATGGCGAGTGCGGAAGACGAGCGGGATGCGATGTACGGCCTTGCGGCCGACAAGGTGCGTATTTCGGCCGACGGCCTCGTGTATCGGTATCATATCCGGCCGGAGGCGCGCTTCCACGACGGCACCAAACTTACCGCGAAGGATGTGGCGTTCTCGCTCAATCTTCTCAAGGAGAAGGGTCATCCGCTGATCACCCAGCAAATGCGCGACGTGAAAGGCGCCGAGGCGGATGATGACGAGACCGTGACGGTGCGTTTTGCCGAGAAGCGCGCCCGCGACGTGCCGCTGTTCGTGGCCGGGTTGCCGATCTTCTCGCGCGCTTATTACGCAACGCACGAGTTCGATCAGAGCACGCTCGATGTTCCGATGGGCTCGGGACCATACAGGGTCGGCCGTTTCGAACCTGGCCGCTACATCGAGTATCAGCGCGTCGCCGACTGGTGGGGCGCGAAATTGCCTGTCAGCATCGGTCAGTACAATTTCGACACCGTGCGCTATGAGTATTATCGCGACCGCGATGTCGCCTTCGAGGGGTTCAAGGCGAAGAGCTACCTGTTTCGCGAGGAATTCACTTCGCGCACCTGGGCCACGGGCTACGATTTTCCGGCCATCCGCGACGGCCGCGTCAAGCGCGAGGAGATACCGGACAACACGCCCTCGGGCGGACAGGGCTGGGTCTTCAACACGCGCCGCGCCAAGTTCTCCAATCCGCGGCTGCGCGAAGCCTTGAACTACGCCTTCGATTTTGAATGGACCAACAAGACCATCATGTACGGCGCCTACAGGCGCACCCATTCGGTGTTCCAGAATTCCGACATGATGGCGCAGGGGTTGCCGAGCCCCGAAGAGCGCAAATTGCTTGAGCCGTGGCGGGGCAAGGTGCCCGACCAGGTATTCGGAGAGCCTTTCGTGCCGCCGGTCTCCGACGGTTCGGGCCAGGATCGTGCGCTCCTGCGCAAGGCCTCGCAGATGCTGCAAGATGCTGGGTTTCCGATTCGAAACGGCAAGCGTGTCAACGCCCGCGGCGAGCCGATCGCTTTCGAGTTCCTGATCGACGAACCGTCGTTTCAGCCGCATCATATGCCGCTGATCAAGAACCTCGCCACGCTCGGCATCGAAGCCACGCTGCGCATTGTCGACCCGGTGCAGTACAAAGCGCGCACCGACGAGTTCGATTTTGACGTCACCGTCGTCCGCATGAGCTTTTCGACCACGCCCGGAGAGGCGCTGCGCACCTATTTTTCCTCCGTTGCGGCTGCGACGAAAGGGTCGCAGAACCTTGCCGGCATTGCGAATCCGGCCGTAGACGCCCTTATCGACAGAATCATTGATGTCAAGACGCGTACCGAACTCGTGATCGCAGCCCGCGCGCTCGACCGCGTTCTGCGCGCGGGGCAATATTGGATTCCGCAGTGGCACAGGGCCTCGCATCCAATCGCCTATTGGGACGTGTTCGGCCACCCGGAGGCCCCGCCATACTATGCCCGCGGCGCTCCGGAGACTTGGTGGTACGACCGCGACAAAGCGGCCAGGCTCGAGAGGTCAGGCTAGCGCGTGATTCGACCGGCTGACGACATAAGTGGGGGTGGGCAAAGGCGCTTGGTACAGTCGAGGGCACATTGTGCGCCTTTGCCCACGATACGAGGCCGCCCATGATCCAACCGAGATGTGGAGCTAGATGACCGCTTACATCATCCGCCGCATTCTTTTCATGATCCCGACTCTGTTCGGCATCATGCTGGTGTCCTTTGTGGTCGTACAGTTCGCGCCGGGCGGGCCGGTCGAACGGGTGATCGCCCAGTTGTCCGGCGCCGATACGGGCGCGACCTCGCGAATCTCAGGCTCTGCCGGCGGTGACTTCGGCGGGCGCGGGCAAACTCAGGTCTCGCAGTTCGACGCCACGACGTCAAAATACCGCGGCGCCCAGGGACTCGACCCCGAGTTCATCAAGAAGCTCGAAAAGCAATTCGGCTTCGACAAGCCGGCCTACGAGCGTTTCTTCCTGATGTTGTGGAATTATGCGCGCTTCGATTTCGGGCAGAGCTATTTCCGCGATATCAGCGTGATCAACCTGATTAAGGAAAAACTGCCCGTCTCCATCTCGCTTGGGCTTTGGATGACCCTCGCCACCTACCTGATTTCGATCCCGCTGGGCGTCAGGAAGGCGGTCGCCGACGGCTCGCCTTTCGACGTCTGGACTTCAGGCATCGTCGTCATCGGCAATGCTATACCGGGCTTCCTGTTTGCCATTCTGCTCATCGTGCTGTTTGCCGGAGGGTCGTTTCTCGACTGGTTTCCGTTGCGAGGGCTGCATTCCGACGACGCGGCCGCAATGTCGTGGGGCCGATATATTCTCGACTATTTCTGGCACCTGACATTGCCGCTGATCGCACTCGGCGTCGGCGCCTTCGCGACGTTGACGATCTTCACCAAGAACTGCTTTCTTGACGAAATTCGCAAGCAATATGTGCTTACGGCGCGCGCCAAGGGCTGCAACGATCGCCAGGTGCTGTATGGCCATGTGTTCCGCAACGCCATGCTGCTGATTATTGCGGGATTTCCGGGCGCCTTCGTGCGGGCATTCTTCACCGGGTCGCTGCTGATCGAAACCATCTTCTCGCTTGACGGCCTCGGCCTGCTCAGCTTCGAAAGCGTGCTCAACCGCGACTATCCGGTCGTGTTCGCGAATCTTTATATTTTTGCCGTCGTTGGACTGGTGTTAACTCTGATCTCCGACCTCACTTATACCTGGGTCGATCCGCGCATCGACTTCGAAACCCGGGAGGTCTGAGATGGATGCCCGGACAGAGCCTGCTCGGCCGGAAGCCGTTGCCCTTGGGCAAACCAGTTCCAAAATCGCGGCCCCGGCTCGCCGTTTTGCCTTAAGCCCGATCAATCTTCGCCGCTGGCGGAATTTCAAGTCAAACCGGCGCGGCTACTGGTCGCTATGGATTTTTCTCGCGCTGTTCATCGCCTCGCTGTTCGCCGAGTTCATTGCCAACGACAAGCCGTTTTATATCAGCTTCGAGGGCAAGTCCTATTTTCCGGCACTGGTGAGCTATGCAGGGGTGAGCTATCCGGAAACAGAATTCGGCGGCGACTTCGAAACAGCGGCTGACTACCGCGACCCGTACCTGCAGAAGCTCATCTCCGACAAGGGCGGCTACATGCTCTGGCCGCCGATCCGCTTCTCCTATGACACCCATAACCTCGATCTGCCGACGCCGGCTCCCTCAAAGCCGACCTGGCTGCTGACCGAAGCAGAATGCAAGCCCGTCGTGGAGAAGAAAGGGCTCAACAGTTGCCGCGATCTCGAATACAACTGGCTCGGCACCGACGACCAGGGCCGCGACGTGGTCGCCCGAATGATCTATGGCTTCCGCGTCTCGGTGTTGTTCGGCCTGCTGCTGACGGCCATATCGTCGATCATCGGCGTCGCGGCGGGCGCCGTGCAAGGCTATTTCGGCGGCTGGACCGACCTCTTGTTCCAGCGCTTCATTGAGATCTGGACCTCAATCCCGGAGCTCTACCTGCTCCTCATCATCTCCTCGATACTGGTGCCCGGCTTCTTCATCCTGCTCGGCATCCTGCTGTTGTTTTCCTGGGTATCGCTCGTCCCGCTTGTACGCGCGGAATTCCTGCGCGGCCGCAACTTCGAATACATCCAGGCGGCGCGTGCGCTCGGCGTCTCCAATGCGGTGATCATGTTCCGCCATCTGCTGCCGAACGCCATGGTGGCTACGATGACCATGCTGCCGTTCATCATGTCCGGAGCCGTGATGGAGCTGACCGCGCTCGACTTCCTCGGTTTCGGCCTGCCGCCCGGCTCGCCGTCGCTGGGCGAGATGCTCTCGCAGGGCAAGGCCAATCTCCAGGCGCCGTGGCTCGGGCTGACAGGGTTCTTCACCGTCGCCGTCATGCTGTCGCTCTTGATCTTCATCGGCGAGGCGGTGCGCGATGCCTTCGACCCACGCAAGACGTTTAGGTGACAATGCGCATCATACAGGCGCCGCTGCAATGGCTAAGCCTCCTGCAGGTCATTGCTGCAGCGAAGACGGAACCCCAATGAAATCTTCCGGCACACCCCTTCTCTCCGTTAACGACCTCTCCGTCGCCTTCGGTCGTGGCGAGGGCCAGCTGCCGGCCGTCGACCGTGTCTCGTTCGACATCCGCAAGGGCGAGACGATGGCGCTGGTCGGCGAATCCGGCTCGGGAAAATCCGTCACCGCGCTCTCGATCATGCGGCTCCTCCCTTATCCCCCTGCGTGGCACCCGTCCGGGTCGGTCCTGTTCAAAGGGCGGGATCTGATGCGGCTTCGGGAAGACGACATGCGGCGGGTGCGCGGCGACGACATCACGATCGTGTTCCAGGAACCGATGACGTCGCTTAATCCGCTGCACACCATCGAAAAGCAGATCGGCGAAATCCTCTTGCTGCATAGCGGCATCGTCGGCGCCAAAGCGCGCGCCCGGACGATCGAGCTTCTCACCCAGGTCGGCATTCCGGACCCGGAAGGCCGCTTGCAGAGCTTTCCGCACCAGCTCTCGGGCGGCCAGCGGCAGCGCGTGATGATCGCCATGGCGCTCGCCAATGAGCCTGACCTGCTCATTGCGGACGAGCCGACAACCGCGCTCGACGTCACCGTGCAGGCTCAGATTCTCAAGCTCCTCAAGGATCTGCAAGCCCGGCTCGGCATGGCGATCCTGTTCATTACCCATGATCTCGGCGTCGTCCGCAAGGTGGCGGACCGGGTCTGCGTGATGAAGCAGGGCAAGATCGTGGAGCAGGGCGCGGTCGAGGCGGTGTTTTCGTCGCCGCAGCATCCCTACACACGCGAATTGATCGCCGCCGAACCCAAGGGGAAACCGGCGCCGCTCAATCCGGACGGCGATGTCATGATCCGCACCGACGAGCTCAAGGTGTGGTTCCCCATTAGACGCGGGGTGCTGCGCAAAGTGGTCGGCCACATCAAGGCGGTCGACGGTGTGTCGATCGAGGTGAGGCGCGGCGAAACGCTGGGCATTGTTGGCGAATCCGGTTCCGGCAAGACCACGCTCGGGCTCGCCCTCCTGCGTCTGATCTCCTCCGACGGCCCGATCGTGTTCATGGGCAACAAGCTGCAAGGGCTGAAATTCAAGGAGATGCGGCCGTTCCGCCGCGACATGCAGATCGTGTTCCAGGACCCCTATGGTTCGCTCAGCCCGCGCATGTCGATCGCCGACATTATCGAGGAAGGCCTGCCGATTCATCAGCCGCATTTGAGCCGGGCGGAACGCCAGGAGCGGGTGGTGCGCGCGCTCATCGAGGTCGGGCTCGATCCGCAGACGCGTTTCCGCTATCCGCACGAGTTCTCCGGCGGTCAGCGTCAACGCATCGCCGTGGCCCGCGCCGTGGTGCTGGAGCCGACCTTCGTCGTGCTTGACGAGCCAACCAGCGCGCTCGACATGCTGATTCAGGCGCAGATCGTCGACCTCCTGCGCGACCTGCAACAGCGCAAGAACCTCACCTACCTCTTCATTTCTCACGATCTCAAGGTGGTGGCGGCGCTCGCCAGCAAACTTATCGTGATGCGCAACGGCAAGATCGTCGAGGAGGGGCCGTCGGCCGAGATTTTTGCGCGCCCGCGGTCGCCCTACACAAAAGCGCTGTTCTCCGCCGCTTTCAGTCTCGAAGCTGCGCCGGACAATGTGGTCGCGCAGTAAGCCGGCCCGTCCCCTCTCACACTCCCCTCCCCCTTGTGGGGAGGAGTCGGGGGTGGGGGTCGTGCCGGGGAGCACCTTCAGAGCCAAACTTCCCGACCCCCCAACCCAACCCTCCCCTACAAGGGGTGAGGGAGACGAGACGGCCGCGCCATGTGCGATTGGCCGGCGCCTGCAGGAGAGAGGAGGCTTGGAGCGACCGCGGCGTCCGGCCGTATTCCTTGATCGCGACGGCACGCTCAACCACGATATCGGCTATGTGCACCGCATCGCGGACTTTCGCTGGTTTCCGGGCGCCGTGAATGCGATCCGGAGGCTCAATGACGGCGGCTACTATGTCTTCATCGTGACCAACCAGTCCGGCGTGGCGCGCGGCATCTACGACGAGGCCGCGATCCATGAGCTGCACCGCTGGATGAACGAGGAGTTGCGCGCCGCCGGCGCACATATCGACGATATACGCTATTGCCCGCATCACCCGGAGGGGACCGTCGCGGCCTACCGCACCGTATGTTCCTGCCGAAAGCCCGCCGCGGGCATGTTGCTGGATTTGATGAGTGTCTGGCCGGTCATCCGGGAGGCCAGCATCATGATCGGCGACCAGGAAAGCGATGCCGCCGCGGGAAGGGCCGCCGGCATTGCCTCCGCAATCATCCCGGCCGGCGGGCTTGAGGATTTCGTCCGGCAGTTGTTGAGCCGGCGCGAGGCGGCTTGGCCGCTCCCGTAGGGCGCGTGAAGCGATGTTGGACCTCATCCGGAGGAGCGCGCGCTTGCCCACGTGTCTCGAAGGATGGCCACGGGCGAGGCCCACCAGGCGGGGCCCGTCGGGATGAGGGTCACCGTTTGTCGCAGGCTCATAGGGTGCGCAGCGAAACCCCTCTTCGCCTCCGCGAAGGCCCAGATGGGCTTCACCATCGCTCAACCCATCCTATCAGCGACACGCGCCCCGGCGGGCGGCGCTGCTGCCTACAGCTTCGCCAAAATCCCCGCAAACTTCTCCCGCACCTTCGCGACCAGTTCCGGGCTGGCGCGCGCAACGGGGGGAAAATCCTTGAGCCGCTCGAACGGGCGACAGGCATCGATCACGGCGCGCGAGTTGGTTGAGGTTGCCTTGTCAAGCAGCGGGTCGAGCGGCGTCGACCAGGCGCGGCGGAAGAACTCGATATCGGTGGCCGGATCGCAGCGCGTGCAGACGGCCCACATCACATCGAAAATGTCGGTCGGGTCGACATCCTCGTCGACCACCACGACGAAGCGGCCGAGATAGGAGCCTGACTGGCTCGAGGCTGCAAGCATGCCGGCCTGCCGGGCGTGGCCTGGATAGGCCTGCTTGATGGCGATGACATTGAACATGCGGGCGCCGCCGAATTCGTGGCACCACACCCCCTGCACCCCGGATAGGCCGGCGCGCTCGACCTCGTCCCAGATCATGCCGGCCTTCATGACGCATTTGCTGAACGAGAAGTCCGACGGCGGCCGCATCGGCGAGGCGATGCCGAGCACCGGGTCGTTGCGGTAATAGACGCGCCGCACTCGCACCACCGGCTGCTCGCTGGGGCTCGACGCGTAATAGCCGGTGAACTCGCCGAACGGCCCCTCCCAAGCGGTTTCGTCCGCTGCCATGTCGCCCTCGATGACGATCTCGGCATGGGCCGGCATCGGCAGGCCATGGACCTCGCTCTCGATCACGTCATAAGGCACGCCGCGGTGGCCGCCGGCATAGTCGTACTCGGAGAGGCCGAATTTCAGCTCGTTGCCGCCGGCAAGGAACAGCAGCGGGTCGTGCCCGCAACTGATCAACACCGGGCACGGCTTGCCGGCGCGGAAATACTTCTCGCGGATCTGGCGCCCGTGCTTGCCGGGCGACATCCACAGGCTGACGCGGTCCTTGCCGAGCACCATCGCGCGATACGTCGCGGCATTGACCCAGTTCTCCTCCGGATCGCGCATAATGACGAGATCATCGGTTCCGATGTAGCGCCCGCCGTCAAGCTCATGCAGGCGCGGCGCCGGAAACTTGTAGAGATCGATCGCGCCGTCCCGGTCGATGTTCTCCAGCACCGCCCCTTTCGCCACCACGCGCGGCGGCAGCGGCTGATGGGTCTTCATGCGGTCCCGATAGGAGCGCACGACATCGAGCGGACCGTTGGGCACGGGCAGTCCGAGCGCAATGGCGAGTCGCTTCGACGAATTGGTGGCGCCTGACAGAAGCCGTATCCCTTTGGGATAACCGGGCACGTCCTCGAACAGGATCGCGGGCGGCTCAGGCCTCGTATGGCAGACGATTTCAGCGAGCGTTCCTATCTCAAGGTCCCAATGCGCCCCGCGGATGCGCAGCAGCTCGCCCGCCGCTTCGATGCGGGCCAGGAACTCGCGGAGGTCGGCATGCGGGGCGTGGTGGGCGTTGTAGGGTTGCTGCGTGGTTACATCGAGCATGTGCTAAGGTCTCTGGTGGAACGATTCAAGAAACTAATCATATCGCATGATCGGATCCAAACCTTCGGACCTCATCCCAAGGAGGCCGCGCGCAAGCGCGCGCTCCTCAGGACGAAGCTGACAGATGTTATCGATATGATGCGGCTCCTTCATTGAAGGCGCGGCAACAGTATTTCATGAGTGTGAGAGTAAACGAAAGGGCCCCGCCGGAGAAACCTAGGAGGGGCGCCTCGCCTTCTCAAGCTGCTTTTTCAGATTCTCAATGGTGCTGCATCCCAGCCGGGGCGGGAGCGCTTGCCCGCTGCGCCGCAGCACTCTGTTGCCTGACCCTGATGGTGATGACCGGCGACACGATCGGCGGCGAGAACGGTATGTGACTCCAGTCGCCAAGCACGAGCTGCAAGGTGTGCTGACCGGGCGGAAGCGTCAGCGTGGTCTCGGTCTGTCCGCCGCCAAAATGCATGTGCTGTGCGTCCATCGGCAGCGGCGCCTTCGCCTCTTCATCCGAGAGTTTGGTATCGATCAGAAGGTGATGATGCCCGGTCTTCTCCTTCTCAACGCCGGCCGGCGCAACGCCCATGCCGGTGAGGCCAAACTGGACCTTGAAGGGACTTGTCACCGTCTCTCGATCCTTGAGGTTTATGAAATAAGCGGTGGCGCCGGGCGGCGCCGGCGTCTGTGCCTGAGCAGCCGGGGAGCCGACCAACGTGACTGCGGCGGCACCTAACACGACGGTGCAGGAGATGAGGCGCATGACATTCTCCAGATGTTTGGGGTGTGGCGTCGTTGAGACGCCCATCTGGATTGGCTGGTGACGCTGGCAAAACAATGCCGAGGATGAGGCAAAGTCTGATCCAACACGTGCATTGGGAGTCGGCGGGACAAGCCCGGCGGCGACGCCCGTGGGTTTTCCGAGAACAGGCCAGCGCGGCGCGTTCGGTAAGCGCAAATGGCGCACCCTGAATTCAAGGTCAAGGGTTTCCACGCGCGCGCGGTCCGTGATAACAAAACGGTATGGAAGCGGGCGCCATCGCCCGAACAGGGCAGGAAAATCGGGAGGAGACCATGAAGCGTCGCGAATTTCTCAAAGCCGCCGGACTGAGCGGCGTTGCTACTACGGCCGCGGCTGTGGCAATGCCTGCGATTGCGCAGTCGATGCCGGAATTGAAGTGGCGCTGCACTTCGAGCTTTCCAAAGTCGCTCGACACGATTTATGGCGCTGCCGAAATTTTCGCTAAGGCGGTCGCCGAAATAACCGACAACAAATTCCAAATCCAGGTCTTTGCCGCCGGTGAAATCGTGCCTGGCTTGAACGCGGCGGACGCGGTGACGAACGGCACGGTCGAGATGTGCCACACGGCGTCCTACTACTACGTCGGCAAGGACCCGACCTACGCGTTTGGCACGGCGGTGCCGTTCGGACTTAACAGCCGCATGCAGAACGCCTGGATGTTCTTCGGCGGCGGCATGGAGTTGATGAACGATTTCTACAAGAAGGCCAATATCTATGCGATTCCGTGCGGCAACACCGGTTGCCAGATGGGCGGCTGGTTCCGCAAGGAGATCCGGGAAGCCTCCGATTTCAACGGCCTGAAATTCCGCATCGGCGGTTATGCGGGCCGGGTGTTGCAGAAGCTCGGCTGCGTGCCGCAGCAGATCGCCGGCGGCGACATCTATCCGGCGCTCGAGAAAGGCACGATCGATGCCGCGGAGTGGGTCGGTCCTTATGACGACGAGAAGCTCGGCTTCCAGAAGGTCGCTCAGTACTACTACTACCCCGGCTGGTGGGAAGGCTCGGCGATGCTCCACAACTTCATCAACCTCGACAAGTGGAACGCGCTGACGCCGGCCTACAAAGCGGTGGTGCGCACCGCCTCGGAGATGGCCAATACCTGGATGCAATCGAAATACGACGCCGTTAATCCGGCGGCGCTGCGCCGCCTGCTGGCTGGCGGCGCCAAGCTGATGCCATTCCCGACGCCCGTCATGGAGGCATGTCTCAATGCGGCGCTCGAGCTTTACCACGAGGTTTCCGCTTCCAATCCTGATTTCAAGAAAGCCTACGAGTCGATGATCGCCTTCCGCGGCGACCAGTATCTGTGGTGGCAGGTGGCGGAATATTCCAACGACACCTTCCTGATCCGCAATCGCACCAAGGTGTGAGCGGCCAAACGCGACCGGCGACTCGGCAATCTCCCGGGGGCCGAACGAACGAGGAGAAGCGCCGTGACGATCTTCGCCCCGTCTGATATCAAGATATCAGACAGGCGAGGTCAGCATGGCGCAGCTTGTAAGCGACATCCTGCGCAACGCTGCAAAGGACGAATCGATGCAACCAAATGCGCTCGGCACTCGTATAGCGTCTCGATTTGAGGCTCTTCGCTTGAAGGATGGGGAACTTCCCGCCTTGCCCTGGGAAAGGCTTGAGCCCACGTCGTCGCGCGAAATTCGAACAGGCCTTTGCAAGGCTTCTTGAGCAGGACTTTGAGGGAAGGATTGCGGCATTCGATCTTGCCGCCGCCGGAAGCGGCGGCCGTCCTTGCAGCCGAGCGCCGGCGGAAGGGCGGCCGATCGACGTCCGCGAAACCAGATTGCCGGCATCGCGTTGGGGCGGCGGGACGCGATCGCGACACGAAATGCGAAACATTTCGGCGATCTGTCCATACCGATTATGGACCCATGGGCAGCGTGACACGTCGCTGGCTTGGCTTAGCGAGGAAGGAGCGTGCGGCACGCCCCGCAGCCGCAGCGGCCTCTCAGCCGAAATACAGCCATCCGACGACCGTGAAGACCGGCAGCAGGACCGCGCACGACCATCCCGTAAAGGCGAAGAAGCTCGGCATTGCGATTCCCCGCTCGACTCCAATGGCGTAGATCATTCGCCGCGTAGCTATTTCAAATCCAGCGGCGGCGGCATGTCCGGGATCTGGATCTCGATGTTGACCTTGCTCGGGTCGACGCCCGTTCCCTTCTCGATCCAATAGGTGACGGACTCCGGCCAGAGGATCACGATCGCGACCAGGATGAGCTGGAGGAACACCCAGGGGATAGCGCCCCAATATATCTCGGTCGTTTTCACCGAGGGCGGCGCGATGCCCCGGAGGTAGAACAGCGCAAAGCCGAACGGCGGATGCATGAAGCTCGTCTGGATGTTGGCGCAGATCAAGACGCCGAACCAGATGAGGTCGATGCCGAGCTTATCGGCCGCGGGCGCCAGCAGCGGGATGATGATGAAGGCAATCTCGAAGAAATCGAGGAAGAACGCGATCACGAAAATGAAGAGGTTGACGAACACCAGGAAGCCGATCTGACCGCCCGGCAGGGACGTCAGCATCTGCTCGATCCACACTTTGCCGCCGACGCCCTGGAACACCAGGCTGAACGTGCGTGCGCCGATCAGGATGTAAACCACCATCGCGGTGATGCGCATGGTGGTTGCCATCCCCTGATAGACCAGCGGGCCCGTGAGCGTGCGGTTGAAGGCGGCGAGCGCCAGCGCGCCGACCGCGCCCATGGCGCCGGCTTCGGTCGGTGTCGCGAGGCCGAGAAAAATGGTGCCGAGCACGAGGAAGATGAGCCCCAGCGATGGGATGATGCCGCGCAGGCACTTCGCCCACAGCGCCCAGCCTTTGAGGGTGCGCGCCTCAAGCGGCAGCGCCGGCACCTCCTTCGGCCACAGGACGCTGACGATCGCGACCCAGATGACGAAGAGCGCGACCTGGATGATGCTGGGTCCGATCGCGCCCGCATACATGTCGCCGACGGAGCGGCCGAGCTGGTCGGCGAGCACGACGAGCACCAGGGAGGGCGGGATGAGTTGCGTGATGGTCCCGGAAGCCGCGATCACACCCATCGTGTGACGGACCGAGTACCCGTTGCGCATCATCACCGGAATCGAGATCACGCCCATCGCGATGACCGAGGCCGCGACGGTGCCGGTAATGGCCCCCAGAATGGCGCCGACGAAGATCACCGCGTAAGAAAGGCCGCCCCGCACCGGCCCGAACAATTGGCCGATCGAATCAAGGAGATCTTCGGCGAGGCCGCAGCGCTCCAAAATCGCGCCCATGAAGGTGAAGAACGGAATGGCGAGCAGAAGATCGTTCGAGATGATCCCGAAGAGCTGGTAAGTGAGGTTGCCGAGGAAGTCGGGTTGAATGAGACCCAGTTCGATGCCAATAAATCCGAAGAAAAGCCCCGTCGCCGCCAGCGAGAATGCGGCCGGATAGCCGATCAACATGAACCCAATCATCCCTGCGAACATCAGGGGGGCCATGTTGTCGCGAAGGAAGCTCATTGCAGCGGCTTCTCATACTTGAATTCAGCCGCGATAAGATTTTCAAGCGCCGCAATGCGTTTGATGATTTCGGAGACGCCCTGGAGCGCCATCAGGCCAAAACCGATCGGCAGCATCAGCTTGACGGGCCATCGCAGCAGGCCGCCGGCGTTATTCGATTGCTCGCCGAGCCGATACGACTCCAGAAACCACGGCCACGTGAAATAGATGAGGATGAGGCAGATCGGCAGCAGGAACAGCAGCCCGCCGATGATGTCGATCCAGATGCGGGCGCGATCCGACACCATCCCGTAGACCAGGTCGACCCGGACATGTTCGTTCATCTTGAGAGTGTAGGGGCCGCCCAGCAGCACCATCCCGGTGAACATGTACCATTGCAATTCCAGGAAGGCGTTGGCGTTGT
The DNA here is from genome assembly GCA_021323775.1 of Hyphomicrobiales bacterium. GTDB lineage: Bacteria > Pseudomonadota > Alphaproteobacteria > Rhizobiales > Xanthobacteraceae > JAJPKK01. Next base: position 41,827 of record JAJPKK010000256.1, read on the forward strand.
TGCCGTACCAGCCGATGCCTGACGCGAGCCCGTGCAGCCAGGAAACATCCGCCGCGATTGCCAGGATGCCATTGATGCCGTAGCGCACGGCGGCGTTGCCGGCGCTGAGCAGGCAGGCGAACAGCACGAGCCAATTGGCCGCCACGCCGAATTGCGCGTTGATTTGATCGACGATCCGGCTGAATTTCAGCAGTCCGCCCAATTGTCGTTTCCTCGATCGGCCCGGCGTTTTTAGTGGGCTTGTCTTCGCTGCCGTGGCGCAAAGGCGATCTGCGGCCCCACACGCAGTCAATCACTTTAATCCAGACAATAGCCGCGGCGTCAATCGGAAGTTTGCAGCAATGGAACAGCGAGTCGGCGTTTTTTGATTGGGCTCCTTTGCGCCAGTCGTCGCGGGTCCGACGCTGGGCGGGCCCTGCCCGGGTTCCGCTTGCGAGATCGCACGCGCAGCGCGACCCGGGGCTGCGACGCGAAGAAGGGGATACTGAAAAGCGCGCTCTAACCGCCGGTGACGCTCATGTGCCGCGCCAGGGCGGGGCGCTTGTGGCGGCGGTCGATCACGAAATCGTGGCCTCTGGGTTTGCGGGTAATCGCTTCGTCGATTGCGGCGTAAAGCAGGTCGTTGCCCTCCGAGGCGCGCAGCGCGCTGCGCAGGTCGGCGGCGTCTTCCTGGCCTAGGCACATGAACAACGTGCCGGTGCAGGTGACGCGCACGCGGTTGCAGGATTCGCAGAAATTGTGCGTCAGCGGAGTAATAAAGCCGAGCCGCCCGCCGGTCTCGGCGACCCGCACATAACGGGCCGGACCGCCGGTTCGATAATCGATCTCGTCGAGGGTGAAGCGTTCGGCAAGCCGCGCCCGCACCATCGAGAGCGGCAGATACTGGTCTAGGCGTCCTTCGCCGATGTCGCCGAGCGGCATGACTTCGATGAACGTCAGATCCATCCCCTCGCCATGCGCCCATCGCACCAGGGTTTCGAACTCGTCCTCGTTCACACCCTTGAGGGCCACGGCGTTGATCTTGATGGCCAGTCCGGCCGCCTGCGCCGCCTTGATGCCGTCGAGAACCTTATCGAGGTCGCCCCAGCGTGTCACCGTGCGGAACTTCGCCGGATCAAGCGTGTCGAGCGAGACATTGATGCGTCTGACGCCGTGAGCCGCAAGGTCGGCCGCGTATCTGTGGAGCTGGGAGCCGTTGGTCGTCAGCGTGAGCTCATCGAGCGCGCCCGATCGAAGGTGGCGCGCCAGCGAGGCCACGAGCGTCATGATGCCGCGCCGCACCAGCGGTTCGCCGCCGGTCAGCCGCAGCTTGCGCACCCCTTTGGCGACGAAGGCCGAGCAGAGCCGGTCAAGCTCTTCGAGCGAGAGAATGTTGGCCTTGGGCAGGAAGGTCATGTCTTCCGCCATGCAATAGACGCAGCGGAAATCGCAGCGGTCCGTGACCGACACGCGCAGGTAAGTGATGGAGCGGCCGAATGGATCGATCAACGGCTGCGGTGCGAGTGTCGCGGCGCGTTCGAACTCGACCATCCCCGGCTGCTCGTACCCCGACATCTTGAAGGACCCATTTTTACGGACGTTGTTTTACGGACGCTGCCCGTTCCAGGGAACCACTTCTGCGGCAAATAGGCAATTCGCAATATAGTGCTCGCGGCCCGCATGGGGGAGGTCCCGGACCGTGGGGCCGCGCCCCCTCGTTGGGCTGTTCCGCGCATTCATCACTTCATTGTTGCGCGGCGGCGTAGCAGACTTCCCTCCCCGCAAGCGGGGAAGAGAACCGTGGCGCAGTTATTCCTAACCGGCGCCGTAGAGAGAGTGCGGGCCCCTTCCTCCCTCTGTAAGAGATGGAGGCGACGGGATGCTCGCGGTCCCGGCCACCGCGAGGTTTTAATTTTAGGAGACCAAGATGGCGCCCGAACCGGAAAGAAGCACGGCGTGGCCGATTGAGCTGAGGCTTCGCAAGGACAAGGCGGCTCTCACCGTTGTGTTCGACAATGGCGAAGCATTCGAATTTCCGGCCGAATTCCTGCGCGTCTACAGCCCGAGCGCTGAAGTCCAGGGACACTCCCCAGACGAGCGGAAGACAGTCGGCGGCAAGCGCAATGTCGCGATCCTCGAAGTCCACCCCGTCGGCAACTACGCGGTCCGGTTGGTCTTCGACGATATGCATTCGACGGGAATCTTCAGCTGGGATTATCTCGCCAAGCTAGGGCGCGAGCAGGGGCGTATGTGGCGGGCCTATCTCGATGAGCTTGCCGCCAAGGGGCTCTCCCGCGATTCGCCAGGAGTGGGGTAGGACGGGTTGAGGGCGCTGTAGTCGTAGCCCGGATGTAGCCCGGATGAAGCAAAGCCGCATCCGGGCCGCCATCGCCCCGCGGCGTCGCCGTGCTGAGCTTGGCGAATGGCGGGGTTTCACTTTCCGCTCAACCCGGGCTACGAGACTGAAGCATTTACTTCAATACCACGACCTTTGCCCCCACTCGCACGCGGTCATAGAGATCGATCACATCCTCGTTGGTCAAGCGAAAGCACCCTGACGAGACGGCTTGGCCGATAGTCTCGGGCTCGTTCGATCCGTGAATACGATAGAGCGAAGAACCTAGATAGATCGCGCGCGCGCCCAGCGGGTTTTCGATACCGCCCACCATATGACGTGGCAGGTCAGGGCGCCGTCGCAGCATCTGGGGCGGCGGCGTCCAGTCCGGCCACTCCTTCTTCATCGATACGGTGTGGGTGCCGGTCCAGGTGAAGCCGATCCGGCCCACCCCGATGCCATAGCTTATCGCCTGGCCGGGCGCAGTTACGAAATAGAGCCGCCGCCCCGAGGTGCTGATCACGATGGTGCCGGGTCGGTATGAGACGGGAAAGCTCACGACGGTGCGCGGAATAGGCGACGAGCGAAAGCCTCCAAACAGCCGTTGGAACGGACCTGCGTTGCTGTCAGGATCCTGAAAAAGCTGCGCCGTGGCCACGGTGCTGTGGGTTGCCGCAATAGCACTACCAAGGGTGGCAGACATCATCAACCCCGCAACAATTCGCGAATTCATCCTCTTCGTCTCCGTCATTTGCTGTGTACGGACCGGCCCCTCTGTGCGAACACCCATAAGCTGAATGGCGGCGCCTGCTCAACGTGATTTTGGGACCGGGTGCCCAATCCAGGCAAAAAAATTCCACAGTGCTTGCGTCATGACAGCGCTGCGGCTGAAGCAAGGTTGCGTCCAGCCGTTAAGTTCATTAAAAATCAAGATGTTATAACGGGGCCCCGGAAGAGACTTTTTCGCCTCGCTGTTTCGCCCCCTGTGGTGACCGCGACGGTGCCCGTTGCTAAGATGTCTGAAGGGGTACGAGGGAAGCGGGTGGAAAGATGTCGAAGAGCAACCATTCGAGGTCAACAAGCGCCAGAAAGTCGCTTTCGCGCGCCAGGCCGGCAAAGGAGAAGACGAGGCGGGCGGTTTTCAAGGCGGACCAGTGGTACCAAAATGCCGTGATGTCGATTGGGATCGCCGGGCGCACAAAAAGCAGCCGGTCAGGAGCGACGCTCGCCTCACGCGCAAAGGATCGCGCGGATTAAGCCGACGAAGGCGAGCGAATTTCGCAGAGAACATCCGATAGGAGCGCATGCCACGACCAATGCGCGGCAGTGGGGCGGATTCAACTTTAGGGAAGCGGCGGCTTCGCTCCCCGCCTGCGCTCGGCGCCGGCATCTCGCGGCTTACGATTTAGCAACTCCACCAGTTGCCGCGCCTCGACGGGCGAAAGCATCCGCCCGATAAATTCCGACGGAATTGTCGGCAGGCGCTCGGTATCGATGAAATTGCCTTCGACGAAATGGGAAGCCCTGCCGAGGCCGTTCGCGGCGGCGAGCAACCGCGCATGGGCCAGCGAGGAAGCGCTGATGATGACGACGCCGCCATCGCGAAACAAAAGCCACCACATTGTCATTCCGGCGCAAGAGCAGTTGCACTCCACCGCAGGCCGCGACACGGCCACATGAATCGCTCTGCTGTTCTGGCACTGACGCTTTAATCCAAATCAGATCATTCCGGGGCGCCATCGCACATCGGCTGGTGAGCCTGTCGAACCATGCCGATATGCCCATCTCAAAGTGCCGGTCTCGGGTAAACCCGAGATCGCATGCGGCGAGCCCGGAATCCCGATTCCGCCCAGTGCTCTCTTGGCACTGGATATTGATTGCTCTCGCAACGCGGCTTCACGACACACGCGTTTTTGCAGCAATCATTTTGGTTACTCCCGCGAGCCCGTCGAAATGCCGGATCAGTTGATCCGCTAATTGTTTGTACCGTACGGCCTCGATTTCAGTCGGATCGCTCAGGTTATGAGCTGCGGCGTGGCCAATGTTTTGCAGATCGTCAAGCAGCGCAGAGGTATTTGCATCAATCAATCTCTTTGAACGGAGCAGTCGAATTAATAAGGCATAACGCCGGCTGTAATGCGCAAATCCGTTCATGGAGGCGTAAGAACGCACGGCCTCCTCAAGTTGAGTCGCGACTTCGAGGATGGCTTGCCGCGGTGAAATTTTCGCGATCTGCGCAAACCGGCTTTCTTCCTCCGGAGTTGGCTGCGTATCAGGATCAAAGGGGGCCGAGGGGAGCTTCTTCGCCTCGGCTTCGGCTTTGTCCCACCTGAACGAAGCTTCCCAGTCCCGATGTCTGACCCGGAACAAGAGGAGGAGCGATCCGAGTTTTTCCTTGAAGAGCCAGACACAGATTATCAGGGCGACCGGCAACGCGAAGGCCGCAATCATTGAGGTGATTGCCTTGATGATTTCAGCGGTGAAGGTGTAACGATCCAAGACGGCTCCCCCAGGATCATCTTCCGATAAAAGCTGCCCCCCATCCGCCGTGTTGATGCAGCCGTGTTGAGACAGCGGCGATCGGCCACTTCACCGAAAGATGCGTCAAGTTCCTCCTGCAACACTTTAAAACATACAGGAAAAAAGACCAATGTGGATTTTGTCTGTGAGTGTCTGTGAGTTTGTTACGGCTTCCAGGGTGAAGGAAGGACAGGCGCCCGCCCGCGCCCTTGCGGGCGCGGAAGCGAGCCGGCAGCGCGAGGCCGCTCAGTCCCGCTTGATGGCCGTGTGGGATCGAAGCGCGCCGGTGCTTTGATCTCTTTAATCTGCTCTGTCAGAAGTCGTTAGGAGGCGCCATCGCACATCGGCTGGTGAGCCTGTCGAACCATGCGGATGGGCGCATCTTATAGTGCCGAACTCGGGCAAACCCGGGATCGGATGCGGCGAGCCCGCCGGCGGGCATGGATTCCGGGCTCGCGTGCTGCGCCCGCGCCGCGGCACGACGCTCTCGAAATTCTTATGACGCAGTAGCGTTAAGCGGCTTCCCGCCAAGGCGCGTCATCGGCCTGGCATGGGGCGGGCACGATGACGTCATGTTGACGGTGCGAAAAGACGACGCTGCTTGCTGTCTTTCTCCCTGGCCCCCCCGTTCCGAAAGCCTCTGCCCTTGGTCAGGACCATTTTTGCCACCCACCTGGCGGTTGCACCGGTCGCGCCGGAGCCCCGCCCTGCGGCGTCGGGCCGCGCCTCGCGTGCGACGAAATCACAACCGGACCCGGCCGGTCCGCGCTAACGTTAAGTTGTATACGGTTGTATCAATCCGGTCACCGCGCGTAGGCTCCGGCCTCCTGTCACACCCCCATTCCCCCGGAAGTCGGGGTCGCTCGAATCCCCACTCAGTTGCGTAAGAGCCGGAATTGAGAGGCGGAAGATCGGGTCGGGGCGCACAAGCCAGATCATGCTCGCCGCGGATGCGGCGCCGGCTTTGCGCCGCGTCGGCCGAGCCGCGCTCCCGCAGCCGCTGTCGGCGGCCTGCAACGGGTACCGGGAACCGCGCATCGGTCACGCCTACGTGAATTCACCGTTGCGTGAATATCACATCAAAAGGCAAGGCGCGGATTAACTGTCGTCTATCACGCACTCAACGGGAGGACTCCATGCGGATCCTGACATATCCGGCGGCGGCCACGTTGGCGGCCTTGTTTCTGATACTTCCGGCCCAGGCAGCGCACTATCGGATTCATTCTTACGGGCATCCTTACTGGCAAGGTGAGCCAACGGATCATCGTCCAATCTGGCGATTTGGCTACTACCAGGGCAATGATCCGGATCAGTTCATTCGCGGTCAAATTATGCGCGATCCGACTAACGGCCTTGCTGGTCGACGCTAGTTGAGCGTTTCCTAAGTTCGAAGCATATGGAGCCCGCCCGGAAGGCCGCGTTTACCGGCCCAAGTTGAGGTCTCCAATTGATAGGTTTCATGGAATCGCTCTA
>JAJPKK010000081.1 GCA_021323775.1 Hyphomicrobiales bacterium
ATGACGAATGCGGCAATCGCCGCGATTGCGACGTTGCGCAAACTAACATGCCGCGGCATCGTCTCGCTCCCCTGAAAGCCGCGAAACGGAACCGCCCCGCCAGCTAGCTCTTGGTTGCATATGGGAGAAGCACGTACCCTATATAAACGATGGAGCAGAGTGTAGCGATCCAGGTGAGGCTCCGCCATGGCACTCGGTCCATCACCTTCTCCGGGACGAGCGCCGCCAGCGCCGTAACCACGCTGGCCCCCAAGCCCGCCGTAATGACGAAACCGTACCAGTACATGGCGGGCGAACCGCCGCCGAGCGGCGGTGCCCGGCCGAACTGCCAAATCCCTTGAATCGGATGATAGGTCGCCATGGTCCAATTGTAGTCCATGGTCGGCGCGTAGATGACGGCAAACGCGACGGCAAATATCGCGGCCAGACGTTCAGTTTTGGTCATGACCCGAATCCCCGGATGTTGTTGATGATGTGACCAGTCAGGAAACCCCACCACACGGCAGCCGCGAGGATGGTCGTTACGGCAGTCCGCGCGACACGGTTGGCAGATGATGCGCTGCGCCACAAGAACCAGTAAGCCGGCAGCAGGGCGAGGCTCAGTGCCAGCAAATGCTCCTTCATTTCGAACATCCCTTCGGGCTTGAAGAACCGATATTCCTGCAGCACCGTCCGCACATTGATCCGATAGGTTGGATAGATGATGCAGCCGAGTATGAATGTCGCCAGGAACAGAACGACTATGGCGTTGGTGTAGCTCATTCCGTTGACGCCGCGCACCGCGCTGAAGAAGCCGCTTCCGCGCTTTGCAACCGGCCACGCCACGCCGACCGCCTGGTGCGTGACAGCCCCCACCAGGAAAACCGCCAGTATCCCGTGAATGATAAGAAGGATCGACCACCCGACCTGCATCAGCAACCTCCCGACAAATCCAATCTAGCCGTCGACAACCTGCGCGCCAGCGCGTCGTCTCAAATCCGCCGCAAGCCTTTGTCGCGAATGTTGCTCTCCTGTTGAGATGGCTGGTAATGCTATTTGCCTATACCGCTAAATATCTAAAGAATAACGCCTTCAGGATCCGCAATCCGCGAAGATCGCCCAGCCGCCGAGCGCAAATCAGTGAATCTCCGTCGCTATTCCAAGCGGTTATAACATTATCCGAAAATAGTATTTCCGCCCTATAACCGAGATCGATCAACATGGGAGCTGCTTGGGGCGGGCTTCGTTGGCCGCAACGATTGGGGAAACCGTGGCATTGATCGGAATTGCCGCGCCAGCTTCCATTGCTGCGCGTGCTTGCGGCAGCCGAGTGGCGTGTCGTTCAAATGTACTTTTGGCGCTGCGGCTGGCGAGCGGCGTCGGAGCGAGGCTTGGAGTTTTGGCAGCACTATCCCTGCTCGGACACACCGAAGCGATCTACGCTGCGGATACGGACGTACCAGCGAAGGCCTTGGCGGCAGCCAAGGCATCCCCTCAACCGGCGCCCGCCGTATGCGCCGGCTTTCAGGACTTCTTTTTCACCAACTGTCAGCTCGCTTGGTACGGCGTCAGATTCTACGGCACGATCGATGTCGGATATGGCTACCAAACCCACGGCGCGCCGTTTGATCCGAACTTCGTCACCGGCGCTTCCTACTTTCTTCAGAAGATGAACAGAACCCTGATGTGGGGCATAGCCCCCAACGGGTTGGGTCAGTCAAATGTCGGGGTCCAAATAAGGGAGCCTCTTGGTCCCGGCTGGTCTTTTGTTGCCCAGCTTGAGGCCGGGTTCGATCCCTACTCCCTGCGCCTTGCCAACTCAACAGCCTCGGTATTTGCGAATGCCGGCGTGCCGGTCAGCCAGCAAACCACTAACGGCGATGCGAGCCGGGCAGGCCAGTTCTACAATTCAGTAGGGTTCCTTGGCGCGAGTTCGGACGTCTTCGGCACCCTGACGGTCTTTCGGCAAAATGCGCTTACGACCGACGGCGTTCTCGCCTACGATCCGATGGGAGGCGCATACGCTTTCTCGCCGATCGGCTTCTCAGGAACGGTCGCCGGCGGCGGCGACACCGAAAATTCAAGGTACAGTACCGCGGTAAAATATCGCGTCGCGGTCGGCGCCCTTCGGGCGGCGGCACTCTGGCAATTCGGCGGCTACAATCTGAATAACGGTTCAAACGGCGCCTGGGGCGCGCAAATCGGCGGCGACTTCCGGCTGGGCGCGGGCACGCTCTCCCTCGACGCCATCGCAGGCTATAACAAAGACGCAGTAAATCTTACTCTCAACGGAGCCGCCACGAACACGGCAGGGCAGCCGATTGGGGCGATGCTGCCCCAGACGGTGACCGCCACGCTCTCCAACAATAGCGATCTGATGGCGCTCGCCAAATACGCGGTCGAAAGGTTGCGGCTATACGTTGGATACGAGTGGATGCAATTCGCCCCACCCAGCGACCCGTTCACCGCCGCCGGTACCGGTTTTACGACGATCGTAGGAGACTTTGTCTGCGTCGGCTGCGGTACGGCTACCGGCGGCACAAATATCAACAGTACGGCCTTTAGCGAGAGCGCCGGCTTTAGAGACAGAGTACTTCAGGTCATCTGGGCGGGCGCAAGATACGACATTACTGACACGGTGTCTGTTGCTGGCGCCTATTATCATTACCATCAGAACAACTTCGCAGCCAGCGCCGCCAACCTTGCCGCCTGCAATGTCGCCGCCACGAATAAAAGTTTTTGTGCGGGCGCGATGGACGCCGTGTCTGGCTTGATCGACTGGAAGTTCGCGCCCAAGTGGGACACCTACATTGGCACCTTCTATTCCTCGTTCAATGGCGGCCTAGCCAACGGCTACCTTGCGCGCAACAATGTCGCGACCACGGCCGGAATCCGCTTCCGCTTCTGACCGAGACTTTGGCCGCATAAATGATGCAGATACGATTGGCGGCCTCACGGGGCGGCGTCCGCAGCTATTTTCTTTTCGCCCCGTTTTCTTTATCGCTATAGCCTGCCAGCATAGAGGATCAAGCGAATGCGGGCAGAGGCTGTCGGCAACCGTCTCAAATTGCAGCACCTGAAAATCGTGATGGCGGTGGCGGAATGGGGCAGCATGCAGAAGGCCGCCAAGCACCTCGCAATCTCTCAGCCAGTCGTGTCGAAAATGATTGCCGATCTTGAAGACATCCTTGGGGTGCGCCTGTTTGACCGCAGCCCGCGGGGCGTCGAGCTGACTGCGTACGGGCGTACGCTCCTCAAACGCAGCCTTGCGATTTTCGACGATCTCAGAACCGGGGTAGACGAGATCAAATTCATGGCCGACCCTGCGGCCGGGCAACTGCGCTTCGGCAGCACGGAGCCGCTGACTGCGGGTTTCGGCGCTGCGGTCATGGAGCGAGTGTGGCGGCAGTACCCGCGCGTCGACTTTCGCGTCGTGCAGGCCGACAGCGCAACTCTGATCGAACACGAACTGCCCGAACGCAGGATCGAGCTTGCGGTCGTGCCTTTGCTTAATGTTCCGGACGACGACGAACTCGAGACAACAATTCTCTTTCAAGACCGGTTGCGCGTGGTGGCGGGCGCGACCAATCGCCTGGCCAAACGGAGACGGGTCACGCTGGCCGAATTGATCGAGGAGCCTTGGTGTTTGGCGCCGTCTCCCCTTGGATCGCTGGTAAACGAAGGGTTCCGCACGGCTGGCCTGAAGGCGCCGCGGATTGCGGTAACAACGACGACTTCGCATCTGCTATTTCGTCTGCTCGAAAGCGGCCGGTTCGTCGGCCATTTCGGCGATAAGCTGCTGAGCTTTAATGTGAACCGGTTCGCACTGAAGAAATTGCCGATCGAGCTCCCGATTCAGCCCTTTGTTGTCGCTGTCATCACTCTTAAGAACCGCACCATCAGTCCGGTGGCGCAAGTCTTCATCAACCACGCCATTGATGTAGCCAGGCCGTTGGCAGATCGCGATGCAGATGCATCGAAGGAGCAATCACGATTGGCCGCAGGCCGACGGCGTGCGTGAGACGTCATCCCGTGGATCAATTTTGCCCGGCGCCGGAGAATCGCACCACCTGTGCCCACTTGTCGGTCTCGGCTTGCACGAAGGCGCCGAACTCAGCCGGCGTGAAGAGCAATGGCGTCGTGCCAAGCTCCGCAAGCCGCGCTTTAATCTGGGGATCGACGAGACTGGCGTTGATTTGAGCGTTGAGCCTCTCGATGATATCAACCGGAGTATTTTTTGGCGCGCCCAGGCCCCACCAGCTGCCGGCTTCAAAGCCGGGAACGAAATCGCTCATCGGCGGAACGTTCGGAAGAACCTCGGAACGCGTTTTTGTGGTTACGGCCAACGCGCGCAGTTTGCCCATCCTGATGTATTCGATCGATTGGGGTATAGTGTCGAACATAACCTGGACCTGTCCGCCAAGCAGATCAATCAGCGCGGGCGCCCCTCCGCGATATGGCACATGAACCATGTTGATCCCGGACATCATTTTGAACAATTCGCCGAGCACGTGAAGCGAGCTGCCATTGCCGCCCGACGCGAAACTGAGCTTGCCAGGATTGGCCTTGGCATAGGCGATGAACTCCGGCACCGTTGTGGCGGGAACCGCCGGATTCACCTCCATGACGTTGGCGACCCGAACCATGCCGGCGACCGGCGCAATGTCGCGGATGAAATTGAAACTTAAGTTCTTGTACAGCGTCGCATTGATGGCGTTGGACGCGAGGACCACGAGAAGGGTGTAGCCGTCCGCAGGCGCGCGCGCGACCGCCTCGGTCGCGAGGTTTCCCGCCGCGCCGGGCCGGTTCTCGATGATGAATTGTTCTTCCAGCCGTTCCGATAACCATTGCGCAATCAAGCGCGCGACGATATCGACCGATCCGCCGGGAGCCAGCCCAAGCACGATGCGCACGGGGCGCGTCGGATAGGCCTGCGCCTTTGCGGGCCGCGAAAAGGCGAAAGTGGTTGCAGCGGCCCCGGCAAACTGCAGGAATCGTCGACGCGGAAGCTTCACGGTGCCCTCCCTTCGCGATACGAAAGCCTATCGCAACTCCTGCTCCTCAAAAAGTTGCGAAAATCGTGCGTGCCCTGTGTTCAGGGCGCCGCGGATCGCGACTTTTCGGCGGCGCTTGTGGGCCATGCCACTGGGCCGATCCCAACGCCAAAGCGTTGGCGGCGAGTAGATCAGATCCGCCGTCACCGATCGATGGTTAGCCTATCGCAATCCCGATGGCATCCAGCCGTCCAAATGGCGTCTTGCGGAGTGCTTTCGGCACTCCCCGCCTGCGGAAAGGGCAGGGACGGGGCAGAACAAGGGGGGTGTACAAGCCCCCTCACGACCAGGGAGGGGCCAAGTGCTTCAAGCTGACCAGAATCAGCGCTAAGGGCTCTTCACAAAGCGATCGTTGAGGGCATAGCCGGCGCCGCGGACGGTGCGGATCGGATCGACAGCGCGCCCGCGGTTAAGGGCTTTGCGCAAACGTCCAACGTGGACATCAACGGTGCGCTCGTCGATATACACGTCGCGGCCCCACACACGATCCAGGAGCTGTTCGCGTGAGAAAACGCGCCCCGGATTCTCCATCAGAAATTCGAGCAGGCGAAATTCTGTCGGCCCCAATGAAACATCGCGACCGGCTCGGGCGACCCGTTTCTTCTCGCGGTCGAGCTCGATGTCACCGGCCTCCAGCACGCCGGCGACGCGCTCCGGTTTTGTGCGGCGCAGAAGGGCGCGTATGCGCGCCAGCAGTTCCGGCACCGAAAACGGCTTGACAATGTAGTCGTCGGCGCCGGTCGCGAGCCCGCGCACGCGTTCAGTCTCCTCGCCGCGCGCCGTAAGCATGATGATAGGCAAGGCCTGGGTTTCCGGGCGGGCCCGCAGACGCCTGATCAGCTCTATTCCTGACAGGCCTGGCAGCATCCAGTCAATCAAAGCGAGATCTGGCGCATTCTCCTTGAGCTTGAGGTCCGCTTCATCGCCACGGACCGCGGAATCGACGGCATAGCCTTCCGCTTCCAGGTTGTAGCGAAGCAGCAGCGTCAGCGGTTCCTCGTCCTCGATAATCAAGATGCGGGCCGTCATGGTGTTTTCTCGCACGGCTGGCGGGTCATCGTTCATCCCGGTAGGGAATGTTGGTTGTGCTGGTGGTATCGCCCTTGGGACGCTCATCGGTAAGAGCGTGGCCCTCGACCTTGTAGTAGATCGTTTCCGCGATGTTGGTCGCGTGGTCTCCCATCCGCTCGATGTTTTTGGCACAGAACAGCAAATGGATGCAAACGCTTATGTTGCGCGGGTCCTCCATCATATAGGTGAGGAGCTCGCGGAACAGGGAGTTGTTCACCGCGTCGACCTCTTCATCGCCGCGCCACACTTGCACTGCTTTGCCGACGTCGCGCCTGGCAAAGGCGTCGAGCACATCCTTGATCTGGGTCAGCACAAGCTCGGTCATGTGCTCGACGCCGCGCATCACTTTCTGCAGCTTGAGCTCATTTTCGACGACCTCGACCCGCTTGGCGATATTCTTGGCAAGATCGCCGATGCGCTCGAGATCGTTGGAGACCCGGAGCGCGCTGACGATATCGCGCAGGTCAACCGCCATGGGCTGCCGCCGGGCAATGGTCAGAATTGCCTTTTCTTCGATCTCGCGCTGCAACGCGTCGATCCTCGCGTCGGCCGCAACGATGCCGCGCGCAAGTACGGCGTCGTGCCGATTGAGCGCGTCCAGCGCATCGCCGATCTGGCGCTCCGCAAGCCCGCCCATCTCGGCGATCATCCGCGCCAGGTCCTGAAGGTCAGCGTCGAATGCCTTGATTGTATGCTCCATCATCATCGCCATTTCCTGTGCGCTCCTTCAGGGGCAGCCCCTTTCCTGCCTTCCCGCAAGCCGGGAAGGCAGGAAGGAGGCGGTCGAACGGTGCACGGGTCACCCAAAGCGGCCCGTGATGTAGTCCTGAGTGCGGCGGTCGCCAGGCGACGTGAACATCTTGCTGGTGGTATCGAACTCGACCAGCTCGCCGAGATACATGAATGCCGTGTAGTCGGACACTCGGGCGGCTTGCTGCATATTGTGGGTGACGATCGCAATCGTGTAGTCGTCCTTCAGCTCGTCGATCAGTTCCTCGATCTTGGCGGTGGAAATCGGATCGAGCGCCGAACAGGGCTCATCGAGCAGGATGACCTCAGGCCTCAGCGCCACCGTGCGGGCGATGCACAGCCGCTGCTGCTGGCCGCCTGACAGGCTGAGCCCGTTCGCCTGCAGCTTGTCCTTCACCTCATCCCAGATCGCCGCGCGCCGCAACGCCGACTGCACGCGCTCATCGATTTCCGCCCGCGACAGCTTCTCGAACAGCCGCACGCCGAATGCGATATTTTCGTAAATCGACATCGGAAACGGGGTCGGCTTCTGGAACACCATGCCGATGCGGGCTCGCAGGAGGTTGAGATCCTGCCCCGGGTCAAGGATGTTCGCGCCGTCAAGCAGCACGTCGCCTTCCGCCCGCTGATGGGGGTAGAGGCTGTAGATGCGGTTGAGGATGCGCAACAGGGTCGATTTTCCGCAGCCGGAAGGACCGATGAAGGCCGTAACCTTGCGCTCGTAGAGGGGCACATTGATCGATTTCAGCGCTTTATTGTCCCCGTAGTAGAAATTCAGATTCCGAATCAGAATCTTCGCGGCTGGTTTGCCGGCGTCATCGATAGATCGATCCGCGATTGTCGGCGCCGGTGATTGGACCCCATGACTGATGCCGGCAAGCGAATTCATGGCGATTTCCTTGACGCTGAGAGCGCCCGAGCCGTGATGCTCAAGGCGAGCACCGCGAAGGTGATGATCAACGCGCCGATCCAGGCGAGCTTTTGCCAGTCCTCATATGGGCTCAGCGCGAATTGGAAGATCACGACCGGAAGACTGGAGATCGGCGCATTGAGATTTGTGCTGAAGAACTGGTTATTGAGCGCGGTGAACAGCAGCGGCGCCGTTTCGCCGCTGATCCGGGCAACCGCCAGCAGCACGCCCGTGATGATGCCAGCGAGGGCTGCGCGGTAGGAGACATAGCGGATGACGTGGGCGAGCGGCAGACCAAGCGCGGTCGCCGATTCGCGCAACTCCTTCGGAACGAGAGACAGCATGTCCTCGGTGGTTCGCACAACGACCGGTATCACGATCAGCGCGAGCGCTACCGCGCCGGCCCATCCGGAAAAATGTCCCATAGGGGCAACCAGGATCTCGTAGACGAACAGGCCGACGACGATCGAAGGGGCGCTCAGGAGGATATCGTTGATGAAGCGGACGACCACGGTGAGCTTGGCGAATTTCCCGTATTCCGCCATATAGGTTCCGGCCAGCATGCCGATCGGAGTCCCGATCAGGATCGCCAGAACCGTCAGTATCAAACTGCCGATGATGGGGTTTAGCAGGCCGCCGTCGGCGCCGGGCGGCGGGGTCATTTGGGTGAATACGGCGAGCGACAGGCCGCTCAGTCCTTCGTAGACCAGCGATCCCAGGATCAATATGAGCCACCCCAGTCCCAGGGCTGTGGCGCCGATCGACAGTGTGATGACGATCGAGTTGCGCAGGCGGCGCCAGGCGTAGCGGTCCATGCTCACCCCACCCGCTTTTCGAGCCGCAACAGCAGGAGACGTGCGGCGGCCAGTACGATGAATGTGATCACGAACAGGATCAGCCCCAGCGCAATCAGCGACGACGTGTAGAGGTCGCCTACGGCCTCGGTGAATTCGTTGGCGATCGTTGCGGAGATCGTGGTGCCGGGCGCCAGTATCGACGCCGAGACTTTGTGAGCATTGCCGATGACGAAAGTCACCGCCATGGTCTCGCCGAGCGCGCGGCCGAGACTCAGCATGACGCCGCCGACAACGCCAACCCGCGCATAGGGAAGCACCACATGGCGCAGCACTTCCCAGGTCGTGCAGCCGACCCCATAGGCGGCTTCCTTCAAAACGGGCGGCACCGCCTCGAACACGTCGCGCGAAATCGAAGTCACGAACGGCAGCACCATGATGGCGAGAATGAGACTGGCGGTGAGAATGCCGATCCCGTACGGCGGCCCTTCGAACAAGCTCGAAAGAATTGGCACGTTCTCGAACCAGTCGATCAAAACCGGTTGCAGCGTGCGCTGCAAAAACGGCGCGAACACGAACAGGCCCCAGATGCCGTAGATGATGCTGGGGATGCCGGCAAGCAGCTCGATCGCAATGCCGATCGGCCGGCGCAGCCACATCGGGCACAATTCGGTGAGGAACAGCGCGATCAGCAAACCGAGCGGAACTGCAATCAGCATCGCGATGAACGATGTCACCAGCGTGCCGTAAATGGGAGCAAGGGCGCCGAACTTTTCGGTAACCGGGTTCCATCGCTCTTCAAGGAGGAAATCGAATCCGAAGGCTTGCAGCGCCGGCAACGAGCCCTCGATCAGGGCGATGATAACCCCGCTCAGAATTATCAGCACCAGGATGGCCGCGGCGCGGGTTAAGTGCCGGAACACGAGGTCGCGCGCTCGCAGCCGGCCAAGAACCTTAGTGCGAGACATTGCCGCCGCGGACGCTTCAGCGTTTGCGGACAGCGCCATGTCGACCAATTTTTTTCTCCCCGTCGCAGACAACTTTCAGCTCATCCCTCAGTTCGGCTGTCTTCGGGAGAGCCATTCAGCCGATCCAAACGCCTTTGCACAGCGCCACGTCGCGGCCGCGGCTTTATCTATACTGCCCCCCATCCTCCCCTCCCCCGTGTGGAGCTATGGGGCGGAAAGGCGCCGCCGGACGCCTTTCCGCACTGGTCAGAAGAAATCTTAGTGAGCGGCCGTGAAGACCGGCTTGCCGCTTGCGTCTTTGATCTCCCTGGTCCAGACGCCCTCAACGGCGGTCACAACTGACGCCGGCATCGGCACGAAATCGAGTTCTTCCGCCATCTTGCCGCCCTTTGTATAGGCCCAGGCAAAGAACTTCAGTGCTTCCGCGGCAGCCGCTGGATCCTGGGGCTGCTTGTGGATCAGGATGAATGTCGCCGCGGTCATCGGCCAGGACTGCGCGCCAGGCTGATTGCTGAGGATGACCCCATAGCCCGGAGCAGAATTCCAATCGGCGTTCGCCGCAGCAGCCTGGAACGTGTCGGAGACCGGCGAGACGGTCTTGCCGTCCTTGTTGATCATCTTGGTAAAGTTGAGCTTGTTCTGCTTGGCATAGGCATATTCGACGTAGCCGATTGAGCCTTTGGTCTGCGCCACATTATTGGCCACGCCTTCATTGCCTTTGGCGCCGATGCCGACCGGCCATTCGACGGCGGTCGCCGAGCCCACTTTCGACCTCCAATCCGGACTGACCTTGGCGAGATAATCCGTGAAGTTGAATGTCGTTCCGGAGCCATCGGAACGGTGCACCACCGCAATGGCCTGGCGCCGCAGGGCGACACCTGGGTTAAGAGCCTTGATGGCCGGATCATCCCACGATTTCACCTGACCGAGGAATATCTTGGCCAGCGTCGGGCCATCGAGAACAAGGCTCCCTTGGCTGACGCCGTCGAGATTGATCACCGGGACGATGCCTCCCATGACCATCGGGAATTGCACGAGGCCGTTCTTGGTCAACTCGTCGCCCGAGAGCGGCGCGTCCGTCGCACCAAATACGACCGTCTTGGCCTCGATTTGTTTGATGCCGCCGCCCGAACCGATCGACTGGTAATTGAGCCCGACGCCGGTCTCTTTTTTATAGGCGTCCGCCCATTTGGCGTAGATCGGATACGGAAAAGTCGCGCCGGCGCCAGAAATGTCGAGGGCCGATGCCGCGGAGGTCGAAGCGGCCGCGAAGGCGCCGGCCATGACCGCCGGCAAAATGAAGGCTCGAAGACGTTTCACGTGCTTTCTCCATCAATTGGGCCGAGGCAGACGCAGCGCGGGTACCGGGCCGACACTTGGCTGCGACGGCTGGGCTCGACGTCGTTCCGGCGTGGGAACGCTCCCTGAATTTGCAGCACAATTCTGCGTGCGTGATTCTTGGCCGGGATTTCTTAACTGGCCTGATCTTAAATTCGGTACTTTTGGCTGGAGCGAAGCCGCCGCCACCTTTAGCCGCCTGACGTCATTGTTGTATGTCAGCCAGGTGACAGTATGGTGACATGCCAAGTCATTGACTCATTTGGCGTAGAGCGCCTTTTCCAGGCGAGACAGCGGCAGCCGGACCGAGAAGTTGGCGCCCGATCCGGGCGCGCTCTCGATCATCAGCCGGCCGCGGTGACGGTTGAGGATGTGCTTGACAAGCGCCAGGCCCAGACCGGTGCCGCCCTGGGCGCGGCTTTCGCCAACGTCGACACGATAAAATCGTTCAGTCAGGCGCGGCAGATGTTCCGGGGCGATGCCGGGCCCGTAGTCCCTCACCGATACGATGGCGTCTCGCGCCTCGCCGGCGGCGGGTTCGCGCGCCAGCGTGATGTCGACCCGCTTGCCCGACGCCGCATATTTCAGGGCATTCTCGATGAGGTTCTCGAACACCCGGATAAGCTCGTCGCGGTCGCCCGAGACGACGAGCGAGCTCGCTTTATCGGCGATCTTGATTTCGACGTCCCGCTCGCGGGCGAGCGGCGACAAACCATCCGCAACCTCATGCACGATCTCTACGAGATCGGTCGTATTGTCGGGATGAATGTGGGCTTTCTGCTCTATGCGCGAGAGCGAGAGCAGATCGTCGATCAGGCGCGCCATGCGGGTCGCCTGCTCCTTCATGATGGCGAGGAAGCGATCGCGCGCCGTCGCATCGTTGCGCGCCGGGCCTTGCAGCGTTTCGATAAAGCCTGACAGCGAGGCCAGCGGAGTGCGCAGCTCATGGCTCGCGTTGGCGACGAAATCCGCCCGCATCTCTTCCACCCGGCGCAGCGGCGTCAGGTCGCGCAAGGCGAGCAGCACGAGGTGGCGGTCGGGGCTCGCTCCGCCGGGCAAGACCAGCGGCGCGATGGTCGCTTCCCACCACCGGTCAGTCGGCACCCGCTGAAAGAATTCGGTGCGGCGCATCTGCCGGCTGGCCGCGACAGTCCGAATGGCTTCGAGCACGTTGGGCACGCGCAGCGCGAACGAAATCGGTTCGCCTCGCAGGATCCCCGGAGTGAGTTCCTGCACGCGGTCGTTGAAGGCCACCACGATGCTCTCAAGGGTCAAGACAATCGTGGGATCCGGGAGATCGGACACGACGGCCTCGACGGCACGGTCCACGAGCGCCGGCATCAAGCGACCAGCGTCTGGCGGCGCTTCGCTGCTGCTTCCCAAGCTCAACTCCCGCATCAGCGCCGCAAGAGCCACAGCGGCAAAACCGACCAGCGCTGGTCCGACGCCAAGGCCCGCGACTTGAACCAAGCCGACAAACACAAGAGCCGCAGTCAGCAACGCGGGGCCGGCTCGGCGGAACCGGCGCAAGGCGGCGGCCGCTGTTCCGTCACGTCGATATTCTTCGACTGCCATCAGATCATTATTTCGTCGTTAAACTCTTGCAGCGCGATGGGGCCAAGCGCCAAAATCCAAAGCTGGCCGCCCAGCCGACGACAACACCATGACGGGCGGATGACAATCAATGCGGCCCGCCCGCCTCGCTCCCCTCTCTGCTGTCCCCCGGCCCACTCCCTGACCCTCGTCCGCCTCCGGAGGAGGAGAGGGTGTGGGAAGGAGGAGGGGGAGGGGGAGGGTAGGGAGGGGGCTGATCGCGGTATCCTCCGGGCCGCGCTGCCCGTACGCTCAGCCAGACCTCGCGGCCGCCCAGGATGGCGAGCGAGATGCCGAACGGAACCAGGTAATAGAGAAGACGAAACAGCAGCAGACCGGCTACCAGGTCCTCGGTGTCGAATTGCCACAGCGCCACCAGCATGGCCGCGTCGAACACTCCGAGACCGCCAGGCGAATGGCTGGCGAATCCGAGCAGCGTCGAGGATACGAAGATCACCGCGAGGGTCACGAAGCCAATGTAGGGTTCGTCTGGCACCAGCATGTACATCGCGGCCGCACAGCAGCCGAGATCGAAGATGCCGACGCCGATCTGCAGCAATGTCAACGGTCCGTTGGGCAAGGTGACGAGCCAGTTGTGCCGTCCGACCGCACGCGGCGTTCGCCAGACCCACGCTACGTAGGTGGCGAGAACCCCGAGAATGCCGAAAGCCAGAATCCGATTGACCAGCGGCGGCAACTGGTCGATCGCCGAGGCTGCCTGAGGCGCGATGGCGATGCCGAGCCCCAGTACGGTGGCGTTGCCGAGCCAGAATGTCAGTCCCGCTACAAAACAGATTTTGGCGACATCGATCGCCGACAGGCCATGGGCCGAATAGATGCGGTAGCGCACCGCGCCGGCGGTGAAGGCGCTGGCGCCAACGTTGTGTCCGACCGCGTAGCTGGTGAAGCCTGCGAGCGCCGCAACGCGATATGGCACGTCGGCGCGTCCGATACTGTGCAGTGCGAACAGGTCGTAGAACGTGAGCGTGAAATAGCCGGCGGCAACGAACAAAGCAGCCCGGGCGACATCATGCTTTTCGACGGCCGCTATGGCGTCGAGGACTTCCTCGAAGTCGATGTCTCGCAATGCGTGATAAAGCACCGCCGCGGCGACCGCGATGACGGTGACGCTCAGTACAACCCCTACCCGACTCCAACCGATTTTTGCGTCGAAGGACTTCGCGAAAGAATACAGATCACCATACATACGTGCTCCGGGCATGTTTTATAAAATTCTAGCAAGGCCCGCCGTCGGCGCGGAAGCGGCTTTGCGCCGAAGGACATTTCGTCGCGTCTGCAGCGCAATCCGGCATCCGCGAAGCCAGCGGCCAATTGCCGAGACCGAGCGATCCGCCGCGGAACGGCGCTGCCCCTCCATCTCACGATCTGCTAAAATTGCGCCGTGAAATTCCGCCGCCGCGACGTGCGGCCGGCCTAACCGGGAGGAACCGATGACTTCTGACGCTTCCATCGCACGCCGCGACATGATCCTGGCGGCTGGCGCCGGCCTGGCGACCGGGT
This sequence comes from Hyphomicrobiales bacterium, assembly GCA_021323775.1. GTDB lineage: Bacteria > Pseudomonadota > Alphaproteobacteria > Rhizobiales > Xanthobacteraceae > JAJPKK01. Next base: position 13,979 of record JAJPKK010000081.1, read on the forward strand.
TTCTGGCGGGCGCCGCTGCCCAGGCCCCTGCCGCAGCGCAGACGCCGGCCGGGGCAGCGCCGGCCGGCGGCGAATTCTGGACTGCCGAATACACAGCCAAGAAGGGTGAAGTGTCGCTGCAGCTCTATCGCAAGCGTGTCGGCGCCCCGGCCGCCGGCGAGCCCGCCAAGCCGGTGCTGTTCCTGGTCCACGGCTCATCCAACGCGGCGTTGTCGAGCTATGACCTCACCGTGCCCGGCAAGGGCGACTACTCGATGATGAATTACTATGCCCGGCTTGGCTACGACGTCTGGACCATGGACCACGAGGGCTACGGCAAGTCATCGCGCACGTCCGGCAACTCCGACATTGCAAGCGGCGTCGAGGATCTCAAGGCCGCGGCGCCGCTGGTGACGCGGGAAACCGGACGCAGCAAGTTCCACTTCTACGGCACATCATCGGGCGCCATCCGCGCCGCCGCCTACGCACAGGCGCAGCCCGACCGCGTCGATCGTCTGGTGCTCGCGGCCTTTACATACAAGGGCGAGAACGCCCCGACCCTCCAGCAGCGAGCGAAGCAGCTCGAATACTATAAGACGCACAATACGCGCCTGCGTGACCGCGCCATGATCCGCTCGATCTTCACCCGCGACGGGCTGCCGTCCGCCTATGATCCGGCCGTGGCGGAGGCGCTCGCCGACGTCGAGCTCAAATTCGGCGACCAGGTGCCGACGGGCACTTATCTCGACATGACCTCGAAGCTGCCGCTCGTCGACCCTGCCAAAGTGCTGTGTCCGGTGCTGATGCTGCGCGGCGATCATGACGGCATTTCCACCAACGAAGACCTGCTCGACTTCTTCCGGCAGCTTCCCAACGGCGACCGCCAGTTCGTGATTTTGCCCAACGTCGCTCACAGCATCGGGTACTCCAACAACCGGCACATGGCGAATCATGTGATGCAGGCGTTCCTGTCCATGCCGCCGCAGGTCGCGTCCTAGAGGCCGCGTCGAATGTGCGCGCTCGCGCGGATATTCGGGGTGCAGGGGTTGCGGCGCGTATTGCGGGGCCGTTTACCCCTCACCCGATCGCGTGAGCGCCCTCCCCG
>JAJPKK010000302.1 GCA_021323775.1 Hyphomicrobiales bacterium
AAGGCCGCGCGCCCTTAAGGCTTCTGCACCCACTCAAGATTCAAAAGAGTTTTCCACCGGGCCTGGCCCGACCTGCAGCGCATGAAACTTCTGCTACCCGTGGCGCGATCCTACCGGGTAAGTTTCTTCCTAGTTCAGCGATTCCATGAAACCTATCAATTCGAGACCTCAACTTGGGCCGGTAAACGCGGCCTTCCGGGCGGGCTCCATATGCTCCGAATTTCGGAAGCGCTCAACTAGGCATTTTGCTGGCGCTGTACCTGAAGCGCATTTCGATCGCGCTTAATCTCACCTCGCGTCGTCGCCGGGCTTGTCCGGCGCCCCGGAGTTCTTTAGGCGCCGCGCAAAGATAATCGGGGTGGCAGGGACAAGCCCGGCCACGACCCGTGGGAGAGGGACGCGCCCAACCGACCCCCGAAGCTGGACTGCGTGGGCGGCTTCATTTGTCCGAATGGGACAACTATGGTTCGCGCCGCCTTCGGCCTTCGTTCCGGAGGTCCCGAATTGAGACCGACAGACCTACGGAGACGATCTTGCCCGCCATGTCCGGAAAGCGTGCCTTCCTCGAGCTCCTCAAGCAGGAAGGCGTCGAGATTGTATTTGGCAATCCCGGCACCACCGAATTGCCGCTGATGGACGCCTTCGCGGTCGAGAACGAGATCAAGTACATCCTCGGCCTGCAGGAGGCCGCGGTGATGTCGATGGCGGACGGCTACGCCCAAGCCTCCGGCAAGCTCGCCGTGCTCAATTTTCACGTGGCCCCCGGCCTGGGCAACGCCATGGGGATGCTCTACGACGCGCAGAAGGCGGCGGCGCCGATTCTTGTCACCGCCGGCCAACAGGACACCGATTACCTCGCCACCGAACCAATCCTGTCCGCGGATTTGCCGACCCTCGCGCGCCCTTTCGTCAAGTGGGCCGCCGAGGCGCATCGCCTCGCTGATCTTCCCCGCCTCGTGCACCGTGCCGCCAAGACCGCGTTGGCGCCGCCGACCGGGCCGGTCTTCCTGGGGCTGCCCGGCGATATCCTCAAGGCGGAAGGCGATATCGACCTGATGAGGCCGACCCGGATAGGCGCGCGGCTGCGCGGCGATCTCGCCGAGATTGCCAAAGCCGCAACTCTGCTCGCGGAGTCGAAACGCCCAGTCATTATGGCGGGCGACGCCGTGGCGCAAAGCCGGGCGTTTGCGGAGCTGGTCGAGCTGGCCGAGCTGATTGGGGCGCCGGTCTATGCGGAGTTTGTGCCGAACACGGCCTCGTTCCCGGCCTCCCATCCCCTGTTTCGCGGCCACGTGATCCGGCTGCAGCAGGTGGTGCGCAAGATGCTCGACGAATACGACGTGCTTCTCTCGGTCGGCGCCGATCTTTTCACCTTGTCGCTGCCTTCCGACGTCGATCCGATGCCGCCTGGCATGCCGTTGGTCCACCTCGACACCGATCCGTGGGAGATCGGCAAGAACTATCCGGCCAAGGCTGCGATCCTGGGCGATCCGAAAAGCACGCTGCCCGAACTCACCGCCATGGTGCGTGAGCGCATGACCAGCACGGCGCGCGCAGAGGCGCGCGCACGCCTGCAAAGCGCAAGCGAGGCGTCGCTCGCCGACCGCGAGGCGCTCCGCGCCAAGGCCCGCGCGCTCGCCAAGATGACGCCGATCCAGCCGCTCGCGCTGCTCGGCGCCATCGGCGATATGCTGCCGAGGGATGCGGTTGTGATCGAGGAAGCGCTGTCGTCCTCGCCCGGCATCCGCCAGCTCATCCGCAGCGACGATCCACAAAGCTATTTCGGCTTACGCGGCGGGGGCATCGGCTGGGGTCTGCCGGCCGCCATCGGCGTCAAACTTGCCTTGCCGCACCGGCCGGTAGTCGCCTTGATCGGCGACGGCAGCGCCATGTACACCATCCAGGCGCTGTGGACGGCCGCACATTATCGCATTCCGGTGGCGTTCGTGATCCTCAACAACAGCTCCTACCGCATCCTCAAGCAGCGCCTCCACGCCCTGCGCGGGCACGCCGAGCAGGCCGATGCCTATGTCGGCATGGAGCTCCTCGATCCGGCGATCGATTTCGTCGGCCTGTCGCGTTCGCTCGGCGTCGAGGCCGAACGGGCCAAGACGGTGCATGAGGCGACAGACCTGATCGGCAAGGCGCTCAACGACGGTGCGCCGATGCTGATCGATGTGGAGCTTGACCGCGCGTTCAAGCCGATGTGACGGAGTAGGATGGGTTGAGCGATAGTCAAACCCATCAAAAGCGCGCGGACGGAACGCCGTTGGCGGGTTTCGCTGCGCTCAACCCGTCCTACGCCGCATCGGCGTTGAGATGGTCGGCGCGCCGCTTGTAAAGCTCCTCGTCCGCATAGCCCATGGTTTCCGGCTTGCCGCGACCGAGCATGACCTGGAAATAGACGGGCTCCAGGCTGCTGTTCTCGTAGCCGTGAATGACGCCAGCCGGGCAGGAGATGCATTCCCATGGGCCGAGGCGCGTGGTGATGCGATGACCGGATTCATCCTCCAGGAACACATCGAGAAATCCCTGCAGGACGAAGAAGCACTCCTCGACTTCGTGCGTGTGCGCGGCGTTGCCCTGGCCGGGGTTCACGAACATGATCGACAAAGTGAAATTGCCGGCCGGAATGACGCTGGGATCGCCATGCTTGCCGGAGCCGCCGGCGCCGATGAAGCGGTGCTGCGCGCGCTTGTAGCCTTCTATCTTGGCGTCCTCGAACGCCGCCCAATCGGGCTTGCGATCGCGGAACCGGGCCACATAGCGGTTCATGATGTCCTCGATCGGGACCCCGACTAATTCCTTGGGACGCGGGTGCCGTGCGACGGCCATGAGCCAAACTCCTCGTGATGGCGAATGCGGTTGCTGGCGATTCTAAGCAAGTTTGCTTTGGCTTGCCAACTTATGGCGCTTGCGAGCGCCGTAGGTCAGCTCGGATTACAGCCGCCGTTGCCGATCCGGGCCGTTCGTGAATGGCAAGGAGCGGCCGGCCGCTCGACTAGCCTTCGCGCACACGCCGCCGCGCGTGTCGTGATTCTGCCAGACTGAACTTTTCAACGGGATCGCCTTTCACGGCCGACATCGGCTGCAAGCGGCCCCAGGCGCCTGCCGTGATTCTGCACGTCGTAACAATTCAACATTACCCAAAATGCATACGTGCGCGGCAATTAATCAATAACAAACCGCGTTGTGAACTCACTGCAATACTCACTCGCGCACAGCAAATGACCGAGGAAAACTTCGCGGTCCATGTTGGAGGTCTCGTCTAAGTTGCCAGCCTGCCAGCCTCGACCATTTCCCAGACGCGCTGCGGCGTCAGCGGCAGCTCACGCGGCTCGACACCGAATGCGCCAAGCGCATTGGCGACCGCATTCGCCACCACCCCGCCGGCCGAGATGATGCCGCCTTCGCCAGCGCCTTTCGCGCCGAGCGGGTTGATCGGCGACGGGAACATCTCGGTTACGACCGCGCGCAGGTTCGGAAAATCGCTCGCGCTCGGCAGCAGGTAGTCGGCAAGCGAGCCGGTCAGGAGCTGGCCGTCCTTGTCGTACTTGAGGTCCTCCAGCAGCGCGCCCCCCAGCCCCTGCACGAGCGATCCGATCACCTGCCCTCGCACCGTCATCGGATTGATGATGCGGCCGCAGTCAGTGACCGCCAGATAATCGATGATCTCAATGCGGCCGATCCTGGCGTCCACGGTGACGTGGGCCGCATGGGCGCCAAAGGTGTAGGTGTGCTTTTTGTTGAGGAAGGCGCCTTCGGCCGTAAGGCCGGCGAAATCCGCAAAGCGCGCGGAACTCCCATGAGGCCCGACGATCCCGTCCTCGCTGATTTTGATCTCGGAGGGCAGGCAGCCGAACCGCTTTGCTGCCGCAGTGCGGATCAGGTTGTGAAGGTTTTTCGTCGCATCGAGCAGGGCGGAGCCGCCCATGACCACCGAGCGCGAATGATAGGCGCCATAGCCGTCACTGACGTAAGCGGTCGAGCCGTGATGGACGCCGCTGATGCGGTCCATTGGGATTTCCAACGCATCCGCGGCGATCTGGGCAAACACCGTTTCGACTCCCTGCCCCACTGCCGATGAGCCGATGAAAACCGCAACCGATCCATCGGGATTGATTTCAAGCCGCGCGGTCTCCTTGGGGCCCGCGGCGCCGCCTTCGATGAAGCAGCCGACCGCGAGGCCGTGAAAGCGCCCATCGATCAACTTCCCTGCAAGTTTTGCCTTGTCGGCCCACCCGAACTCCTCAAGGCAGCGGTCAAGCGTGGCGCGATAATCGCCGCTGTCGATCTCATCCGAGGCCGGAAACGGCGCGATGGCAGGCAGAGGATAGGGCATGTGGGATGCCGGAATGAGATTGCGGCGACGAAGCTCGACGCGATCGAGACGCAAGTCCTTCGCCACCATGTCCAACAGCCGTTCGCGGAAGAAATCGGTCTCGAAGCGTCCCGGTCCCCTATAGGTGCCGACCGGAGTCTTGTTGGTCATCCACAGCGAGGACTTAACCCTGATGTTGGGGATCCGATAAGGCCCGGCCATGAACTGCGCGATGTTGCGGGCCGCGACTGCCCCGTTCGTGCGCATATAGGCGCCCATGTCCACGTGAGCGTGGCCGCGCAGGGCGAGGATTGTGCCATCATGCGCGCAGGCGATTTCAACCTCGACCTGCGCCTGCCGCGCGTGGTTCATGGCCATCAGGTTTTCGCGCCGGTCCTCGATCCACTTCACGGGCCGCCCGGTATAGCGCGCCGCGAACGGGATGAGAAAATCTTCCGGGTAGAACTCGCCTCGCGCCCCGAAGCCGCCGCCGACGTCATTCTCGATCATCGCGATTGAGTCTTCAGGCAGACCCATTTGCTCCGCGAGAACCCGCCGGTTGAAGAACGGCACCTTGGCGGCGCCGGACACCGTGAGCCGGCCAGTGGCGGCATCCCACTCGGCCATCACGCCGCGCGGCTCCAAGGTCAGGCCAAAGTGCCGCCCGGTGCGGAATTTCTCGCGCCGCACGTAAGCCGCGGCTTTGAAGGCGGCGTCGGCATCGCCGCATTCGGCCGTGAATGTCATGGCGCAGTTGGCGCCCTGCTGCTCGAAGAGCAGCCGGTCTCCTGCGGCCGACGTTTCGCAGTCGCTGACGGCCGGGAGCGGTTCGATGTCCACCACGATGTGGTCCAGCGCGTCCTCCCCGACGGCGACGCTCGTCGCCACCACGACTGCGATCGGCTCGCCCACATAGCGGACCTTGGTGTCCGCAATGACGCCCTGCTCGAACGGCATGAATTCGGGCAGCGGCTGCAATCGCATCGGGATTCTGGGAGGGCCGCCCGGCATATCCCGCGCCGTAATCACGGCATGGACGCCCGCGAGCTTGACGGTCGCCGAGGCGTCGATCGATCTGATGCGGCCATGAGCGAAGGAGCTGCGCAGGATCACCGCATGGAGCAAGCCATCCGGGTTCAGATCATCGACATATTGCCCGCGGCCGCGGACGAATCGCAAATCCTCCCGCCGTTCGACCGGGCTGCCGACGAAGGAATTCCTCATGGCTGCGATTCGGGCGGCCGGTAGGCGCTGCGCGCATCAAGCACGGCCTCGACAATCGAGATATACCCGGTGCAACGGCAGATATTGCCCGACAGCACCTCGCGGACGCGATCCGCATCGCAATCGGGCTCCTCGCTCAAGAGCGCGTGGGCGGTCGTGATCATGCCAGGCGTGCAGAAGCCGCATTGCACCGCATGATGGCGCCGGAACGAGGCCTGCAATGGCGTCAGCGCCTCGTCATTGGACAGGCCCTCGATGGTGACGATTTTGCAGCCTTCAGCCTGTACGGCGAGGATCAGGCAGGCCCGCACGGCTTCACCATCAAGCAGGATTGTGCAGGCGCCGCAAACGCCGTGCTCGCAGCCCACATGAGTGCCGGTGAGCCGCAACTTGTGGCGCAGGCAGTCGACCAGCGTCATGCGCGGCTCGACCTCCACCGTCACCTGCTTTCCGTTGACTTCGAAACTTAGCGGCATGGCGATCCGATCAGGTGTCATACTCCTTCCCCGGGTTGAGGACGGGGACCTTGCCGCGCGCATTGCGCCGGAGTAGCCCCCCCTCCCTGACCCTCCCCCGCAAGCGGCGGAGGGAACCGGACGCGGCTAGTGCGGTTCCGGGATCTCCTCGGTCTCGCATGGCGCTCAAAGGGCGCTCATCCCGGCCGCGCTTTGCAACGCGCGCTCCACCATCGTTCCGATCAGCGACTTGCGGTAGGCCCCGCTCGCGTGAATATCGCTTTGCGGGTCGACGCTTGCCGAAGCGGCCCGTCCAGCCCGCTCGCTTATCGCGATATCGACGACCTGCCCATTGACCTCTGCCTCGGCGGCCGGCAGTCGCGCCGGGCGGTCGCCGACCCCGATGGCGCCGATGTGGGCATTGTACGCTTTGCCGGCGTCGTCGACATCGAAGAACACAGCCGCCGCGGCAAGAGCGAAATCGCCACGCCGCCGCGAGAATTCGCGAAAGCCCCAGCGCCGCCGTGGCGGCCACGCAGGCAGGCGGATCTCCGTGATGATCTCGTCCGCCGCGAGCGCCGTCATCAGCGGCGCGATGAAGAAGTCGTCGGCACAGATCACCCGCGCACCGCGCGTGCCCGTAACCGCGATGTCAGCGTCGCAGGTCACCGCGATGCCGGGCATTTCGGCGGCCGGATCGGCGTGCGCGATGCTGCCGCCGACCGTGCCGCGATTGCGGATCTGATAATGCGCCACGTGGGAGACCGCGGCCTTGAGCAGCGGATGCGCGCCGTTGAGCCGTGCATCGTCCTCGATATCGCGCCAGCGCACCATGGCGCCGAGGCGCACGCCGCTCGTGTCGATTGCGATTTTCCGAAGATCGGAAAGCCTGCGCAGATCGACCAGCAGAGATGGCGAGGCGATCCGAAACGCCATCATGGGCACAAGGCTCTGCCCGCCGGCGAGCGCCTTGGCGTCGTCGCGCGATGCGAGTAACGCCAAGGCTTCGGCAAGGGTCGCCGGGCATGCATAATCGAATGCGGGGAGCTTCATGCAAGGACTCGGATTGCGAAGGGCAGCCCGGCGAAGGGCATCGGCAATTTTTCTATCATCACGCAGATCGGACGGTCAACGCACCCCGCTCAGCGGCGCGCACCCCGCTCAGCGCCCATGCGCTCATCGGGGGCGCAGGTTTGACACCTGCGCCGGAGCGCGACACAACAGCTCTCACGTTACCTCTTCTGTAGCCGGGGTTGAGCGAAGCGAAGCCCGGGATCGGCGCCCCCCGCCGAGGCGGCCCCGGCTTTCGCTTCGCTCAATCCGGTCTACAGCAGAGTAGGGGGCAGGAGGGCATCATGACAGTGCAATTGAGCCTTGCGGTCTGCGACTACGATCGCACCCGCGCCATCTTCGATGGCCGTGCAAAGGTCGAGGGCTGTGACGTGACCGCCGTGGCGCTCGAACCCGAGGAGTCGTTTCACCGCGCATTCAAGTTCAGCGAATTCGACATCAGCGAAATCTCGATGTCGAGCTACATGATGACGATGGCGCGCGGGGAAGGGCATTACATCGCCATTCCGGCGTTCGTGTCGCGGCTGTTCCGCCACAGCGGCATCTATATCCGCACCGATCGCGGCATTAACGGCCCGCAGGATCTCAAGGGCCGGACCGTCGGGCTGCCTGAATACCAGATGACGGCGAATGTGTGGATCAGGGGCATTTTGGAGGATGAATACGGCGTCAAGCCGAGCGATATCAAATGGCGGCGCGGCGGCCTCGAAGAGCCGGGTCGTCAGGAGCGGGCAAAAATCAAACTGCCGGACGACGTGGACTACGCGGCCATACCGGAGCATCGCACCCTTTCCGAGATGCTCGCCAAGGGGGAAATCGATGCGCTCTTGAGCGCGCGGGCGCCGTCATGTTTCCTGCGCGGCGCGCCCGATGTCGGCCGCATGTTTACGGATTATCCGGCCGTCGAGGAGGCCTATTTCGCAAGACCCGCATATTCCCGATCATGCATGCGGTGGGCATTCGCCGCTCCCTGGTGGAGCGTCACCCGTGGCTTGCAGTCAGCGTCTACAAGGCCTTCCTCAAAGCCAAGGACCTTTGCATGAAGGAGCTTGGCCAGATCGGCCATCTCGCCGCGTCCCTGCCGTGGAGCGTCGCCGAATATGACCGCGTGCGCAAAACCATGGGCGAAGACTATTGGAGCTACGGCGTCGCGGAGAACCGCCATGTGCTTGAAACGCTGACGCGCTATTCCTTCGGCCAGGGCCTTTCGGCGCGCAAGCTCAGTGTGGACGAGATGTTCGCACCGTCCACCTATGAACTGTCAAAGATTTGAGAAGCCACGCATATAGGCCATGCGCTTTCCTTCGCCGCTCATTCCAGCCACCCTGCTGCGCCGTTATAAGCGCTTCCTCGCCGACATGGCGCTGCGGAGCGGCGAAGAGACGACAGCCCATATCGCCAACCCAGGGGCCATGACCGGGCTCGCTGCCCCCGGCACGAAAGTGTGGCTCTCCAAGTCTGACAATCCGGCGCGCAAGCTTCCCTATTCGTGGGAGCTGGCGGAAGTCGACCTTGGCTCCGGCGTTGAGCTTGTCGGCGTCAACACAGCTCACCCGAATCCGCTGGTGGCGGCCGCCATTGCGGCCGGCGCGATTCCAGAACTTTCAGGCTACGGCTCGCTGCGACGGGAAGTCAGATGCGGCCGCAATTCCCGGATCGATTTTCTCCTGGAACGACAGGGCAGGCCGCCCTGCTTCGTGGAGGTGAAAAACGTCCACCTGATGCGCGCCCCCGGACTTGCCGAGTTCCCGGACACGGTCACAGCGCGCGGCGCCAGGCATCTCGAAGAACTCGCCGCCGTGGCGGCCCAGGGCTATCGGACCGTGATGATGTACCTGGTGCAGATTGGTTCGGCCGACCGGTTCGCGCTCGCGCGCGACATCGATCCGCGCTATGGGGCTGCCTTCGACCGGGCGCGAATGGGAGGCGTCGAAGCGATCGCCTACCGCTGCCTGATATCGACGAGCGAGATCACAGTGGCGGGCCCGGTCCCGGTATCGGGTTGATTTCGACTTGCGTCGTTTCCGCGACCGCTTACATTCAGCGGTGGTCAGAGCCCGATTCTATCAGGAATGACGATGAATTACGTCGATGCCGCGACGGCGCCGCTGCGCAAAACCGGGCACATCAAACTTCATGGCCCTGAAGCATTCGCCAGCATGCGCAAGGCCGGGCGGCTCGTGGCTGAATGCCTCGACATGCTGGTGCCGGAGATCGGGCCCGGGATCACGACCGAAGATATCGACCGGCTGGTGTTCGAATTCGCCATGGACCATGGGGCCATGCCGGCCACATTGATGTACCGGGGTTACGCCAAATCCACCTGCACGTCGATCAACCACGTGGTCTGCCACGGCATTCCGAACGACAAACCGTTGAAGGAGGGCGACATCGTCAATGTCGACGTGACGCTGATCCTGGACGGATGGCACGGCGATTCAAGCCGCATGTATCCGATCGGAGAAATCCCGCGTCGCGCCGAACGGCTCATTGACGTCACCTACGAGGCCATGATGCGCGGCATCGCCGCCATCCGGCCGGGCGGCACTACCGGCGACATCGGGGCCGCCATCCAGACCTTCGTGGAAGCGCAGCACATGGGCGTGGTGCGCGATTTCTGCGGTCATGGTCTTGGCAGGCTGTTCCATGACGAGCCCAATATCGTTCATGTCGGCCGCCGCGGCGAGGGCACGGTATTCAGACCCGGCATGCTGTTCACCGTCGAACCCATGATCAATCTCGGTCGTCCGCACGTTAAGGTGCTATCCGACGGCTGGACGGCAGTCACCCGCGACCGCTCGCTTTCAGCGCAGTTCGAGCATACCGTCGGCGTCACCAGTTCGGGGGTGGAAATCTTCACCCTGTCGCCGAACGGCCTTGACCGGCCGCCGTACAAGGTCTCCTAGGAGCGACTGCCCCAGGGATGGCTTGCCGTCGCGCTGCACCTACCCTACCGTCCCGGGCAGGTAGGGCGAACGGGCAGGGGCTTCATGGCAGAAAATCGTAACGGTCGCGCGCCCGGCGTCGCGGAAGCGCCGCCGCATTATCACGGCCATCGGGAGCGGCTGCGCGAGCGGTTTCGCGAGGCCGGCGGCGATGCGGTGTCCGACTATGAGCTTCTTGAGCTTGTGCTGTTTCGCGCGCTGCACCGGCGGGACGTCAAGCCGCTGGCGAAGTCTCTCATCGCGAGGTTCGGCTCGTTCGGCGAGGTGATCGCAGCGCCGCGGCCGCGTCTTGCTGAGGTTGACGGGCTCGGTGACGCCGCCATCACGGAACTCAAGGTGGTCGAGGCGGCCGCGCAGAGGCTCGCCCGCGGCGAGGTGAAACGGCGCCATGTGCTCTCATCATGGACGGCGGTGCTCGACTATTGCCGCACCGCCATGGCGTTTGCCGAACGGGAGCAATTTCGCATCCTGTTTCTCGACAAGCGCAATCAGCTCATCGCCGATGAGGTGCAGCAGGTCGGCACGGTCGATCATACGCCGGTCTATCCGCGTGAAGTGGTCAAACGGGCGCTGGAACTGTCTGCAACCGCCGTCATTCTCGTGCACAACCATCCGAGCGGCGATCCCACGCCGTCGCGCGCCGACATCGACATGACGCAGCAGATCATCGACGTCGCGAAGCCGCTCGGCATCGCGGTGCACGACCACATCATTGTCGGCAAGCAGGGACATGCCAGCCTGAAGGGGCTGCGGCTGATTTAGCCGCAGTCTGAAGAAAAATTCCGCGGCTTGCGGGGGAGGGGAAGCTTGCTGCGCCGCCGCGCAATAGTTGAAGCGACCAATTCGCGGAAAAGCCTTAGCCGCCAGCCTCCTTCGCCTCATCACCCCGCAACCGCACGATCGCGGCGGTTTTCCGACTGTCCGCCTCGTTCAAATCGGCGCCCATGGTCGAGGCGTCCAGCTCACGGCGCTATTGCCGCACCAGATTAACCGGTTCCCGGCCTTCCGGAATGCTGCGCTGCCAGTTGCTCGCGTCGTTTGCCTCGAAGCGCCAGAAGCGCCCGGCCTTCGATCTCAGCACCAGTTCGCCGCGGTCGAGATACCAGGCCGCGGGCCCGAAACCGGTCACGAACGGCTCGCAGCCAGGCTTGAGCCTGAGCGCAAAGGCGTCGTCGCCGGCGGCCGCATTGGTCAGCGTAATAATACACACGGTTTTTCCTGACCCGCCGCGCACCACACTCCAATCACCCGCCATCTGGTCAAGCGAGATGTTCACCGCGGCGGCGGACGCCGCATTCTGCATGATGTAGATACCCTCGCCGGGTCGCTGGGCTTCGAAAATGCCGCTCTCGACTTCGGAGAACTCCAGCACGGGCTTGCCTTTGCCGTCCATCAGCTTGACGAGGTCGAGCCCGCCGATCGTCCAGCCGATGACCTCCTTCAATTCCGGCATCTGCGCCGCGCAGGCCTTGTCGATGTCAAGCTTGAACAATGCGCCGCCTGGATCAGCCTTGAAGGTCAAGTGGCAGCTGCGGTCGCGATCGGCGGTGGAAATCTCCCATTTGCCGATCATGGCCTTGAATGTCTCGTTTGACGTTATGGGGCGTTGCTGGGCGGAGGCTTGCGGCGCCGCGGCGAAGGCGGCGAGGGCGAGGAGGGCGTAAAGCGTGCTTTGGCGACAGGGCATTTCGAGGATCTCCATGCAAATGCGCCGCAACGATGATGATGGCGCGGGCCTCCCCCGCTCCAGTCGATCGCATTCGGGAAGAAATCCGCAAATGCGTTATTTTTTCGGCGGCGTCTCTGGAACCGGCGTGAGCGGCCCCTTGCCGGAGGCCCAGGAGATGAGATTGTCCACAACGAGCTGATCCATGGCGGCGCGGGTGAAGGCTGACGCCGATCCCAGATGGGGGAACAGTACCACGTTTTCCATTTCCATCAGCTCTCTGGGAACCTTCGGTTCATTGACGAACACGTCGAGCCCCGCAGCGAAAATCTTCTTGTCGCGCAAGGCCGCGATCAGGGCCGGCTCGTCGACAACCGAACCGCGCGCAACGTTAATCAAAATGCCTCTCGGGCCAAGGGCTTCAAGCACGGCCGCGTTGATGAGATTGCGCGTCTCGGCGCCGCCCGGCACGATGACCATCAGCACGTCCACGTCATGCGCCATGGCGAGAAGGCTCGGATAGTGCTTATAGGCGACGCCCGCATTCGGCCGGCGCGCATGATAGACGACCGGGAGTCCGAAGGCGTCGAGCCGCCGTGCGATCGCCTGCCCAATCCGTCCCATGCCAACCATTCCGATGGTGCGGTCACGCAGAGTCGCGACCGTCAGCGGGTACGGCGCTTGCTCCCATTTGCCGGCGCGCAGGTAGCGCTCGGCCTGGGGGAACTCGCGTACGGTGCACAACAAAAGGCCAAGCGCAGTGTCGGCCACCTCTTCGTTGAGCACATCGGGCGTATTGGTGACGAGGATGCCGTGCGCGCCGGCCCATTTGGCGTCCACGTGATCGTAGCCGACCCCGAAGCTCGATACGATCTCGAGTTTCGGGAATCGCTGCATGAACTCTGCATCGATCTTCTGATTCGAGTAGGTAACCGCAAATGCACGCACGCGGTCGGCGACGCCGTTCAGGAATGTTTCCGGGTCCTTTGCCTCGATCAGCCGGTGGACCGTGAATGCCGGCTCCAGGCCCTTTGCCAACAGCGGCTTCGAGGGCCCGACCAGCAGAACATCGGGCTTGTTGTCAGTCATGCGACTCTCCCCATGATGCGCCACGAACAGGATCGGATCCACAAGATTTATGCGGCAATGAAACGGTTCTCGGCAACATTCCGGCGACAGCGGATCTCGGCGCTCCACGGCAGTTCGGGGCACCGGTTCCTGCGCTCACGAAACAAGAATCGTTCCATCAATCTCATCAGACCGCGTCAGATCATCAATCCGACCGGATGCTCGATGAAATGCCGGAAGGCGGCGAGCAGCTCCGCGCCTGCGGCGCCGTCAACGACGCGGTGATCACACGACAGCGTGACCGTCATCTGACTCACGAAGCGCATGCCGCCATCTGCGGCCTCCGCCGGGCGTCGCGCCGCAGCTCCGACCGCGAGAATCGTCGCGTGCGGCGGGTTGATGATGGCGGTGAATTCACGCACGCCATGCATGCCAAGATTGGAAATTGCCGTTACGCCACCCTGGATCTCGGCCGGCTTGAGCTTACGCAGGCGGGCGCGGGCGGCCAGATCCTTCATTTCGGCCGAAATATCGAGCATCGATTTGCGTTCCGCCCCGCGGATGACCGGAGTCGCAAGGCCGCCCTCGATCGCCACTGCAACGCCGACATCCGAACGGCGGAACCGGAGGATGCGGTCCTCCGCCCACACAGCATTTGCGGCCGGCACGCGCTGCAGTGCCAGCGCCAGCGCCTTTATGATGAAGTCATTGATCGAAAGCCGCCACTCAGGCTTGCCGGCGCCATCCCGTAACGCCGCGGCGTTGGCCTGCTCCCGCAACGCGTTGAGCCGCTCCATGGCGACATCCGCCGTCAGGTAGAAGTGCGGAATCGTCTGCTTGGCCTCGGCGAGCCGCGCCGCAATGGTCCGCCGCATGTTGTCGAGCGGAATTTCCTCAAAGCTGCCGGGCTCGTAGAGCGCCTTGATGCGATCGGGCGACGGCGCCGTGGAGCCGCGGGCGAGCCTGCCGGTGCGGGCCGCGACCGCCGCTTCGACGTCGCGGGCCACAATTCGGCCGCGCGGCCCCGACGGCACCACGCCGGTGAGGTCGACACCCGCCTCGCCGGCGAGCCGTCGGGCGAGAGGCGTCGCGACGGCGCCGGTCGGGAGTCTCGCTGGTCCGAAGTTGCGTGCAGGCGTGCGCACCTCGCGGAAGGGATCGAGCATAATGGGGCGGGCTGGCGATGCGGCCGCCTGTGGCGGGGCGGCCAGCAAAACCGCTGCGCTCGACAAGGCGGGCACCGGCGCTGAAACATCCCCTCTCACTGTCCTGACCGGAGCCGTTGACGCAACTCCAGCACCGCCGAGGATGGCGACCACGGCGCCGACCGGCGCCACTTCGCCGGCAGCGACGCGGATTTGCTCAAGCACGCCAGCAGATGTCGCCGGCACCTCCATGGACACCTTGTCGGTCTCAATCTCAAAAAGGTTGTCGCCAGGCTTAACGACATCCCCAACCGACTTGAACCAGGTCGTGATCTTGCCTTCCGCAACAGTCTCCCCAAGCTGCGGCATCAGGATTTCCATGCGTGCGGCTCCTTTCAGACGACGGAGGACAGACGACGGAAAACCCATAGACCACGGAGGAAAGATGGCCCGCCTGCTTTCCGTTATCCCTCGTCTGCCCTCTGTCGTCCGGTTACCAGTTCATCGATACGTATTGGGTTTCGAGGAACTCCATCATCCCCTCATGGGCGCCCTCCCGGCCGATGCCGCTTTGCTTGGCGCCGCCGAACGGCGCGGCCGGATCGGACACCAGCCCGCGGTTGAGCCCGATCATGCCGTAATCGAGCCTTTCGGATACCCGCATGCCGCGGCCAAGGTCTTTGGTGTAGAGATACGCGACGAGACCGTATTCTGTGTCGTTCGCCCGCCTGATCACTTCGTCCTCGGATTGGAATGTCTGGATCGCCGCCACCGGTCCGAAAATCTCCTCGTTCAGCATGGCGGCGCCGTCTGGGACGCCGGTAAGGACCGTCGCAGGATAGAAATAGCCCTTGCCCTCCGGCGCCTGGCCGCCGGTGAGCACTTTGGCGCCTCTCTTCACCGCGTCCTCGACCAGCGCTTTCACCTTGTCGCGGCCCTCTGCGTTGACAAGCGGGCCGAGCGCGACGCCATCCTGCAGACCGTTGCCCATTTTGAGCGCGGCCATCTTCTCGGTGGGCTTGCGGGCGAACTCGTCATGGACCTTTTCCTGCACGTAAAACCGGTTTGCGGCCGTGCAGGCCTCGCCCATATTGCGCATCTTGGCAATCATTGCGCCTTCGATGGCGGCATCGATATCGGCGTCCTCGAAGACGATAAACGGCGCATTGCCGCCGAGCTCCATGGCGGGCGTCACCACATTGTCGGCAGCTTCGTGCAGGAGCTTGCGGCCAACTTCGGTCGACCCCGTGAATGACACCACCCGCACGCGCGGATCGTGCAGCATCGCCGAGACAACGGCGCCGGAGCGGCGGGACGGAATGACGTTGACGACGCCGGCCGGCACGCCCGCTTCTTCCAGCAACGGCATCAGGGCGAGCATGGTGAGCGGCGTTTCCGAGGCCGGCTTGAGCACCACCGGGCAACCGGCTGCAAGCGCCGGTCCGATTTTGCGCGTCGCCATGGCGGCCGGAAAATTCCACAGCGTCACCAGCACCGCGACCCCGGCCGGGCGGTGGTGCACGAAGATGCGGGCGCCTGAGGACGGCGCGCGCGATACTTCGCCGATATTGCGCACCGCCTCTTCGGCATACCAGCGGAAGAACTCCGCCGCATAGGCGACCTCGCCGCGGGAGTCCGCAAGCGCCTTGCCGTTCTCAAGCGTAATCAGCTTGGCGAGGCGTTCGGCCTGCGCCATAATGACCTCGTAGGCCTTGCGCAGAACCTCGCCGCGCTCGCGCGGTTTGCGTCCGGCCCAGCCTTCAAACGCGGCCTGCGCCGCGTCAACGGCGTTCTTGGCATCCTCGACGCTGGCGCTCGCCACCGACGTGATGACGTTCTCGGTCGCCGGGTCGATGACGTCGAAACGCGCGCCATCAGAAGCCTTGCGCCACTTGCCGCCGATCCACAAATCGGTTGGAACATGCGCGAGCAGATTTTCGTACATGGCGCACCTTTTGTGGTCTTCATGTGGGGGACAGAATACTTACCCCGGTATTCATGTCACGTATTGGTGGGCTTTGGCGGCGTCCTACGCGGGGACAAGGGTACGGCGCCTCACGCGGGAGGCCCGCAGCGACAAGTCGAGGACCACGTCAGTGTAGGGCGTACGGGGTACAAGCGCCCGACCTTTTCCCTTCTCGAAGCGCACCAAGCCGTGACGCTCCATCGTCTTGAGCGTGCGCGACAAGTTGGATTTAGCGCGGCCGGTTCTCTCGGCCAGCTCGTTGAGCGATTGCGGCTTGGTTTCCGCGATCACCCGCAGCAATTCGCGATTGGACTCCGACAATATCTTTGCGAAGCTCTCGATAGACGAGAACCACACCTTGGGCTCATCCGGTCCGACCTTGTATTCGCCGCGCGCAATCGCCATCGTGCGCTCCTTGAATTGATCGAGGGAAGCAATTCCCGCTCTCAGCGTCGTCACGGCAATTCTCCTCGTTCTTTGAGCACAGCATACACCTCGGCCCAGAAATCCGTGAGTAACGTCACCGCATCGCGGTACGCATAAGAGCGGACCGTCCGCAGCCTGTGCCGTCCGCTTGACGATATCCTTGAGCGGCACACCGAGTCCCCGCGCGTGCCGCTTCAAGAGGCACGCAAGGTCATCATCAATGGTGAGTGTGATGCGCATGGAAATGACCTATTCTGAGGTTCTCCGAAACCTATGCGTTGGCTTTGAGGGCTCTTTAATCGGGAAGTGTGCTTCATCTCCCGCCACGGGAAATGCGCCCCATGAGATTCCCCATCCTTCGACCAGATATGCATCCAGTTGATCGGCGAGCATGCATTCAGATTCGGCATCAGCATTTATGATGGCCGCAAGGTAAAGTCCAAGAAAATGATGCGCTAATCTCTGACAAATCGCATCCATTGCCCGGCCGTCGCCGCCTTGTGTTCGAAGTCGATCGGCTTCTTGTTGCCAGAACAGCATCTGGTTTAGTATCTGTTTGAAGTGTTCCATTCGGGTTGAACGAGGCAACTGAGCGAACTCCGACGGTCCTCCAACCTTATTCACAAACTCACGCCATGCAGTAGCTAGAAATACGCACAAGGTCAGTCGGTTTGTTGGATGCCAATTGTCGTTAGTCGTTAATAAATTTCGTTTCCTGTTTGAACTCCTCAATATTTAGTTCACGGGCTTCTTTTGCTCCTAGCTCAGGACCTTTCTTCATGGTTCCTAACCAAGAAGACATTGCCCCCTGCGAAGACGTTATCTGAGGATCGATGCACCCTACGGCGGGTTTTCACGAGTTTCGTGTACCATGCTCACCCCTCCTTCGCCATCTCCCGCAGCCTGAACTTCTGGATCTTGCCGGTCGATGTCCGCGGCAATTCCGTGAACACGATGTAGCGCGGACACTTGTAGTGGGCGAGGTGCTTGCGGCACCAGGCGATCAGCTCATCCGCGCTCGCGGTGGCGCCCGGCTTCAGCTCAACGAAAGCACACGGCGTCTCGCCCCATTTCTCATCAGGCTTCGCCACCACGGCGGCGGCCTGCACGGCGGGGTGCCGGTACAGCGCGTCCTCGACCTCGATGGAGGAGATATTTTCTCCGCCCGAAATGATGATGTCCTTTGAGCGGTCCTTGATCTGGATGTAGCCGTCCGGATGCGCCACGGCGAGGTCGCCCGAATGGAACCAGCCGCCCGCGAAGGCCTGGTCAGTCGCGGCCTTGTTCTTGAGATAGCCTCGCATCACCACGTTGCCGCGAAACATCGCCTCGCCGATTGTCTCGCCGTCGCGGGCGACGGGCTGCATGGTGTCGGGATCGAGGACATCGAGGCTTTCCAGCACCGGGTAGCGCACGCCCTGGCGGGCTTTCCGGGCGGCCTGCTCCGCCGCCGGCAGGGCATCCCATTCGCCGTGCCATTCGTTGATGCTCGCAGGCCCGTAGGTCTCGGTGAGGCCATAGACATGGGTGACGTTGAACCCGGCCGCCTTCATTGCCGCGAGCACCGCTTCTGGCGGCGGCGCCGCGGCGGTGACGAACTCGACCGTGTGGGGCAGCGGCTTCTTCTCTTGGGAGGCGGCGTTGAGAAGCGTCGACATCACAATGGGGGCGCCGCACAGGTGGGTCACCTTGTGGCGCGCGATGGCGTCATAGATCGGGGCGGCGCGGACCTGGCGCAGGCAGACATGGACGCCGGCGACGATCGAGACCGTCCAGGGAAAGCACCAGCCGTTGCAGTGAAACATCGGCAACGTCCACAGATAGACCGGATGCCGGCCCATCGCGCAGGTCAGTACATTGCCCATCGCAAGCAGGTAAGCGCCGCGATGGTGATAGACCACGCCTTTGGGGTCGCCGGTGGTGCCGGACGTGTAATTGAGAGCAATGGCGTCCCATTCGTCGCCCGGCATCGACCAGGCAAAGTCCGGCTCGCCCTGCTGAAGAAAATCTTCGTATTCCACGTCGCTCAGCCGTTCGCCGGGGCCGGAATATTCCGGATCGTCATAGTCGATGACGCGTGGTCTCACTTTGGAGACCCCTAATGCGTCCTTGATGACCTTCGAATATTCGCGGTCCGTGATCAGCACCTTGGTTTCGGCATGATCGAGCGTAAAGGCGAGGATGGCGGCGTCCAGCCGGGTGTTGAGCGTGTTGAGAACCGCGCCCGTCATGGCGACGCCGTAGTGGGCGTCGAGCATCGCCGGCGTGTTGGCAAGCATCACCGACACGGTGTCGCCGCGCGAAATCCCATATCTGGCAAGTGCGGAAGCGAGCCGGCGGGCGCGAGCGTAGAACTCCGCATAGGTCAAGCTGCGAGCGCCGTGCACGATGGCGGTGCGTTGCGGAAACACGGTTGCGGCGCGATCGAGAAACGAGAGCGGCGTCAGCGGCTGAAAGTTCGCCGGATTGCGGTCAAGACCCACGTCGTAGATGGTGCTGGTCATGACAATGCGATCTCCCCAAGAGGTTAGTGCCGAGGGGCGACGAGCCAGGCCAGGAGCAGAAGCGCCGCCAGTATCCAGACGCCGATCACCCCGACAGCGCCGGCACGGCTGACCGGCCGCCCGGCAAGCGCGCTCGCCGTCACACGATGCTCGGCGAGGATATCAGCCGGGATGAGGCGCAGCACCAGCATGAGGCCCAAGGGCACCAGCACCAGATCATCGAGATAGCCAAGCACGGGGACAAAATCCGGGATGAGATCGATCGGCGACAGCGCATAGGCGACAACGCAAGCGCCCACCATCTTAGCATACCACGGCGCCCGCGGATCGCGCACGGCGAGCGCAATCGCCACCACGTCCCGCTTGAGATTGCGCACGCGCTCTTTCCACGTCATGGTCTGCCCGTCGCGCTGGCGCGTCCTTAAGTTAACCGACAGCTCACCGCCTTGCCGCATGGCAATGAGATCACGAAGCCCAAACAAGAGCGATGCGGTAGAACACCACGGTGTCACGGCCACATGGCGAGTGGTTTTATTGGGGATGCGCGAAAATGCGCGCCGCGCAGCAGAAAATGGCCCAGGAAAAGCCGGCCGCGAGGGAGGTTCAAATGAGCATCGCTTCGGCATCGGAGCCGCACACCGGCAAAAGCCGCTATCACGAAGTCTATGAGCGCGCTCAGCGCGACCCGGCCGGCTTCTGGGCTGAGGCTGCTGCGGATATTGATTGGTATGAACCGGCCACCAAGGTCTTCGATCCGGCGATGGGCGTCTATGGCCGTTGGTTCGTGGGCGCCGTATGCAACACCTGCTTCAACGCTGTCGACCGACAGGTGGCGCGCGGACGCGGCGCTCAAAGCGCGATCATCTACGATTCGCCGGTCACCGGCGCAAAGCGCGCTATCAGCTATGCCGAGCTGCTTGCCGAAGTCGGCGCCCTTGCCGCCATCCTTCGGGACTTTGGCGTCCGCAAGGGCGATCGCGTCATTCTCTACATGCCCATGGTGCCGGAAGCGGTAATCGCCATGCTGGCCTGCGCCCGCATCGGGGCCATCCATTCGGTGGTGTTCGGCGGCTTTGCTGCGAACGAGCTGGCGACCCGCATCGACGACGCCAAGCCGAAGGTCATTATGTCGGCGAGCTGCGGCGTCGAGCCCGGCCGCGTCGTCAGCTACAAGCCCCTGCTCGACCAGGCGATCGAGCGCGCAACCGCCAAGCCCGATGCTTGCCTGATTCTCCAGCGGCCGCAGGCCGGAACCGACCTTGTTGCGGGGCGCGACCATGACTGGTCGAGCCTGCGCAACGCCGCCGTCAGCGCCGGCAAGACTGCCGACTGCGTCCCGGTCAGCGCGCTCGATCCGCTCTACATCCTCTACACCTCCGGCACCACCGCCGATCCCAAGGGCATTGTGCGGGACAACGGGGGGCACATGGTCGCGCTGAAATGGTCGATGCAAAATCTTTATGGCGTCAACCCGGGCGAGGTGTGGTGGTCGGCATCTGACGTCGGCTGGGTGGTAGGCCACAGCTATATCGTCTATGCGCCGCTGCTGCACGGCTGCACATCGATCCTCTACGAAGGCAAGCCGGTCGGGACGCCCGATGCGGGAGCATTCTGGCGTGTGATCGCCGAGCATGGCGCGGTCGCACTGTTCACCGCACCCACCGCATTCCGCGCCATCAAGAAAGAGGACCCGCAAGCCCGCCATCTCGCGCGCTACGACCTCGCGAAGTTCCGCGCCCTGTTCCTTGCCGGCGAGCGCGCCGACCCGGACACGGTGAAATGGGCGGAGGATAGCCTCAAGGTGCCGGTGATCGATCATTGGTGGCAGACCGAAACCGGCTGGGCGATCGCGGGCAACCCGCTCGGGCTCGGCCAGCTTCCCGTCAAGCGCGGCTCGCCCACGGTCGCGATGCCGGGATATGACGTGCGCGTCGTCGATGAAGCCTGCCGCGAGATGGCGCCCAACCAAATGGGCTCGATCGTGGTCAGGCTGCCTCTGCCCCCCGCCTGCCTGCCGACGCTGTGGCAGCACGATGAGCGGATGCGGGAGAGCTACCTCACCGGGTTTCCCGGCTACTACAAAACCGCGGACGCCGGCTTCAAGGATGAAGACGGCTATCTGTACATCATGGGCCGCACCGACGACATCATCAATGTCGCCGGGCACCGGCTTTCAACGGGCGGCATGGAGGAAGTGCTCGCTTCGCACCCGGATGTCGCCGAGTGCGCCGTCATCGGGGTGAAGGACGAGCTTAAGGGCGAGACACCGTGCGGCTTCATCGTGCTCAAGGCCGGCGTCAACCGCCCGCCCGCCGAGATCGAACAGGAGGTTGTCGCGCTGGTGCGCCAGAAGATCGGCCCGGTGGCGGCCTTCAGGCTCGCCATCACGGTGGCGCGTCTGCCGAAGACGCGATCCGGCAAGATCTTGCGCGGCACCATGAAGAAGATCGCGGACAGCGAGCCGTGGACCATGCCGGCGACCATCGATGACCCGGCGATCCTGGAAGAAATCGGCGGCGCGCTGAGGGGGCGGAGAGTTCCGACATGACATGTTGGAATCATTGTTGAGCTGAGACCGACGCCGCGCTTGAAATGCTCAGCCGGCCCGAAGGTGATCTTGCGCAATAGGTTCGGTCGCGATCACAAGGCGCTGCCCCAGCTTACGTAGAGCCGCAGACAAAGTGGTCAGCTTCGTCGGATGCCTTGGATTCAAGATACGGCGAGCCTCTTTTTCATCCCTCCCGATCCGACGCGCAAACTCGCTCTTGCTGATGCCCGACGTGCGAACCGCCTCTATGACCGCAAGCTTGGCCGCGATCTCGGCCTCGACCGCTACCGGGACCAGACCGCCGCCACGCGTTTTTGCTCGCGGCAACGGCAAATCCCGCGCAGGGTAGGTGAGCAATGCGAGACCAAGCGCTTCTTCGGCCTGTGCGTAGGCGTCAGCTTCGTCATCGCCTTGCGTGATCGCCTCGGGCACATCCGGGAAACTCACGACGATGCCGTGATCCTCGCCGGGCTCGAATCGAGCAAAATATACAAACGTCCTCATGGGCTTCGCCTTCCCTGCGAACGCGTAAGAGCCCGCTACGGATCGTCCAGACCGAGTGCTTTTAAGATTTTCCTTGCGGTCTTCGGATCGATCTCGCGCGATGGCAGCGTGGTGACCTTGTCGCCCACCCAGATCATCGCGTGCCCGCCCTTGCCGCGCCATACCTCATGCCGAAATGTCAAACCTTTGCTTTGGCCAATTCCTTGAGTTGGGCGATAAACCGGTCGCGCTTGTGCGACATCGAAATGTCCCCCTGAACGTGGCCGTGATATGCATGGTTCTGTATCTCCTTTGCTCCGCCTCGGAGCGCTGGGCCATTTCCGCGCCTCGCGTACTCTGGCTGGCCGGCTTGATGAGTGGCGCTGGCTTGATTCGGACGATTTTGTCCGTGCGCCACGGTCATATCGGACAAATTTGCCCGACTGTCAAGCTACAAACGGTAATCCACATCGTCTATAGTGCCGACATGCGATGCAGTGGTTTCCGCACGACTCGACAGTTTATCGCCCAGAGGGCGAGCGGCCCTCCGGTACAATCGTTGGACTCTGCACGATGATTCTGCTAAACGCGCCATATCTAGGGAGCAAGCGCGGGCTTAATGCGGCCGCCGAGCCCCAGGCCCACTTCAGATCTGTCAAGAGGAGGACGCGTGCAGGTTCTCGTTCGAGATAACAATGTTGACCAGGCCCTCAAGGCGCTGAAAAAGAAGATGCAGCGCGAGGGGATTTTCCGCGAGATGAAGCTCCGCGGGCATTACGAAAAGCCGTCAGAGAAGAAGGCACGCGAGAAGGCGGAAGCCATCCGGCGCGCCCGCAAGCTGGCCCGCAAGCGGGCCCAGCGCGAAGGCCTTCTGCCTGGCAAGCCGAAACCGGCGGTGCGCGCCATGCCGCTGCCCGCCGCTGCCCGTGGCGGTTCGGCTGTACCGGCCCCGCGCGTCGCGCGCTGAAGGGTGCGGCCGAGAGCGGGCCGGAGCTGACGCGGGGGATTTTCTTCGCGCATCTGCTGCATTGCGCCATCGGTCTGTAGAGTTTTTGGTGATCAGCAAGCCGTCTGGCGCCCGAGGCTGGGAGTGCGGTCAATGCAGCAAGCCAGATCAAGCAACGGACGCCGCCATCAGGGTAATTCGCGCCCGCTGGCCAAGCCCCGGAGGACGAGCGCCGAGATCTCCGAAGAGGCCGCCGCAGCGGCCCTGACCCTGCAGTTCCTCGACTTTGTCGCCGATGGCCGCACTTATGGGGAGACCATGGAGGCGTGGCGGAGCACCTGCCCGCGCATGCCGATCTGGGAAGACGCCGTGCGCGATGGCTTGGTGCGCATCGAGAACGGCGGCGCCATGAAATCATCACGGATTGTGCTGACCGCGCGCGGAAAGGCGCATCTCGGGCGACACAAGACCTGACTTGCCTTAACGGCTGCCCGGAAGGTGGCGGATCGCCGCGTCCGAGAAGAATTGTGTTCCTGCGTTCGGGGTGGAGTGGGTCGCATGCGCAAGATCTGGACGTTTCTGATCGCGATCTGGCTCGGACTGGCGATGGGCGCATGCAGCAAATGCGAGATCCCTGACCTGCTGCCGAAGATGTGCAAGACCGGATCAGGCGGAACCTGAACTCGGCGACCGGGACGCGAAATTCGGCGACTGTTGGCAAGACTCTGCGAGAGAGCTTGAACTTCCGTAATGGCGCCGTGCTGGTCAAGGTCGTCATCCCGGCCATCGGGAAAGCGTACAAAACACTTCGGCTCGCGGGCCAGCATGAACAGGCGCTCTCCCAACGCGATCCGAACCACCCAGTCCCGAACTCCAACATGGCGATCCATTTGAGAATGGTCACGCGAGCCGCCCCACGCTAGCTTAGCTTCGAATTTTGCGCCGGAAAGTAGCTAAGCTAATCTCAGCTAGCGTGGGGCAGGAGGTACAGGAGCAGCCGCGCGGGCGAAAGCAACACAGGGCGGCGCGCGCAATGCGGGCACATCGAGGACTATCCCTCGCAAACCGGAGGAGGCGCAAGCCGCGGCGCCACTGGCGCTTGCGTTACCGCAACCCCATGTCTCCCCAATCTGCTATCATGCCGCTCCGCAACCGGAGGTTCATTCATGTCGTGGTCGGTAAATATCGGCTCGATCGCCGGCACCGCCATCCGCATTCACGTCACGTTCCTGCTGCTCCTAGTCTTTTTCTTCCTGCAGGGCTGGGCCGCAGCGGGCAGCGTCAGTGACGGGGTAAACAGCGTTGTCTTCGTCGTCCTGGTGTTTGCGTGCGTCCTCGCTCACGAGTTCGGCCATATCTTCACGGCACGTGCGTTCGGAGTGGAGACGCCCGACGTTACGCTGCTGCCGATCGGCGGCGTCGCGCGGCTCGCGCGCATCCCCGAAAAGCCGCGCGAGGAGTTTCTCATCGCCATTGCCGGTCCACTGGTCAACGTCGCGATTGGAATCGTGCTGATCGCTGTGACCGCGGCGCATCTCAGCGTCGCGCATCTCGCCGCGATGGAAAGCCCGAAAGTTTCGATGATCGACCGTTTGGCGGCGCTGAACCTCTTTCTCGCGGCCTTTAACATGATCCCGGCCTTCCCGATGGACGGCGGCCGGGTGCTGCGGGCGCTGCTGGCAATCCGGCTCGGCCATTTGCGGGCGACCGAGATCGCCGCTGCGATCGGCCAGTGGACCGCATTCGGGTTTGGCCTCATCGGCCTGTTGTCCGGTAATTTCATACTCATCTTCATCGCGTTCTTCGTCTACCTGGCGGCAGCCTCCGAGGCTCAGATGGTGTCGCTGCGCGCGATGTCGCGCGACGTCCCGGTCACCGCCGCGATGGTGACGAGGTTCGCGACGCTGACCGGGAACGAGCATATCGATGCCGCGGTCGAGACTTTGCTGCAGACGAGCCAGACGGAGTTTCCGGTCGTCGACAGCTCCTACCGTCTCATCGGCCTCGTGGGCCGCGCCGAGATCATCCGGGCGCTGCGCGAGCTGGGGCCCTCAGCCCCTGTCTCCGACGTGATGGTCAAGGACATTCCGACCATCGAGCGAAGTCATCGGCTGGAAGAAGCCTTTCGTCTTCTGCAGGAGAAATCTGTGCCCGCCGTGGGCGTCGTCGATTACGCGGGGCGCCTGATCGGGCTGGTGACGGCCGAAACCGTCGGCGAGATGCTGATGGTGCGCAAGGCGCTGCCCGAAGGAGCCCGGCTCGGCCCCTGGAGCCCCCGCGCGGGGGTGTAAGGCGTCAGATCGTCTTCCTTCCGGGTCGCGATGCGGGCCTTCTACTTCCCATTGGCGGGCCGATTGTTCGTTCGTCCTCGGAACTCTGCTTGCGGCGGGTCTGTGGGAGACGTTTGCTCCGCGGGCAGAATGACGTAGCAATCGGCTTTATACTCGACCCAAGGGCCGCCTCTGCGTCCCGTCGTCGAGAAGGGGACGATGCGCGGTCCAGAAATATGCTCGCATCCAAACCCCCAACCCAGGCCCTCTCCCAGCACGCTCGGCGGCTGCTCGCCCGGCTGCGACCGTTCTGAATTTGGATTTGTTGGCTCTGGCGCTGGCGGGGTTTCATCAGCGGGAAGTGCAAATGTTGGAGCGAAGGCAAGAAAGGTCGCAGCCACTGCAGCAAGAACGATGCGCATGTTCCTCTCCCCAAGCGGTAAGCCGATGCATACCAATCGACCGATTCCCTCCGCCCGTCAATTTACAGTTGGGGAAATTTCTCTGTTGCTCGTCAGCCGCACGCGCCTTCCGCCCCGTTTGAGTTTGGACCCAAGGCGCGGATCTACCGGCGCTTCTTCGAAATATCGAAGCAATTCGGCCTCTGGTGCAGCGGGGCCAGGGTTTGCGTTCCAGGCAGCGCGTCCGCAATCGCCTCGAACAGCGGCTCGACGCCGAGATCGACGAAGGTGCCGAAGATCTGATCATGATGGGCGGGCATGAAGATGCGCGGCCGGAACAGTTTGACGAGTTCGAGCGTCACCGGCACCTGCACCTGCGCGACCGGATGGCCCTGATAGGCCACGATGGCGATGTCGACCGGGCCTAGCTTCTGCGCCAGCGCCCGCACGCCGTCCGTGACGGGGCCGGCGCTGTCGAGCCATATGAGCTTAAATCCGGTCTCGAACGTGAAGGCATAGGCGATCGTGCCCTTGGTGATCACGTCAGGCGAGGACGTCCCTTTCGCCAGAATGGCCTTCTCGGCCTCGGCCTGTTCCGGAGTGGCCGGGCCGGCATCGAGGTCGTAGAGCCTGCCGAGCGTATCGAGCACGTCGCGCGAGAGCGTGGAATGCCGCGCGAGCGCGGCGTCTACGGCGACGCCTTTGAACTTGAGCGTCTCGCCGCCCGCCACGGCGATGCCCTGTCCCTCCGGAACGCCGAGCTTGTAGGCGGTTTCGATGGTGACCGGCGCGCCGATCACCTTGGCCTTGGTCTTCTGCGCGATCGGGGCTGCATCCGACATGTGATCGAAATGGCCGTGGCCGATGAATATCGCATCGGCCTGCTTCACCTCGCTCGGCACGACGCCGGTCGGCCGGTTGCGCGGGCCGCGGTCGAAATAGGCATCGAGCAGGAATACCTGCCCGTGGTAGACGAGCTCGTAGTTCGATGTCGAAAGCCAGCGAAGCATGATCTTGCCGGCGTCGCGCAGCATGGGACCGCCCATGGCGGTCGGCACGAGGCTCCGGCAAGCTTCCGCATCCGAACTGGCCGCGTGGGTTTGCGTGCCGGCAACGAGCAAGAGGGCGGCCGCCGCGCATAGCTTTACTGCTTTGGAACGATACGTCATGGTTTTCCCCTAGAGAGCGGAGTTCGATCGATTCCACTTGCAGGGGCGACCCTTGTGGTCGCCCCGTTGCCGGCGCACGCAATATAGACGGTTTAGTACCGTGGGCATGCGGCGGGCAAACATCGTCGGGCGGCCACCAACGGGCGCTCTGACAGCAGGCAGCAGCCCTCTTTTCCGCCGGTTACTCGGTCCGCCATCTGGCGAAATGATTTTCCGCGCGCCGCACGACGGCGTTGAGCACAATCGCCATCGCGGCCAGCACGCCGATCAGCCCCAGCAACTTTGTCGGGTCGAAGTTCTGCGTGAACAAGGTGGTGAAATAGCCGATGCCGGCGACCGACACGTAAAGCTCGGCCAAAAGCACGCCCAACAAAACGCCGCTCATGCCGAGGCGCATGCCGGCAAAGAAGCTCGGCACCATGTGGGGAAAGATCACGTAGCGGAACATCTGCCATCGGCTTGCCCCCATCGAGCGGGCGCTCACGAGCAGGATAGGTTTGAGATTCTGCACGCCCGCCACCACCGTCACGATGACCGGAAATACCCCATGGGTGACCCCGAAGGCGATCTTGGATGCCGCCCCGATGCCGAAGAACAGGATGAACAGCGGCAGGATCGTGACCTGCGGCATGCAGTAGAGCAACAGGACAATGGGAAAAAAGCTGCGGCGTATGAGCGGCTGAAGCCCGATAACAAGCCCCAGCGCCAGGCCGATCGCAACCGCCAGCACGAAGGCGACCGTAAGCTCGAAGAGGGTGAGTTGCAGCGCGGCCGGGACGCCGCGCGTGCCGAAGACCTTGTCGAGCGACATGATGACCTGCGACGGCGGGCTCAGGAACAGCGGATCGACGAGGAAGCGCGCGGCGACTTCCCACAGCGCTAGCAGCGCCGCGATGACGAGCAATCTCGCGAGCCACGGCCGCCGCGCGAGGCCGTGCAGGAGCGATCGTCGCCTTGCGGCCGCCATCGCCATGTCAATCCCGCTTCCCGCGCGCTTCGAGCCGCGATACGATGGTATTGAGGGTCACGGCGATCGCGATCACAAAGACGATGTAGGCAAACATGCGCGCCATCTCCATCGCCTCCGCGAGGTGCACGATCCGATGGCCGAGGCCGGCGAGTGAGGCGAGCGTCTCGCTGCCGATGATCGAGAGCAGCGCGGTGGTGAAACCCATGCGCAGGCCGGTCAGAATCACCGGGGACGCAGCCGGCAGGAGCACATGGCGAAACAGGTGATAGTCGGAAGCCCCCATCGACCGCGCCGCCATCACGAACAGACGATCGACATGGCCAAATCCCGCAATCGTGTTGATGACGATCGGGAAAAAGCTGATCGCTGCGCCGAGCGCGATCTTGGATGCGGGACCGAGGCCGAAGAACAGCACAAAAAGCGGCAGGAACAGGATGATCGGAATGGAATAGATCGCGGCGAAGAGCGGCTCGAAAACCGCGATCCAATAGGGCGAGCGGCTGATCAGATAACCCAGCGTGATGCCGCCCGTGGCCGAGAGCGCGAACGCAGCCGCGAGTTCTTCCAGCGTCGTCTCGAGGTCATCGATGAATTCACCCGACCGCAGAATATCGAGCAGATTGTCGTAGACGGCGAGCGGATTCGGCAACAGCAGGCGGTTGACGCCCCAGCGGGTCGACGCGAGATACCAGACGGCGACAAGGCCGACGAGAAAACCCGCCTGAATGAGGCGGCTCGCCGCCCTTTCTACACTGACTTGCTTGCGGGGAAGGGCAATGGCCTGTGGCGCAGCCGCTCCTGCTCTCTCTTTCTTCTTGGGAAACGGGGGAGCCGGGGGGGCGGGCGAATTGGCTTCGAAAGCGCCCCCTGGCACGACCTCCACCCCCGACCCCTCCGCGCAAGAGGGAGGGGAGGGAGGCGCGGCCACATGCGATTGCTTTGCCCGAAAGCGGGGAGGGACTGGGCTATCAGCTTCGTTGCCCGCCATCACGCCCGCTCCGTGCCTGCGCGAGCCGTGTCGGCGGCGCTCGATTGCTGCACCGCCTTGCGAATTTCGTCGTGCAGAAGCCTGTAGAGTTGGTTGCGCAGCGCTGTGAATTTTGCCGAGGTCGCGAATTCCGGCCGGCGCGGATGCGGCTCATCGACCGCGATGACCTGCTTGATGCTGCCGGGCCGGGCGGAAAACACGGCGACGCGATCGGCGAGAAACACGGCTTCGCCCAGGCTGTGGGTGACGAACACGATGGTCTTCCGGCTCTGCGCGAGCAGCACCGAAAGGTCCTCTCCGAGGATCATGCGGGTCTGCTCGTCGAGCGCGCCGAATGGCTCATCCATCAGCAGAATCGGCGTTTTCAGGCTCAGCGCGCGAGCGAGCGCAGCGCGCTGGCGCATGCCGCCGGAAAGCTGAGCCGGATAGTGATGGGCAAATTCCTTGAGTCCGACGGCTGCGAGCACCTCGGCCGCGCGGGCCGCGCGTTCGGATTTTGACACGCCTTGAAACGTCATGCCGAGCTCGATGTTCTCGAGCACGGTGTTCCACGGAAACAGGGAATTCTCCTGGAACACGAAAGCGATGTCCCGCGGCAGCGGACCCCTCACAGGCTGGCCTCGCACTTCGACGTCGCCCGAGCTCGGCGTCATCAGGCCGCCGATGATGTTGAGGAGGGTGCTCTTGCCGCAGCCGCTCGGCCCGATCAGGCATAAGAGCTCGCCTTCAGCGACATCGAGCGAGGTGTCGGCAAGCGCCCGCACGAAGCGTTGTTCGCCCTCGGCGCCGAACCGGTGAAAAACGTCGCGAACCTTGATCGCCGCCTCAGACGTCGCCATCCTGTCACCTGGCTGGGAGAAACGCCTCGGTATAAAGCCTGGTCATGTCCGGCTTCTCCGTGAGCGCGCCCATCTCTACGAAGGAGCGCGCCAGCACCTCAAGCGCCCGCGCATCGAAGCGGGCGGTCGGGTTGAAGATCGGCATCAGTTCCTCGTAATTGGCGGTGGCGACAGATTTCGACACCTCCGCAACCCGCATATTGGCGGCGATCGTCTCCTCCTTGTGGTCACGCATGTATTGGACGCTTTCCAGCACCGCCTCGAGAAAATTCCGCAGCGCGTCGGGGTTGCGCTCAATCAGCGCCTTGCGGGCGAATATGACGTGCACGTGAAATTCCGGAATGCGCTCGCCAAAGCGCACCAGAATGCGGCCGGTTCCCTCCTCGACAAGGCGCAGGACCGTGGAGGTTTCGGTCACCACGCCATCGACCTGCCGCGTTTTGAGCGCGGCTGCTTGCGCCGTCGTGGTGCCGAGGGGAGCTATCTTGATACCATCGGCGCCCCAGCCATGAGAACGCGATAGTTCCTGGGCAAGCCAGTAGGTGAGCGATCCAGTCGTGGAGACGCTGACGGTGCGGCCCCTGAGATCTTCCTCGCTCTTGATGGGCCCGTCCTTTGCCACCACCAGCATGATGGTGGCCGGACGATTGGCGAGCGCCGCAACGGCCAGCATCGGCGCGCCTTTGACCTCGAACGCAATGGTGGGGCCGCCGCCAAACGCAACATCGATCGCGTCGGCGCTCATCGCCTGCACGAGACGCGCATCGCCGCCAAAATTGGCGATCTCGAGGTCGATGCCATGCCGTTTGAAAATACCGGCTGCGAGACCGACGTCGGCGGGGAGGAAAGCAAAATTCTGTGCCTGCGCTTTGCCGAGGCGGATTTTGGTTTGCGCCCGCGCATCGGCGGCGGCGAGCGACGCGGCGCCGATTGCAAGCATGAGCCACAGCTGTGCGCGTTTGCAGCCTCGCCGCATGTTGGGGCTCCTTTCGTGGCGGAACGCAAGATAATGCCGCATGCGAGTTGCGCCTTCGTGCGGGGTCCTTGGGACGGCGGCGACGACTTATCTTGTCCCAGTATGAGGCGGCGCCCAAACGAAAATTCGTGAACCTGCTCTGTAGCTGAACAGCCTGCTCCGACACTGAAGCAGCGCCTCGCGCGAACCGCCCGCAACCGGCTCTTAGGACTGCGATCATAGGCTGAGAACACGCCTCGCGGTCGCGCGAAGAAAGAATCTTCGTTAGCCGCGTTGGTAGCTTTTGCAAACCGCTCCGAAATATGCGCATTATGCTGGCATAATAAGATGAGGTCGCCAACGGTCGTGGACGGCGATCCTGACCTATTGCGAAACGGAATCTCGGAATCCGAGAGTGGAGGAGAAAGCATGAAGACACGAAAGAGTTTGCATCTCGGCGTGGCGGCGGTCGCCATCGCCCTGGCGTTCGGCGTTGCGCCGACGACAGTCGTGGCGCAGCAGGCCCCGGCTGTCACCGTCGGGGCGAATGAGATCGGCGGCGTCGTGCGCGGGCCGAATGGGCCGGAGGCCGGCGTGTGGGTGATTGCCGAGACGACCGACCTGCCAACCAAGATGAGCAAGACCGTGGTGACCGACGATCAGGGCCGCTACCTGATCCCGGAACTCCCCAGGGCCAACTACGTGGTGTGGGCGCGCGGCTACGGGCTCGTTGACTCCGCCAAGACCACGAGCGAACCCGGCAAGACCGTGAACATTACGGCCATACCGGCTCCCAATGAAGCCGCGGCAGCCGAGTACTATCCGGCCATTTATTGGTTCGCGATGCTGAAGATCCCCGGCAAGGAGATGTTCCCCGGCACCGGGCCGAACGGCAACGGCATGCCGACCTTCATGAAGAGCCAGCTCCAGTGGACCGATCAGGTCAAGACCAACGGCTGCTATGCTTGCCATCAGCTCGGCAATCGCGCGACTCGCGTGATCCCGAAGGAGCTCGGGACGTTCAAGAACTCCGTCGAGGCGTGGGAGCGCCGCGTCCAGTCCGGACAGGCCATGGTACAGATGGCCGCAGCCCTTGGCCGGCAGGAACCGAAGATTGCCATCGCGAACCTTGCCAATTGGACTGACCGGATTGCGGCCGGCGAGTTGCCGTTTGCAAAGCCTGACCGCCCGCAAGGCATCGAGCGCAATGTCGTGATCACCCAATGGGACTGGGGCGATGCGAAGTCCTACATGCATGACCAGGTCTCGACCGACAAGCGCCATCCGACCGTCAACGCGTTCGGCAAGCATTACGGCGCCACCGAGGAGAGCAGGGATTGGTTCCCGGTTTTCGATCCGGCGACCAATCAGCCTTCCACGGTCAACATGCCGGTGCGCGACCCCGACATGGAAACGTCGAAGAACAACACCATGGCGCCGTCGGCCTATTGGGGCGATGAGGCGATCTGGGACAGCAAGACCAGCGTCCACAGCCTCATGATGGACGAGCGCGGCGACGTGTGGTTCACCTCGAAGGTCGGCAAACCCGAGAACCCTGCGTTCTGTAAGGCCGGATCGGACCACCCCTCGGCCAAGGCGTTCCCGCTCAATACATCCGGTCGGCAGCTCGCGGTGTATAATCCAAGGACCAACACCACCAAGCTGATCCGCACCTGCTTCAACACCCACCACGTCGTGTTGGCGGAAGACGCGGACAACACCGTTTGGGTCAGCGCCGGCGGACCGCAACAAGGCGCCATCGGCTGGTTGAACCGCAGGATTTGGGAAGAGACCGGCGACGAGGCCAAGGCTCAGGGCTGGGCCCCCGTGATTATCGACACCAACGGCAACGGCAAGGTCGATGACTACGTGCAGCCCAACCAACCGGTCGACCCCACCAAGGACAAGCGTCTCGCTGCCGGCCTTTATGGCGTGGGTGTGAACCCAGCCGACGGCACCGTGTGGGGCGCCGTCCTCGGGTATCCCGGCTACGTCCTGCGGTTCGACCCGAAGACCAAGCTGTCGGAAGTCTATGAGCCGCCGTTCCCGGGCTTCGGGCCGCGCGGCTTCGACATCGACCGCAACGGCGTCGCCTATGTGCCGCTGTCGAGCGGCCACCTCGGAGCGTTCGACCGCCGCAAGTGCAAAGGCCCGCTCAACGGTCCGCAGGCCGCCGAAGGCAAGCTGTGTCCGGAAGGCTGGACGCTGACGCCGTTCCCGGGCCCGCAGTTCCGCGACGTCGCCGAGAGCGGCAGTGCGGAGGCGAGCTACTACACCTGGGTCGATCAGCAGAACACCTCCGGCCTCGGCAACAACGTTCCGTTGGCGACCGGCAATGCCAATGAATCGCTGATGGCTCTGGTGGACGGCAAGTGGGTCAACATGCGCGTCCCGTATCCGCTCGGCTTCTTCGCCAAGTGGATCGACGGCCGCATCGACGATCCGAATGCCGGCTGGAAAGGCCGCGCCCTGTGGACGACCGACGGCAACCGCACGCCGTTCCATCGCGAAACCGGCAAGGGCACGCTGCCGAAGATCGTCAAGTTCCAGATCCGGCCGAACCCGCTCGCGGACTGATCTCATGCAGTTGGGCCGGGCGTGCTGCCCGGCCCCAAGCTCAACCGAACGCCCGGCGCCTTGCGCCGGGCGTTCGTGTTTTCGCGCAGGTGCACGGCTGATTTTGCTGGCGTCAAATCACTCTACCGCCGCCATCGCCGGCGGCCCCGGGTGTTGAAGGGCAGAGCAAGAATAAAGGAGGTGACGCAGTAGGGACTAACGCATTTTCGATACCGGTGTTCATCAGTTTTCAGTGTTCAAAGCCTGACACCTGCGTCTTCTGATCCGCCGCGTCAAACTGTCCGGCAAAGAAATTGGCTGGCGTTCAGAGCCAGTTGGCTGACGTTCAGAATCCTGTCGATACGATGCTTCTGGGTCGCCTCGCTTCGAACCCGCCTTTGGAGACGCCTTGGACCGCAGAGCTTGCATGACAAAGGCTGTCCGCCCGGATCATCCTCGCTGGGCGAGCAGCAAGATCAATTTCTTCGATTTGGCTTTTTTTCTGTCAGTCGCAGCGCTGCTCGGTCTGGTCGGACTCACATTCAGACAATATGCGGTTTCGAACGACGAGGGGGTGCAGCACCGCTATGGCGAGCTGATCATCGCGTACTACACGAGCGGGTTCACCGACACGTCGGTCTTTCGTTTTGACAATCTCTATCTTTACGGCGGCCTGTTCGACATCGTCGCGGTTTTGTTTTCACACCTGCTGCCATTCGACCTCTATGACATTCGTCACGTCCTCAGCGCCCTGGCGGGAATCGGGGGCATCGTCGCAACCTGGGCGACGGGCCGCATGATCTCCGGGCCGCGCGCCGGATTTATCGCCGCCATCGCTCTTGCGATTTGCGGGGTCTGGTATGGCGGCATGTTCAATCACACGAAAGACGTTCCCTTCGCCTCCGCCATGATGGGTGCAACCTTTTTCCTGCTGCGCGCGGCGCGCGATCTTCCGTTTCCGCGCCGGCGCGACATTCTGTGGTTTGGGGTCGCGCTTGGCTGCGCGCTTGGGCTTCGGGCGACCGGCCTTCTGATGGTCGGCTATGTTCCGGCAGCGGTTCTTCTGCAAACGTGGACCGGCAAGGGGTCCCGGTGGCGGAAGCTATTGACCACAAGCGCACGCTCGCTGCTGCAATTCGTTCCGGCATTCGTCATCGGCTATGTCGTCATGATCGCCGCCTGGCCGTGGGCGCAGCTGAATTTCCTTAATCCGGTTCGTGCGATTTTCGCCTTCGCTCATTTTCACTATCCGATTCGGACCATCCTCGCCGGCCGCGTCTACCTGATGAGCGAAGTCCCCCGCTGGTATGAACCGGCGTATATCCTCATCAAATTGCCGCTTGCAGTGCTGACCGCAGCGGCGGGCGCGACAGTTTCTGCCGGCTGGTCGGTGATCAGGGGACCGCATTCGGCGTCCAACCGCGCCCGTCAGCGAGCGATCGCAATTCTTGGCTTTATGGTCGTGTTCCCGCTTCTCTGCCAGGCCGCTGGACACGGACCGTCGTTCACCGGCATGCGGCATTTCCTTTTCGTCGTGCCGCCAATCGCTACGCTTGCCGGGATCGGCATCGATGCTTGCCTGCGTGCCCTGCAAGCCAGGGGGCCAGCCGCCAGCGTTGCGGCGCTCGCCGCTGTCGCTACGGCCTTTGCGTTGGACGCCGCAACGCTGGCGCGGTTACACCCGTATGAGTACCTCTTCTACAATTCGCTGGTCGGCGGACTTCAGGGGGCATCGCGGAATTACGCGACGGACTACTGGGTCAATATCATGCCGGAGGCGGTCAGCGAATTGGAACGCTATATCAATTCCGCGAACGCCGTCGATCCGGCGAACATTCACGCCACGGCTCTCAAACCGCCGCACTACTCCGTCGCGGTTTGTGGAGAAAGGATATCCTTTGAGAACGAGGCGAAATCCGACCTTCAGTGGACCGGAGATTGGAGCCACGCCGACTTTTTCATCGCGCCCACGCACATGGATTGCGATCAGGTGCTTCGCGGCATGACCGTAAGCGTGATCGAACGGCTCGGCGTTCCGATCGGGGTAGTGAAAGATCTGCGCGGCGTAAGCCCGCAGGCGCGCTGGGCGACGTGGGAAGTCGCGCATGCGCCCGCGACCGGCTCCGGCAGCGTTGCCAAGCAGACACGCAGCCATGAGCGATAGAGCCTCAGGCTGGTGCGCGGCGTTGGAACTGGCCTTGGATGCTCTCCGCCGCCTGACCCGCTCGAAATTCAAGAAGAGTCGCGATAGCCGACGGCGAGCAACCAGTTGCCGTCTGCGGGAATTGACCTGCCGCGACTGAGTCTCTTTGGGGGCGTTGTCGTCTGCGATCGAGGGTCGTTAAAGAACACTTAATCAGCGCCGCAACTCGGGTCCCGAGGCTCGCAGCCCGGAACCCGACGTGCTAGGAAGGCATCGCGAAGCAGAAAGCAGCCGACATGAGCGTTCCTCTGAAAAGACCGGCCGAAAAATTCGAAGGCGGGGAGATCGCCGGCACAATGCGCGCGATCGGGGCCAATGCCCGCGCCGCCGCGCGACGCCTGGCGACCCTCGGCGCGGCCGAAAAGCAACGTGCGATCGAGGCCATGGCTCATGCGATCAGGGCCGCCGCTCCCGCCATATTGGCGGCCAACAATGAGGATGTGGCAGAAGCCCGCAAAGCGGGCGCGACCTCTGCCTTCATCGACCGCCTGCGCCTCGATGAGAAGCGCATCGCCGCCATGGCGGACGGCGTCGACACGGTTGCGGCGCTGCCCGATCCGGTCGGGACAGTCATCGCGGGCTGGGATCGGCCCAACGGAATGCGTATCGAACGGGTCCGGGTGCCGCTTGGCGTGATCGGCATCATCTATGAAAGCCGGCCGAATGTCACCGCGGACGCTGGCGCGCTTGGCCTCAAGGCCGGAAACGCAGTCATTCTTCGCGGCGGCTCCGACAGCTTCCGATCTTCGGGGGCCATTCACGCCGCGATTGCGGCGGGCCTAGCCGGCGCGGGCGTGCCCGAGACCGCCATACAAGTGGCGCCGACCCGGGATCGCGACGCCGTGGGCTTGATGCTTAAGGGCCTCGACGGAGCAATCGACGTGATCGTGCCCCGCGGCGGCAAGGGACTGGTGGCGCGCGTGCAGGCCGAGGCGCGAGTGCCGGTGTTTGCTCATCTGGACGGCAATTGCCACGTCTACGTGGACAAGGCCGCCGACCCTGAAATGGCCCGATCGATCGTGCGCAATTCCAAGATGCGGCGCACGGGCGTCTGTGGCGCCGCCGAAACGCTGTTGGTCGACAAAGCCGCCGCCCCGACGCTCCTTGCGCCGCTGGTGCGCATGCTCATTGACGCCGGATGCGAAGTGCGCGGCGATTGCGAGACTCAGGCGGCCGATCCTCGCGTAAAATGCGCCACCGAGGACGATTGGAGCACGGAGTACCTTGACGCAATCATTGCCGTGAAGGTGGTGGACGGGGTCGATGAAGCGATTGCCCACGTGGAACGATATGGCTCCCATCACACCGACGCCATCGTGACCGCCGATCGCAGCGCCGCCGAGAAATTCCTGGCGCAAGTGGATTCGGCGATCGTGCTGCACAATGCCTCGACGCAATTCGCCGATGGGGGCGAATTCGGCTTCGGAGCAGAGATCGGGATCGCCACCGGACGCCTGCATGCGCGCGGCCCGGTTGGCGTGGAGCAGCTCACCACCTTCAAGTATTGCGTGCGCGGCTCCGGTCAGACGCGCCCATGACTGTGGCGGCCCATGCCGTCATGGCGCAAGACCCCCTCCCAACCCCTCCGGCTTCCTCCGACCTCCCCTCCGCCGCCTGCCGGGGAGAGTTAGAACGAGAGGCGGGAGAAGGCCGGGAGGGAGGAGTGAACGCACCCTCGGCCAATTTGAACCCTCCTCCCCACTACCGGATGCCGCTGCATTACCCCGGCCAGCGA
This sequence comes from Hyphomicrobiales bacterium, assembly GCA_021323775.1. Classification (GTDB taxonomy): domain Bacteria; phylum Pseudomonadota; class Alphaproteobacteria; order Rhizobiales; family Xanthobacteraceae; genus JAJPKK01. The sequence goes on from JAJPKK010000302.1 coordinate 36,855, forward strand.
ATCGGGCTCTTCGGGGGAACCTTCGATCCTCCCCATCAGGCGCACCTCGCCGCCTGCCTGCTGGCCATGAAGCGGCTCGCACTTGATCGGGTGTGGTGGCTGGTCACGCCAGGTAATCCGCTCAAGGACACGATGGGGCTCGCACCCCTCGATGAGCGGATCGCGGCGGCGCGAAAGCTCGCGCGTCATCCACGAATGGACGTTACCGGGATCGAGGCCGAGATTGGCGTCTGTTACACCTACAACACGATCCGATATCTCATATCTCGCTGTCCGGGCGTCCGTTTTGCTTGGATCATGGGCGCTGATAATCTGCGCTCCTTCCACCGCTGGCAGAGGTGGCACGGCATTGCGGAATTGGTTCCTATCGCAGTGGTCGACCGGCTGGGTCCAAGCCTTTATGCCACCGGCAGCGTCGCGGCGCAGGCGCTTAATCGGCGACGTATCCCGGAAAGCGAGGCCCGATCGCTGCTCGACCGTCGCGCACCGGCATGGGTCCTTCTGCATGGCCTGAAATCGCCGTTGTCCTCTACGGCCTTGCGCGCACTGCGCCGGTCGCAGAAACGTTGCAGAGCGCAGACAAAAAAATAGAGAGCATCTGATTCGATCGTTCGGCCCTCGCTGCCTCCCCGGCAAGCGGAGGAGGGTAAGGGGAGGCGGCGGCGCCTGCATGCGCAGAAGAGCGGCTGGGGATCACAAGGCGGTTGAAACCGTTAACCAGTTGCTCCTATCTTGTAGTGGTGGCCCCGGGCCAGATGCGCGGGGTAGCGGAACCGAAAGGAAAGGACCTCTGACCACAGTCGCAATCGCGCGGGGCAGCAATCGCCGCAGTCCCGATCTCGTCTCCAAGGTGCGACCTGACGCCGATGAGACGCTCCGAATCGTCCTCGCTCGCCTCGATGACATGAAGGCGGAGGACACCACCGTCATCGATTTGCGCACCCAATCCCCAATCGGCGACTACATGGTTGTGACCTCTGGCAGGTCCAATCGCCATGTGGGCGCGATGGCCGATCAGGTGCTGGAGGACCTCCATGGGGCTGGATTCAACGGCCTCAGGGTCGAGGGCCTGCCGCATTGCGATTGGGTGCTGATCGACGCCGGCGACGTGATTGTTCACGTCTTCAGACCTGAAGTTCGCGCGTTCTATAATCTCGAAAAGATGTGGTCGCGCGGCCGCGCAGCTACGCGACAAGCGAGCTAGCCTCGCCGCACCATTGCCGGCCGAAGGAGCGACCTTTGTGATCGCCGGGATTGCGCGCGATCTCGGGCTTACCCGAGGCGGATGCGCGCATTGACAACAGCCGATATGCGGCGAGCCAGCGAAAGGGCCGCCTCTACAGGTTGGCAAGGCGTTCGCGTGATGCGGATTTTGGTTGCCGCGGTTGGCCGCCTCAAGGAAGGCCCCGAGCGCGAGCTTGCAGGCCGTTATCGCGATCGCGCCGTCAAGGCCGGACGGGCGCTCGGCCTTAATGGTCCCGACGTCATCGAGGTGAGGGAGAGCAGGGCCCGCGAAGCGGAGCGCCGCATAACCGAAGAAGCGATCGCGCTTAACGGCGCGGTCCCGGACAATGCGATCAAGGTTGTATTGGACAGCCGGGGGCAAAATGCCTCCAGCGATGCTCTGGCTGGGCTCATTCGCGCCTGGCGTGACGGCGGCCGCGAGGCGGTGGCCTTTATCATAGGGGGAGCGGACGGGCTTGCGGCGGGCTTGCGCGATGACGCCGATATGAGCTTTGCATTCGGATCAGCAACCTGGCCGCACCAGCTTGTCCGAATCATGTTATTGGAGCAGATTTACCGGGCGATGACGATCCTGTCCGGCCATCCCTACCATCGCGACTGACGTTGCTCTTCTCCTTTCCCCGCTGGCGCAAGGGAAGGCCACGCGTCTCGTGGCCGGACCGTCGGAGTTGCCGGGAGGTGATGGCCTGATACTGCCCCAATTCGTCCCTAGAAAGGGCTTGTGGCTATACGCCAAATTGGCTTTTCCCAATTCGTCGGGAGCCTCGGGAGCCGATGATATTCCTTGACCGAGTGGCGCGGGTCTTGCGAAACGGCATAGCGGCGGCAGCGGTGCTCGCATGGGCCGGCGGGTCTGTCGAAATCGTGCTGGCCCAATCGTCGCGGTCGCCAGCGAAGACGCTCAATTCCGCCAAGCAGCGGGACCAAGAACTCGACTCGATCCGGGCGGAGCAGCGCAAAGCCTCCGAAACCGAGCAGCGGCTGACGACCGAGAACAGTGCCATTGCTGACGAGCGTCGCCGTCTCAATCAATCGCTGATTGCCTCCGCCTCCCGGATTCGGGCCACCGAAGAGCGTATTGCGGCGATGGAAGTGCGTCTGCGCGAACTCGAAACCAGCGAGGCGAACATCCGCAAGTCGCTCGACGGACGCCGCGCCCAAATCGCGGAGATACTGGCGGCGTTGCAGCGCATCGGCCGCCGGCCGCCGCCTGCGGTCTTTGTAAGGGCGCAAGACGCTGTCGAATCCTTGCGGATCGGAATGTCGCTAGAAGCCGTGCTGCCGCAGATCCGCAGCGAGGCCAACAAGCTCCAGATGGAACTCACTGATCTTGAACACGTTAAGGCTGAAAAGGCGGCGGAACACACGCAGCTGGCGGCAGAACTGGCCGACCTCGCGATCATGCAGAGAAGCATGGCGTCGCTGATCGACGAGCGCCAGGCGCGACAGGCCGAGGTCGAGCAGGCTATCGCGGCAGAGCGCCAGCGGGCGGCCACGTTGGCGCGGCAAGTCGACAATCTCAAAGATTTGATCGGAAAGCTTGAGCCCGCGACCGATGGCGCGAAACGCGGTGCGCGAGCCTCGGCCCGCTCCGGTGACGAGATCAAGACCCCAAATGGCGCGCGGGCGACCCTTGCGGCCCTCAACGATCCGGGCCGTATGACGCCTGCAACTGCCTTTGTTTCGGCTAAAGGCAAGCTCTCTTTGCCCGTCAGCGGTACGAAGATACGTGAATTCGGCGCCCCCGATGGATCGGGGGCGAATGAGAAGGGGATCTCAATCGCAACCCGGCCGGGCGCCCAGGTTACCGCACCTTGCGATGGCTGGGTGGTATATGCGGCACCGTACAGATCCTACGGACAACTCTTGATCCTTAACGTGGGCGGCGGCTATCATGTACTGCTTGCCGGGATGGAACGAATTACGGTTGATCCCGGTCAGTTCGTTCTCACCGGAGAGCCCGTTGCAGTGATGGGAAGCGGCACGCGAGTTGCATCTGCCTCGGCGGCCGGCTCGTCCTCTGCAATTGGTTCGCCTCAGCCGGTGCTCTATATCGAATTCCGGAAAGATGGGACACCCATCGATTCCAGTCCGTGGTGGGCGGCAACTGACAACGAAAAGGTTCGTGGATGATGCGCAAGACTTCTCTGGTTCTCCTGGGCGCCGTCGCCGGCGCGGCAGTGACGCTTGTTGCCGTGCAGCCGTCATCCCGGCTGCTGTTGGGCTCGAGCGCAAGGGCGGCGCAGGCTGATACCTACCGCCAGCTTAATCTGTTTGGCGATATCTTCGAGCGCGTGCGCACGCATTACGTGGAGAAGCCAGACGAGTCCAAGCTCGTCGAATCGGCCATCAACGGCATGCTCAACGGGCTCGATCCTCATTCGAGCTACATGGACGCCAAGAGCTTCAAGGATATGCAGATTCAGACCCGCGGCGAGTTCGGCGGGCTAGGTATCGAAGTCACGATGGAGGACGGGCTGGTCAAGGTGGTGGCGCCGATCGACGATACGCCGGCCGCCAAAGCGGGCATTCGCGCCGGCGATATCATCACTCATCTCGATGACGAGCCGGTTCAGGGCCTGACCCTCAATCAAGCCGTCGAGAAGATGCGCGGGCTGGTGAACACCAAGATCCGCCTCAAGATCCTGCGCAAAGGCAATGATGCGCCCTTCGAGGTGACCATTGTCCGCGACAATATCCGCGTTCGCTCGGTGCGCATGAGGCTGGAAGGCGATGATGTCGGCTATATCCGCATTACCCAGTTCAACGAGCAGACCGCCGACGGGCTCAAGAAGGCGATCGCAGACGTCACCAGTCAGGTGCCGCAGGAGAAGCTTAAGGGCTACGTGATTGATCTCCGCAACAATCCCGGGGGCCTGCTCGATCAGGCGATCTCTGTTTCCGACGCATTCCTTGAGCGGGGCGAAATCGTCTCCACCCGCGGGCGCGATCCTGAAGAGACCCAGCGCTTCAACGCGCGGCCGGGCGATCTGACCAAAGGCAAGCCCGTGATCGTTCTCATCAACGGCGGCTCCGCGTCGGCGTCCGAAATCGTGGCGGGAGCGCTGCAGGATCACCGGCGGGCGACGCTGGTGGGAACCCGCTCCTTCGGCAAGGGTTCGGTGCAGACCATCATTCCTCTCGGCGCCGGCAACGGCGCGTTGCGACTGACCACGGCTCGGTATTTCACGCCGTCCGGCCGTTCGATACAGGCCAAGGGCATCTCGCCCGACATCGAGGTGCTCCAGGATGTGCCAGAGGAAATGAAGGCGCGGGCCGCCGAGGCCACGAAGGGCGAATCGTCCCTGCGCGGCCACCTCAAGGCCGAAGGTGACGAGCAATCCGGTTCGCAGTCCTACGTTCCGCCTGAAATCAACGGTGCGAGGAACCCGGACGACAAGGCCCTTGCCATGGCGCTTGATCTGCTCCACGGCACCAAGACTAATGCGGCGTTCCCGCCGAACCCGAAGTCGGCGACGCTGCCGAATTGATCCTGAATGCACTCGGCAAACCCGGCGGCCCCTGGGCGCCGCCGGGTTTTGTTTTTCGATTCGTGTGAACCATGCCAGCTTTGAACATGCCCCGTTTCGAGGATTTGCCTTATCGTCCATGCGTCGGGGTCATGGTGCTCAACCGCGCTGGCCTGGTCTTCATCGGCCGGCGCTCCGAAGGACCGGAGCACATCGACGAAACCCACGTCTGGCAGATGCCGCAGGGCGGCATTGATCCCAATGAAGACCCGTGGCCGGCCGCGCTGCGTGAACTCTACGAAGAGACCAGCATTCGATCCGTCGAGCATCTCGGCGAGATTGACGACTGGCTCTCCTATGACATCCCGCGCGAGATCGCTGGCCGGGCATGGGGCGGCCGCTATCGCGGCCAGACCCAGAAGTGGTATGCGCTGCGCTTCACCGGCGACGACAGCGAGATCAACATTTCCTCGCCCGGGGGCGGCGGCCACGATCCCGAATTCATTGCGTGGAAATGGGAGCCAATGGAGCGCCTCCCCGATCTTGTGGTGCCGTTCAAGCGACCGACCTATGAACGGGTGGTGCGAGAATTCTCGAAGTTCGCCAGTTGATGCCGGGGCGATCACAGGGGTTGCACCTACAGATCGCTCAGCGCCTCCATGAACCGCAGCTTGATTGCATGGCCGTCGCGAATGGGCAGCACGCGGGGCGCAGCGTCGCTTGAGATCCGCGCCTGAACCAGAATTGGCCCGGCGCCATTGTGAACGAGGTCGCGGATCCGGTTCACGGCGCCGATCTCCGACACGTGAATCCCGTCGGCGAACTTGCATGCTTTTGCCACCGCAACGAGGTCTATGCCGGCCCGCGTGTGGCTCGGCTGCATGCCGGTCTCGCCGTAACGCTGGTTGTCGAGCACGACGATGACGAGATTTCCCGGCTGCTTCACGCCGATGGTGGCAAGGCTGCCCAGTCCCATCAGAGCCTCGCCGTCGCCCGTCAGCACCAGGACCCGATGTGCCGGCTGCGCCAGCGCCAAGCCAAGACCGATCATGGCGGCGCTCCCCATGGCGCCCCAGAGATAGAAGTTGAGCGGATGATCGCCGCAGGCCGCAACGTCATAAGTGGGAGAGCCAAGCCCGGCGATAACCAGCAGGTTCTTGCGGTCGAGGAGCAGCTTCCCGACGAACTCGCGCCGGTCCAGCATCACTTGGTCCATTCCTTGCGGCCGATCAGCCGTTGCGCCAGCAGGATTGCGACCGGCAAATTGCCGTTGAAAGCCATGTCGCAGCCCGCGCCGACGATCTCGTCTACGTCGCCCGGTTCTTCGACCCGGTAGGTCAGGAAGGAACAGAGCTTCAGGCTCGCCTCGGTGATTGCGCCCATTGGCACCTGCCAGGGGTTGAACTCGGCAAACTCGCCGCGCATGGTGACGAGCAGGAGGCAGGGGAAGCCGCAGTTCCCCAGCAGCGAGAACATATTGATGCAGTTGCCGACGCCGCTGCTCTGCATCAGGAGGGCGGCGCGCTCCCCGCCGAGCGCCGCGCCGGCCACAAGGCCGACGCCTTCTTCTTCGGTTGTCAGCACGACGTCATGGATATCGGGATCATGGACGCACAGCTCGATCAGGCGGCTGTGCCCGGCGTCCGGCACGTATCCGACCTGCCGGATGCCGACTCGCCGGAAATGCGCATAAATCGCCTCCGGCCAATTCAGTGCGGTTTTCGTCCTGTCGTCCAAGGCTTAAGGATCCCGCACAACCGAAGTGTCCAGGTCCACAAGGGTGCTGACGTTGTCCCGGGTGGCGGGATCGGGTCCTCTTCCCTCAGCGAAGGCGCGGTCTGCGTCGCGCGCCGCCCGCAGCATCGACGGCAGAGCGTAGTTTCCCTCTATGCAGCGCGGCTCGTAATAGATTCGATTTTCCTGCTCGCTCTGGCGCGTGAACTCCTGCTTGACGGTCCAAGGCTTCGTCCACACGCTGGGGTCTTCGACGGTGACTTCATATTCGAGGGTGCTCGCGCCGGTTCGCGTCCAGCGCTCGACCAGATGCAAATTCTCGCGCGAGCCGAAGAAATCGGTTTTCGGACTGAAGTTGGTCACGTCGATCACAAGAGTGTCGCCCTCCCAATGGCCGCGCGAGTCGCCGTACCACTGGCGGATGGCGGCCGGCAAGTGGGGGCTCCGGTTCATGACGATGTTGCGCTGCCAGCCCTCTCCCTGCCCCACGTCATAGAACATCGAGATGCCCCCTGGGGTCTGCACGATCCGCCTGAAGCTTCCGCCGAATGCGGTTCCGAATTCGGGCAGTTGAAGCGTCAGGCAGCGGTCCGACAACGAGCCGTCCTCCGGACCATCGTAGCGGTTGATGCGCCCGAAGTTGGCAGCGTTGTAGCGAGGGGGAGGCTCCGCGCGTCGCGGTGAGGGCACAGGATCGTATTTTCCGCCCCTGCACTGCCCCGACTTCGTTTTGCACGTCTCGGTCGCCTGCAGCAGGGCGAGACGATATTCGCGATCGGCCGCGGCCGCCTTCTGGGCAGCCGCGGTCAGCGGCGGTATCCGGCCATCCGGCGGATCGACAATCCGCGACGTGCGCGGCCCGGTGTGCTTCGTGGTCAAGAAGACGGCCAGGTTGTAGGCGCCGGCGAGGTCGCGGTCGGTCGCGCGCCGGTCAAGCAGCGCCGACCGCTGCCTGTCCAACTCCGCCCGCTGCGCCTCGGTGAAGAACTCCTGGTTCGCATATCTGGCGGGGCGCTGCAAGGGCGTGTCAAATTCATCAGTCCAGATCCCCTGCAGGTCGGGGTCGCCCCAGGGCGTCTTCGGCGCCGCGGATGCGGCCGAAGTGGCCTGCGCCTGAGCCGTCGGCGGACCGACGGATGCCGAAATGAGGGCAGCGGCTGCGGCAAGGGCCGCGGTCGACATCGACGCTGAGAACCTCTCGGACATCATGACCTCCATTTTTGCCTCGCGGCTTGTGGCTCGAACCGAGTTTCTCTGAATGGGCAGCGTGACCCGCGCGCTCCCGGTCACAAATCCTGAGTACGGCGGGCGGTCGCGTGCTCCCAGACTTTGTCGCGGTCGTCGTCAAACACCAAGGCGGGATCGGCCGGCGCCGTGTACCAGACATTGCGGGCCAGTTCGCCCTCGAGCTGTCCGGGCGCCCAGCCGGCGTAGCCGAAAGCGATGAGGCTCTTCGTCGGGCCGGCGCTGCGGGCCATGTCGGGCAGGACTGCGCTGCTCGGGGTCGCGGCGAGGCGGGCGTCGATGTCAAGCGTTTCCGCGCGACGATAATCGGCGCCGTGAATGACGAAGCTGACCTCAGGCTGCACCGGGCCGCCCAGAAAGATGCGGACGTTGCCGGAGGCGGTGGCGTCTTTGTTGCCGAACACCGCAAGAAGGTCCGTCAGCGGCTTTTCGCCCAGCGGCCGGTTGATGACAATTCCGAGCGCGCCATCGCTGTCATGTCGGACCATCAGGATCACGGCATGGTCGAAGCGGGGATCCCGCATCGCGGGGGTCGCAATGAGGAATTGGCCTTTGAGCGACGGCGGCGCCTCGGTCGCATGGGGGGACGTCGCCGTCAGGGCTGCCGACAGCACGAGGACAGCAAGAATCAGGCGCTGGGCGGCGATGAAAGGCATGAGACTCTCCTTGGAACATGTCGCGGATGCCAACGCTCACGCAGGATACCAGCGCGCGGGAAATTCTGCACGGCGCTGCTCGCATCCGTGTCGTAATTGGGCGGGAACGGCGAGAATCCGCCGGCCCTCACACAACCTTGACCAGCAGCTTTCCGAAGTTCTTGCCCTGGAGCAGGCCGAGGAAGGCAGCCGGCGCGTTTTCCAGGCCGTCGACTACGTCTTCGCGATATCTAAGCCGGCCGCTGCGCACCCAGGCGCTGGCTTCGCGCTGGAAATCGGCCTCCCTGGCGGCGAAATCCGTTACGATGAAACCGCGCAAGGTGAGGCGCTTGCGCAGCACCGAGAACATGTCGGGGCCTGGAATGGGCGCCGTGGCGTTGTACTGGGCGATCAGCCCGCACACGGGGATGCGAGCGAAATCGTTGAGCAGCGGCCACACGGCTTGCTGGACTGCGCCGCCCACGTTCTCGAAATAAACGTCGATGCCGGCCGGGCATGCGGCGTCGAGCCGCCGCGCAAAGTCAGCAGCGCGATGGTCCACACAGGCATCGAAGCCAAGTTCCTCGACCACGTAGCGGCACTTGTCCGGCCCGCCGGCAATCCCCACTGCGCGGCATCCCTTGATCTTGGCGATCTGCCCGACCACCGACCCGACGGCGCCGGACGCCGCCGCAACCGCGACGGTCTCGCCCGGCTTGGGCTGGCCAATTTCCAGGAGCCCCGCCCAGGCCGTCATGCCCGGCATGCCGAGGACGCCGAGCGCGGTTGTTACCGGAGCCGCCGCGGGATCGAGCTTGCGCAAGCCGACGCCGCTGGAAAGCGCGTAATCCTGCCAGCCCCCATAGCCCAGCACGATATCGCCGACGGCGAATTTGGCATTTCGCGACTCCACGATCTCGCCGACCGTGCCGCCCACCATGGGCTCGCCGATCTCCACCGGCTTGGCGTAAGACCTCGCGGCGCTCATACGGCCGCGCATATAGGGGTCGAGCGACAGATAGCGGATGCGCATCAGCACCTCCCCGTCGCCCGGCTGCGGCGCCGGCCTTTGCACCAATTCGAAATTGTCGGGTCCTGGCGCGCCGGCGGGCCGGCTCTTGAGCAGGATTTGGCGATTGATGCCGGCAGTCATGGCGGCCTCCTTGCGGTCGTGAGCGTCGAGCGCGTCGAGATGGTGCCATTTGGCGCTATGTTGCCAGTAGTTGAGCGTCTTTATGGCAATACATGGATTCCGCCGGCATCATCGTCCGCGGCGCAAGCGTGGACGGGGGGCCGCAAGCCGCCCGGATTCGCGGCGGGGCTCTATTAAGGCCGGAGGACCGCCACAGGGCCGGCGCTCCCGCCTTGAGAAATGGCGCCCGCGCCGCTAACCTCCTCGGCAACACGCCGGATCGGCAAATCTCGGAGGTCTCATGATGGATATCCGTGCTGCTGCGTGCATCCTCGTAACCGTCGCCTCGGTGGGCGCCGCCTCGGCGCATCACGGCTGGGGCAGCTACGACGCCACCAAGGTTTTCACCATCAATGCGCCGGTGGAGACGCTGACCTGGGCCGACCCCCATACCCACATTACGCTCAAATACCAGGGCAATGTCTGGGAGGCGACGCTGGCGCCGCTGTTTCGCATGCAGGCGCGGGGCGTGAAGGAGGAGATGCTCAAGCCCGGCACCATCGTAACCGTCGTGGGCTATCCGTCGACGCAGAAGCAATACGAGATGCGCGCCGAACGCATCACAATCGGCGGCAAGACCGTCGAACTGCGCTGACGCGCCGGAGATGGCGCACGGCGCGCTTGCGGATATCATCACGGCCGCATTCACAGCGCTCGAGCAGTCGAGCCTTGGCGCGGCGGCGCGCGGGTCGGCGTGGCTCTATCCGCTTGCCAACCTCAGTCACGTGTTAGGTGCGGCGCTGCTGGTCGGCGCCATCGTGACCTTCGACATCCAGGTGCTGCGGCACGCCAAGAATGCCGGCGTCATCGCCCGGGCCGTCACGCCCGTCGCGGCATTCGGCCTCGCCCTGCAGATCGCGTCGGGCACGGTGCTGCTGGCGGCGGATGCGATGCCGGTGGTGGTCAACCCGGTCTTCCAGTTCAAGATGGCGATGTTCGCCCTCGGACTTGTCAACGTCGCGGTGTTCCGCTGGCGCTTTGGCGGCCACCTCAAGGCGGAGGGGCCGCTTGAAGGGGCCATATGGCCCGCGGCATTGTCTCTGGCGAGCTGGCTGCTGGTGCTCCTGGCGGGGCGTTTTATCGCCTATCTGTGAGCGGCTCGAGATGAGAGCTGATTTCGATTGAGTCAATCTCTTGTAGCAAGGCGAAGCGTGCCACCCCGCTCGCGGCGAGCGTCCCTGTCTTTGTGCAGTTCACGTACGTGGCGCCGGGCACGGCGCGCAAGTGCGCGGCCTTTGTCCGCCCTGCGACACCGTGAATCTTTCGCTCGTAGGATGGGTTGAGCGAAAGCGAAACCCATCAAGGCCCAGCATCGGGCGAGGCCTACCGTGGTTTCGCTGCGCTCAACCCACCCTACAAATCTCGCGCTTAGGCATAATAATCCGCAGCCGCGGTCTGATCTGTCGGTTTGGCGCTGAGCGCGTTCAATACCGGCGTGAGCACGATGGCGAGCGCCAGATTGAGAATGAGCGTGTAGAGGGCCGTATAGCCCGGGAACGTCCAGCCGCCGATCGCCAGCGGGTAGGCCGCCTGGAAGTTAACGGCGGCCGCCATGTAGGTGCCCGCAAAGGTTCCGGCGGCCCATCCGATCAACAAGGCCCAGGAGTTGAACCATCGGGTATAGAGGCCGATCATCACGGCCGGGAGGGTCTGAATAATCCAGATGCCGCCCAATAGCTGCAACTGAATGGCATATTGCAGCGGCACGAACACTATGAACACGAGCGCGCCGAACTTCACCACCAGCGACACCCATTTGGCCATCTGGGACTCCTGCTTGTCGGTCGCGCGGGCATGGAAGAATTCACGATAGACATTGCGGGTAAAGAGATTGGCCGCGGCGATCGACATGATGGCGGCCGGCACGAGCGCCCCGATTCCGATCGCCGCGAAGGCGACGCCGGCGAACCAGGACGGGAAGTGGTGCAGGAGAAGCGCGGGCACCGCGAAGTTGTTTTTGAACTGCCGGAACCCTTCGGCGAATTCCGGCAATTTGTCGACGCCGTCGGCAATGGCGAAGAAGCCGAGCAGCGCCAGCAGCCCCAGCATGAAGGAATAGGCGGGCAGCAGTGCGGCGTTGCGGCGAACCGCATGGCCGCTGCTGGCGCTGAGAATTCCTGTCAAGGAATGCGGGTAAATCAGCAGCGCAAATGCGGAGCCCAAAGCCAGCGTCGCATAGGTGCCGTAGGCGCCGGTGGTCTGGCCCTGCGGAACCGCAAGCAAGAGCTTCTCCGGCGGAACCGCGGCGAAGATCGGACCGAACCCGCCGAGTTTGATCGGGATGATGATGACGGCCGCGAACGCAGTCACGTAAATCAACAAATCCTTCACGATGGCGATTGCCGCCGGCGCCCGCAGTCCGCTGGAATACGTAAAGGCCGCCAGAATCACGAAGGCGATGATGAGCGGGATATCTCCGGCAAATCCCTCGCCGGTGACGCCCATGGCGCCGATCACCACCTGCAGGCCGACGAGCTGCAACGCAATGTATGGCATCGTGGCAACGATGCCGGTGACCGTGATCGCCAGCCCCAGCCAGCGATTTCCGAAGCGCCCATTGACGAAATCGGCTGCCGTGACATAGCCGCGCTTGTGGCACACATACCACAGCCGCGGGAATACGATGAACAGCAAGGGGTAGATGATGATCGTATATGGGACTGCGAAGAAGGCGATGGCGCCGGCCCCGAAGGCGAGGGCCGGAACCGCGATAAAGGTATAGGCGGTGTAAAGGTCGCCGCCGACCAGGAACCAAGTGATCAGCGTGCCGAACCGGCGTCCGCCGAGGCCCCATTCGTGCAGCAGCTCAAGGTCGCCGCGCCGCCAGTGGGCCGCCGCAAAGCCGAGCCAGGTGATGAAGCCGAACAGCAGGATGAAAACCGTGAGCGCGGTCCAGTTGAGGTCCATGGCAGCGCTCCTATTCCGTCACCCAGTAGACGACGGCCGTCGCCGCCGCGCCGACGAAGACCAGCGCAAGCTGGAACCAGTAGAAAAACGGCATGCCCGCGAAGGTCGGTTCGACTGAATTGTAGAAAGGCACCCACAGCGCGGGGATGAACTGGAGCAACAGGAGCAGGTACCACCAGCTCCAGGCATGACGTCGGCCGTTGTCCATCAGTTTCCTCCCTCAAACCAGCGGCCTGTTCTGCCGCCTCGTATCGCCCATTTCGGGCCCATGCAAGTGGATGCCCGGAATGGCGCTGTGCTATTCGAAATTCAGGCGTGCTGCTTTTCTCCGACAGCGGCGGCAGCCGGAGCACAAGACTAGCGCCCCGCGCGCATGCGCGCCAGCAGCTCGACAGTCGGGTAGGAGTCCGCCGGCAGGCCGAGCCTGATTTGCATTGCGCGCGTCGCCTGCCGGGACGAGAGACCAAGCTTGCCGTCGATGCCGCCGACGTCGTAGCCGGCCCTGGTCAAAAGCTGCTGCAACTCACGCGCCTGGGCCAGCGGCAGCGGCGGCGGTGGGGTGCCGTTGCCGCGCCGCATCGGCGGCGCGCCGGCGAGGCGGGTCGCGTAATAGGCCGCCGTGGTGGAATAGACCAGCGAGCTATTCCACTTGAGGTAGACCTGGAAGTTGTCGAACACCAGGAAGGCCGGGCCGAACCGGCCCATGGGCAGCAGCAGAGAGGCTTTGAGATTGTCGTGCGGCAACGGGCGTCCGTCCGGCAGCGCGACGCCCCACTCAGCCCATTTCTGGAGCGGGTGTTGGATTGAGAGGTCGGCCTGCTCCCACGGCATGTTCTCGGGGACGCGCACCTCCCGCATCCACGGTTCTCCGCGCTTCCAGCCGAGGCTGACGAGATAGTTCGCGCTCGACCCGATGACGTCCGGCACGCTGCGCAGGAGGTTCCGCCTGCCGTCGCCATCATAGTCGACGGCGTATTTGATGTATTCGGACGGCATCATCTGGGTCTGGCCGAGTTCGCCCGCCCACGAGCCGAGCATTTCGGCCGGCCTGAGATCGCCGCGCTCAATCAGCCGCAGTGCGTCGAACAGGTGTCCGCGGAACATCTCGGCGCGCCGGCAATCATAGGCGAGCGACACCAGCGAACGGATCGCCTGATCCTTGCCCATGTTGGAGCCGAAGTCGCTTTCAAGCCCCCAGAAGGCGGTGATTACCGCCGCCGGAACGCCGTATTGCTTCTCGGCGCGATCGAACACCGCTTGGTATTTGCGGATTTCCGCCACGCCCTGCTGGAGCCGGTAGGGCGGCAGCATCTTGCCGGAGAATTCGAGGAAGCTTTGGGCGAAGATGCGCTGGCCCCGATCAATGTTCACGATCCGCTGGTCGTAGACGAGGTAGGGCGACGCGGCATCGATGGCGCTTTTGGAGATGCCCTGAGATGCGGCTTCGGCCTTGAAACGCGCAAGCCAGCTCTCGAAGCTGCCGGATGTGCGGCAATCGGTCGCCGCCGAAGCCGAGGTTGCGGCTGTCAGCGCAGCCGCGAACACGAAGCCAATGTACAAATGTTTGCCAAGCCTGCTCATGATCGCTACCCGACCCATGCGGATGAGGAGTGCCGGCAGGGCTTATATCACAGGAGTCAGGCTGGCATCTGGGAGTGAGAGCCCCTGCGGCAAGCTTGCAGGGTTAGCTTGCAGCCCGGGTTGAGCGCAAGTGAAACCCGGGAACGCTTCGGGAACGCTCGTGCCGCGTGAAAAAGGGGGCCCGGATTTCGCGGAGTTTATCGTCGGGCCGGCCGATGGCCGGAGCCGGCGGTTCAATCCGGGCCGTAGGGCCGCAGGTCTACAAATTCTAATTCGCCGGCGGCCAATTGGTCGGCGGATGCGGCACGTGCATCGTCATGAGGACGATCGGCGCGCCGCCGGTCGGGATGACCTGGTGCGGGGTGTTTGACGGCACAATCAGCATATCGCCCTTGACGACCGCCTGGGAGTTGCCGCCCGCAATCGATGAGCCGCTGAGATTGTTCGCGTTGGTGCGCTTCTCGTCGACAAGTTTGCCGCCCGTCACGATATTGCCTGTGCCTTCGAGCACGACCATCAGCTCGGCATCTTTTTCGTGGACCGCCGCCGGCGATGTGCCGGGACGGTATTCGAGCTGGGCCCGATAGGGAGCGAGCGAAAGGATCGGCTCCGCCACCAAGGGGGCGTCGCCCTTGCGATCGGCCTTCGCCTTGTCGACCAGGCCCATGATCTCTTTGTTGTTCATGAAGGTTCTTGTCGTCGGCGCAGCCTGCTGGGCCAAGGCGGCGCTCGAGGCCGCAGTGGTGACAAGAAACGCGACAGCCAGAAATTGTGCACGCATCGGGGTTCCTCCTTGTTCTCGGCCATGTGCCGCGGCTAATGGGTAAACAGCCGGCCACGCCGGCGCAAGGCGGAAGCAGGACATGCCGGACCGCGTTGCCTTCGCATGGCCCTGATTTGTCCGCATGGTTGCGGCCGCGCTCACCCCTCACCGTGGCGGGGAGGCGTAGCCCGGGCTGAGCGTCAGCGAACCTGACGCGGCTTTGCCGCATGGATAGGATGGCCCTGGATTTGGCTGACGCTCAATTCCCGGGTTGTGCCCTTCGATGCATGATAGCAAGGTCCATCATGAGACATATCCGAACCTTGTCCCTATCGATCGGAAGCGCGCTGCTCTGCCTTGCGCTTGCCGGTCCATCGCGTGCAGTCCCGTGCGGCGGCGACTTCAATACGTGGCTGGCGGATTTCAAGCGCGAGGCGGCCAGCCAGGGGATTTCCCAGCGGACCATTGGGGCGGCCCTCGACGGCGTCACCGTAGATCCGGCCGTGCTGTCGCGAGACCGCGGCCAGCGGGTCTTCAGCCAGACATTCGAGCAGTTTTCGGGGCGGATGATTTCGCCAGACCGCATGCGCAAAGGCACCGCGCTGCTCGGGCGGTATGCGGCGGTGTTTTCCCGCATCGAGCGCCAGTTCGGGGTGCCGGGGCCGGTGCTGACAGCCATCTGGGGTCTTGAGACTGACTTCGGGGTCAATCAAGGCCGGTTTTCGCTCATCCGTTCGGTTGCGACGCTCGCTCATGACTGCCGCCGGCCTGACAAGTTCCGTGCCGAGCTTGTTGACTTGCTGCGGATCGTCGATCGCGGCGACATGGCGCCCGGCGAATTGCGCGGCGACTGGGCCGGCGAGATCGGGCAGACCCAATTCCTCCCATCGTCCTACGTGAAGTTCGCGGTAGATTTCGACGGCGACGGCAAACGCGATCTCATCCATAGCGCTCCCGATGCGCTCGCCTCGACGGCGAACTTTCTCAAGGGCTACGGCTGGCGCCGCGGCGAGCCTTGGAGCGAAGGAACCGAGAACTTCAACGTCTTACTGGAATGGAACAAAGCGCGCGTCTATGCCAAGACCATCGCTGCCTTCGCGGAACGGCTTGCGGCGACTTCACGATAGCAATAGGAGTTTGTGAGCCGTAGCCCGGGTTGAGCGTCAGCGAAACCCGCGGCGTTGCCGCACTGATCGGGACTCGCCCAGAACCCGCATGTCCAAGCTCCGTCTCACCTTCGCGTGCGGACCTTACGACCGCACTCAGGCGCTTCGCGACGGCTCACTGCAGCCCGAAGGCATCGAACTCAATTACCTCGCGCTGCAGCCTGCCGAGATTTTTTGGCGCATGTTGCAGTATCGCGAATTCGATGCGTCCGAGATGTCGCTGTAGAACTACACATCGCTCGTGAGCGACGGCGATGCGCCGTTCATCGCCATTCCGGCGTTCCCGTCGCGCGTGTTCCGGCACGGCTATTTCTTCGTCAATGCCGAGAAGGGCATCCGCGGCCCGGCCGACCTCAAGGGCAAGCGCGGCGGCGTGCCGGAATACAGCATGACGGCTGCGGTCTACATGCGCGGCCTTCTGCAACATGAATACGGCGTCAGGCCCAGCGACGTGGAATGGGTGCAGGGCCGCGCCGACCGCCTTGGCCGCAAGCTGCCCTCGGACATCCGGCTGAGCGAGGCGCCTGCCGGCGCCGAACTCGGCGACATGCTGGAGCGCGGCGAAATCGATTTCCTGATGACCGCCAACAATCCGCTGTCGTTCCGCCGCGGCAATTCGAAGGTGCGGCGGCTGTTTCCTGACTATGCGGCGGCCGAGAAGGATTACTACCGGCGCACCAGGATTTATCCGATCATGCATACGGTGGTAATCCGCCGCGACATCTGTGAGCGCGACCCGTGGGTGGCGCTCTCGCTCTACAAAGCGCTCTGCGCCGCCAAGGACCGCTGCTATCACTTCTTAGCCGAACTCGGTTCGTCGAAGGTGTCATCGGCCTGGCTGCAGCCCCTCCTCGAAGAGGAGCAGGCCATTATCGGGCCCGATTGGTTTCCCTATGGGATCGCGCAGAACCGGCCCAGCATCGAAGCACTGTTGCAATATGCCCATGAGCAGGGACTGACGCAGCGCCGTGTCAAGCTCGACGAGCTGTTTGCTCCGAGCACGATGCGGGACATTCCGCTGGGCGACGGGCAGCGGATTTAAAGTGCGATGACCCACAGCCGCGCCATTTGCCATTCCCTCCCCCGCTTGCGGGGGAGGGTTAGCGAGGGGGCATTGCGGCAGGTTTGCGTCGTCGGACTGCCCTCTCCCAGGCCCTTCCCCGCAAGCGGGGGAGGGAAAGATTACCGAGCGGGATGAAGCGCCCCGAATGCCCCTCCGCCTCGTCTTCATGGGCACCCCTGATTTCGCCGTGCCCACGCTCGCCGCGATCGTCGCACGCGGCCACGACGTAACGGCCGTCTACACGCGGGCGCCGCAACCCGCGGGACGCGGCATGGAGCTGCGGCCGAGCCCCGTTGAGCGCGAGGCGCGGCGCTTCGGGATCGCGGTGCTGACGCCGAAGACGTTGCGGTCGCCCGAAGCGCAGGATGCGTTCCGCGCCCATGCTGCGGACGCCGCCGTCGTGGTGGCCTACGGGTTGATCCTCCCGAAGCCGATCCTCGATGCGCCGCGGCTCGGCTGCTTCAATCTTCATGCGTCGGCGCTGCCGCGCTGGCGCGGCGCCGCCCCGATCAACCGCGCGATTATGGCGGGCGATACCGAAACCGCTGTCATGGTGATGCGAATGGCGGAAGGGCTGGACACGGGACCCGTGGCGATGGCGGCGCGCGTCGCCATCGGTCCCGACATGACGGCCGGTGAGCTGCATGACGAGCTTGCGCGGTGCGGCGCTGATCTGATGGTGCGGGCGCTTGACGCGCTCGAGCGCGGCTCGCTGCAACTCTCACCCCAGCCTGAGGAGGGCGTGACTTACGCCGCCAAGATCGACAAAAGCGAAACCCGGATCGACTGGACCAGGCCATGGAGGGCCGTGCACGACCATTGCCGCGGCCTGTCGCCTTTTCCGGGCGCGTGGTTCGAGCTGCCGAACGCCGGCGCGTCGCCGGTTCGCGTCAAGGTGCTGCGCACCACGCGAGGCGAGGGGACCGGCGCGCCTGGCGCCGTGATTGACGATAAGCTCACGGTGGCGTGCGGCGACGGCGCGGTGCGCATCCTCGAACTTCAGCGGGCCGGCCGCCAGCCCATGCGGGCTGAGGAGTTCCTGCGCGGCACGCCGCTTGCGGCGGGCGCGCGATTGAAGTGATGTGGCGCCGCGCGGGGCGCCCGGCGATGACGCCGCGAGCGATTGAGAAATATCATCTATGCCGCGTTACAAGCTGCTGATCGAATATGACGGCGCCCCGTTCGTCGGCTGGCAGGTCCAGCACAATGGCGTCTCCGTCCAGGGCGTACTGACGGCAGCGGTGGCCGCGTTCAGCGGCGAGAACGTCCATGTGCAGGGGGCGGGGCGCACCGATGCGGGCGTCCACGCGCTCGGCCAGGTGGCGCATATCGATCTCGCGAGGCCCTGGGATACCGACACGATCCGCGATGCGATCAATGCCTATCTGCGGCCCCATCCGGTCGCCGTGCTGGCGGCCGAGCGGGTCGCGGATGATTTCGACGCCCGCTTCTCGGCGCGCAGGCGTCATTACCTCTACCGCATCATTAATCGCCGCCCTGACCTGACTTTGGACGCCGGACGGGCCTGGCGCGCGTCGCGGCCGCTCGATGCGTCAGCCATGCGCGAGGCCGCGCAGCGGCTGGTCGGACGGCGCGACTTCACCACGTTCCGGGCGGCCGAATGCCAGGCCAGATCGCCCGTGAAGACGCTCGACCGGCTGGACGTGGAACGGGAGCGCGACGAGGTGCGCATCTATGCCTCCGCGCGCTCGTTCCTGCACACCCAAGTGCGGTCGATGGTGGGCTCGCTGGTGCTGGTCGGGGAAGGCCGATGGAGCGCTGACGATCTTGCGGGTGCGCTGGCGGCGCGCGACCGCACCGCCTGCGGTCCGGTTGCGCCACCGGACGGTCTCTATCTCGTCAAGGTGGATTATTGAGCCTCGCCCTTGAGGGGGGCGGCGGGGTGGGCAAAGCAAGGCGCGCCCACCATCCCCTCCCTGCCCGCTATAGCCCGGATTGAGCGCAGCGAAATCCGGGCTCGACCGCGCCCGCGCGGCAGCGCCGGCCCGGGTGTCGCTGGCGCTCAACCCGGGCTACAGCACGCTCAGACAAGGTACCGGTCGAGGATCCGCCGGTAGATAGCGGCGAGCGTCACGAGATCAGCCGTGGCCACGCATTCGTCGATCTTGTGCATGGTGGCGTTGACAAGCCCGAATTCCACGACCGGGCAATAATCCTTGATGAAGCGGGCATCGGACGTGCCCCCCGATGTCGAAAGCGCGGGCTCGCGGCCCGTCACATCAGCGATTGCGCTCTTCACCGTGTCAACGAACGGGCCGGGCTTGGTGAGGAATGCGTCGGCGTTCGATGGCTCCCACTCGATGCGGAACCGCCCGCCCGGCGCGGCCGCGCGGGCGCGCGCCTCGACCAGCGTCCTGAGCGACGCCTGCGTGTGCTGATCGTTGAAGCGGATGTTGAAGCGCGCGCGGGCCTCGCGCGGAATGACGTTGACGGTCTTGTTGCCCACATCGACCGAGGTGAATTCCAGGTTGGACGGATCGAAATGGGCGCTCCCATGATCCAGCGGCTCGGCCACGAGGGCCGCCATGATGGCGACGATGCGGCGCACCGGATTGTCAGCGAGCGCCGGATAGGCGACGTGGCCCTCGGTGCCGGTCACGATAAGGGTGCCGTTGAGCGATCCGCGGCGGCCGACCTTGACCATGTCGCCGAGCCGCTGCGGGTTGGTGGGTTCGCCGAGAATGCAATGGTCGAACCTTTCGCCGCGAGCAGCCGCCCATCGCAGCAGCTTGACGGTTCCGTTGACGGCGGCGCCCTCCTCGTCGCCCGTGATGAGGAACGAGATCGAGCCCTTAAGCTTGCCGCGATGATCCGCGAGATAGTCGAAGGCCGCCGCAAGCTCGCAGGCGATCGCCCCCTTCATGTCGACTGCGCCGCGGCCGAACAGCACGCCGTCCGCGATCTCGCCGGCAAACGGCGGGTGGCGCCAGCGCCCCTCATCGCCCGGCGGCACGACATCGGTATGCCCGGCGAACACGAGATGTGGGGCGTCCGTACCGAGGCGGGCATAGAGGTTCTCCACGTCATCGGCGCCCGGTTCGGAAAAAACGACGCGGTGGACCGCAAATCCAGCGCCGGAAAGCAATCCTTCAAGAAATGATAATGCCCCCGCCTCCTGCGGCGTCACTGAACGGCAGCGCAACAGCTCGCGTGCAAAAGCGACGGGGTCAGCACGCATCGGACGGGCGCGAACTCATGGTCGACATCACTTCCAGCAATTCCGGAACGGCGAGTTCAATCCCCTCGATCAAGGTTGGCCATGCATCGGCTTCGACTCAAGACCATCTATATCTTTGCGGGTGGCAACCCACACGCCAGTTTCGCTGTCCCGGCGGGCATCTGCTGTTATTGTCCGGCATCCGACTGAAATCGCTGCGAGCGGCACCGCGCTCAATCCCTCAGCAGCTCGTTGATGCTCGTCTTCGCGCGGGTCTTTTCATCCACGCGCTTGACGATCACCGCACAGTAGAGTCCGGGACCGGGCGAGCCGTCGCGCAGCGGCTTGCCTGGCGAGACGCCGGGCACCACGACCGAATAGGCCGGCACCTCGCCGGTGAAGACTTCGCCACTGTCGCGGTCGACGATTCTGGTCGAGGCGCCGATGAAAACCCCCATGCTCAATACCGAGCCCTCGCGCACGACCACGCCCTCCGCGACTTCCGACCGCGCCCCGATGAAACAGTTATCCTCGATGATCACAGGCCCGGCCTGCAACGGCTCCAGCACGCCGCCGATGCCGGCGCCGCCCGAGATATGGCAGTTCTTTCCGATCTGCGCGCAGGAGCCAACCGTCGCCCAGGTATCGACCATTGTGCCTGAGTCCACATAGGCGCCGAGATTCACGAAGGAGGGCATCAAGATCACGTTGGGCGCAATGTAAGCGGAACGGCGCACGATTGCGCCCGGAACTGCCCGAAACTGCGCCTTCTCGAATTGCTTGCGTTCCCAGCAATCGTATTTCAGCGGTGCCTTATCCCATCCCCAGACGCGGTCATGCGGCTCGATGCCGAATTTGATGATGCCCATGTCGGTGAGACGGAACGACAGCAGCACGGCCTTTTTGAGCCATTGGTTGACGTGCCACGCGCCGTCGCGCTTTTCCGCGACCCGCGCCGCGCCGCAGTCGAGCAGATCGAGGGCCGCCTCCACCGCCTCCCGCACCGGACCCTTGGTGGCGGGAGTTAAATCGTTTCGTGTTTCGAAAGCGTTGTCGATGATTCTGGCGATCTGGTCGTGCGACATCACGAAATATCCCCGGGAAGAGCTGCACCGTGCCCTTGCGGGCGAGACTGGCCGGATCGGGGTGCGGCTCCGCTGTGTCGCGGACGTCCGCGCTAATGTCAATCATTCCGGGCGCCCGTAGCGCGGATTGAGCGAAGCAAAATCCGTGACCGCCCTGTGGCGGCCAGGGCGACGCCGGGCGCGGGTTTCGCCGGGCTCAACCCGCGCTACGCGCCGGCGGGGCTGCGCGCTGGGCCGCGATCGCCTCCAGGAACCCCACGAGATCGTCGGTGACATGATCCACATGGGCGGCATCGCGCCCTTCCAGTTCCCAGCTTTCGCGAAACACCTCGCGGGTGCGCTGCGGGACCACCAGCACGGTCGTCATGCCGAGCGCGTGCGGCACTTCGAGATTGCGGGCCAGATCCTCGAACATCGCCGCTGCGCCGGCGTCGACTCCATGTCGGGCGAGGAAGCGTTCATAGGTCTGTGGGAACGGCTTTGGCTCAAGTTCGCCAGCGACAATGTCGAACACGTCTTCGAAATGGTGGGCGATCGCGAGGCGCCTGGTGACGGCGTCGGCGTGAGCCCGGGTGCCGTTAGTGAGAATGAGCTTGCGGCCCGGGAGGCGCTCGAGCGCGGCGCCGAGCGCCGGATTCGGTTCAATGGGCGAGTGATCGATCTGGTGCACGAAATCAAGAAAGTCGTCAGGGTTCATCCCGTGCTCGACCATCATGCCGCGCATGGTGGTGCCGTAGCGGCGGTAGAAATCCTTCTGCTTACGGAATGCGTCGTCGTAGGTCGTGTCGAGGAATTTTGCGATGTAGTTGCGAATGCGGTCATCGACCTGCTGCCAGAGATTGAGGTGATGCGGGTAGAGCGTATTGTCGAGGTCGAACACCCAGGTATTGATGTGATCAAAGACGCGCGGCGCGGCACGGGCGGTCTGACTGGACAAAGGGGCTGAGTTCATGGGGCTTCTTGCTGGCGCAGGTTCCGATATCCCGATCACAGGTCCATCGCCAGGCTCGTCCGGAACTTGATCCGCGAATTTGCGGGCCTCGGCTTGCCTCTAACTCTGCGGCCGCCGAGCCAGGTTAGCGACCGGCGATGTCGGCAAGGCGGGATTGCGGCGGGGATGCCGCCCGTCCGCGACCGTGATCTCAACCCCCGCCCGTGCGGTCACTTATATAGGCGCAAACGTATTCGTTTGCGGTTTTGGCGGTTCCCTTGAACGCAATCTGGCGAAGCAGTTCGGCGTGCCGCTCGCGGTCTGCGGGGCCGGCCATGAGTTCGTGAAAGATGACCAGCAGATCCGGTCGGATATCGTTCACAGTGGCGGCCCACTGGTCGAGTATGTTGGCTGCGTCGAGATAATGTCGAGACGTGGTCCTCACTCGCCTGCCCGTTTCTCGAAGATGGTTGGCCGCAGTCCTGAAATCGCGCTGCAGGCTCTCTGCGATCCTGGCGACTGACATCGTTATCATGGTTCACCTGCGGCGCTGGTGTCTGCCGATAAAGCCCATGGACGCACGGCGAGGTCAGCAGAGCCATCGGGGGCGCGACGGCATCACGGGCCATCCAGGGAGCGAACTCCGCATCTCGCACCCATCGGACAGGATAACCACAAAACCTCCTCGGGTCCCACATTTCATCCTTGCAACAAGGCGCGGCCGCTTGTCAGGGCCGATTGTGGAAGTCAGCCAGGAGAATATGGCACTGGCTCAGGCGACCTGCATGACCTGCTACCCCCGAAATCTCGAGTCTGAACCTGGCGGTCCCGGCAGGACTCGAACCTGCGACCTTCGGTTTAGGAAACCGCTGCTCTGTCCGGCTGAGCTACGGGACCTGCGAGGACAATGTCTATTTTAAGATCCGATGTTTTGAAAGGGCGGAAGCCCTGAAAACAGGGCTTGCGCCGGGCGTACTCAATCAATGAGGGAAGGAGAATTCGCTTAAGCAAGACGGTGAGCTACCCCAAGCGATGTTTCCGTAACAGCGCGCCATTTGTGGTGAAATTTCGAAACAGACGATTTCAGATTACGACAAAAATGAGCCAGTCCCGAGCCAATTCACCATAAGTTGCCTTTCCGGCAGCCTCAATCGGACTGCCCGGGCGCCGGGCAACCGGCAAGACGAGGGCGGCGTTGTAGTATTGCGACAATTGATGAATTTCGGTCAAACAGAGCCGCGGTTCGAGCAAAATCCGGCGAGCTGCCATGGTGTTGATTAATTAGAATTTAGATTTTCGCAGCAATCTTTGTTGCGGAGTCATCTCAATTTTAACAAGATTACTGCATATTTCGACCAAATTACGCCATCATCTTGTGGCCTGATTCTGTCGGAATGCGGGGAAGATCGGTATCCATAGCCATTGACGACGAGGTCCTTTCCGCAGAGGGTTGAGCCCCTCGGGAAGCAGGAAGAGTCACCACAGGGCGATAAGACGGGCGGGCGGCGAATATCCACATCGGCGGACAAACGTCACCCCAACTGCGGTATCCCTCACTGTCACCTGAAACACCGCGACGCGAAGTTCTGAGACGAATGGACCTCAAGGGAATAATGCTTTCAACGACCGCCCTGGCCCTCGCGGCCGCACTCACGGCATCTGGCGCCCGGGCGCAGGCGCCGCGGGATTGCAGCGGCAGGAGTGAGGCCGCAGGCGAGGTTGCCCGCGTCATCGACGGAAGATCGTTCCTCCTTGCCGACGGCCGGGAGGTTCGTCTGGCCGCGATCGAGACTCCCCTGCCGATTCCGGGCGACGAGGATGAAGATCGCAGAGAGGCAGCGCTTGCCTCCAAGGCGGCGCTCGAAACCTTGTTGCTCCATCGCGAGGTCGGTCTGCTGGTGCCGGCTTCAGGCCCGGATCGCTACGGTCGATTGGTAGCCTATGCGTTCGTTCGGACACCGTCGGGCGAAGCCATGGTGCAGCGCGAAATGGTAGCGGCTGGCCATGCGCTCGTTTCGGCAGCCGGCGCAGTGGCGACTTGTCGCACCTATTTGCGGAGTGCCGAACGGGATGCGAGAAACGCTGGGTTTGGCCTTTGGGGCGATCCGTATCATGTCCTCAAGCAAGCAAGCAACTCGCCGGATGTCCTTGCAGAACAAGGACGATTCCTGCTCGTGCGCGGCAAGGTATTGTCGGTCCGCGAAAGCGGCGGCATCGTTTACGTCAACTTCGGGCGGCGTCGGCCGGAACAGTTCACGGTCACAATCCTCAAGCGAAATGAGGGCGCCTTCATGAGCGGCGGGCTGACGCCCAAAGCGCTCGCGGGCCGCAATGTCGAAGTGCGCGGCTGGGTGGAGGAGCGAGGCGGTCCTGCAATCGAGGTGACGCGGCCTGAGCAGATTGAAGTTGTCAACTAGGGAGCCGGTAGCACTGTCGTGTTGAGGATGGCGGGCAATCACGGGAGATGGAGGCTGGCGGCAGGGGTCGCGGCGGGCGCAATGACGCTTGTGGTTGGGGCATGCTCTTCGGTCCCCACCGGGCGGCAAATTCTCCTGCCCGACCTGCCAAAAAACGCTGAGGCGAGCTCTCCGAGCGTTCGTGAGCATCAACGCGTGCTTTCGGCTTATGGCGGCGCCTACGAGGACCCCAGGCTGCACGCCAAGCTCACCAGTATCGTCAGCCGCCTGGTTGCGGCCTCAGACAGGCCGGACCTGTCCTACAAAGTCACCATCCTCAATTCGCCTGCCGTCAATGCATTCGCACTCCCGAATGGGCAACTTTACGTCACCAGGGGACTGCTCGGCCTCGCCAATGACAGCGCCGAGTTCGCCTCAGTGATGGCCCACGAGATGGCTCATGTCATCGCGCGCCACGCGGCGATCCGGGAAGAGCAGGCACGCAAGACCGAACTCATCAGTAACGTCAATGACCTCTTGGGTGATTCCCAGGTCGGCGCAATGGCGCTTGCGCGCTCGAAAATCGCGCTCGCCACCTTTTCGCGCTCGCAGGAGTTCGAGGCGGACGCGATTGGGGTGGGCATCGCGGCCCGCGCCGGCTTCGACCCCTTTGGCGCTTCGCGGCTGCTCAATTCCATGGGCCGCAACCAGGAGCTGCGCGCCGCCGGCCGCGGGGGCGATTCGCGCCCAGTCGAGTTCCTGTCTTCCCACCCGGCAACGCCGGAACGGGTCAAGAACGCCGAGGACAGCGCCCGGCAATTCCCTGCGAGTCGAGCGCACCGTGACAAGGCGGCCTACCTGGCCAGCATCGACGGCATGACTTACGGCGAGGATCCGGCCGACGGCTTCGTGCGCGGCCGGCACTTCCTTCATCCGAAGCTCGGCTTCAGCTTCATGGCGCCGGAGGGCTTCGTGCTCGACAATACCGCCCAGGCGGTGCTCGGCGCGAAGGAAGCCGGCGACCAGGCGCTGCGACTCGACGTCGTGAAGGTCCCCGCCGATCAGTCGCTGATCGAGTATCTCAACTCGGGTTGGATTGAGAATATCGAGAACGGGTCGGTGGAGGAACTCACCGTCAACGGCGTCCCGGCTGCGACTGCAACCGCGATCGGGAATCAGTGGGCGTTCAGGCTCTACGTCGTCCGGTTCGGCGGCGCGGTTTACCGCTTCATCTTCGCTGCCAAGAACCGCACGCCGGAGGCTGACCGCGCGTTTCGAGAATCCATTCAGACCTTCCGTCCACTTTCGTCGCAGGAGATCCGGTCAACCAAGCCGTTGCGCTTGAAGATTGTCAAAGTGCAGCCGGGTGACACGGTGGAATCGCTTTCCACTCGGATGGCGCTTCCGCTGGATCACCCGGTGGAACGCTTCCGGGTGCTGAACGGCCTGGAGCCGGACGAGGAATTGAAGGCCGGCGATCTCGTCAAAATCATCGTTGAGTGATCGACACCCCCCCTCAGCGAACCGCACCGGCAAACCGGACGGCGGAAACACAGGCGCGCCTCGGCTTGATCCAACCGTTGATTGATTTTCAGGAGCCCCGGATTTCACCGGCTGGTGTGGCCTCCGCTTGGCGGGTGACGTCACAGCGCATGCGAAAAGGCCCGGCTAACGCCGGGCCTTTTCGCAACCTCGCGCGAAATTGGGAACAATCTCTCAAGCGGCCTCGTCCTCGATGACGGCGTCCTCACCCTCCGAGGACTTGCCCCGGCGCGGGCCCTTGGCGAGCGCCGCTTCGATTTCCTTGATGGCCTCGGTTTCCGTCACCCGCTGCACGGCCGAAATCTCGCGGGCCAGACGGTCAAGCGCCGCCTCATAAAGTTGGCGCTCGCTGTAGGACTGCTCAGGCTGCGTATCGGACCGGAACAGGTCGCGCACCACTTCGGAAATTGAGACGATATTTCCAGAGTTGATTTTTGCCTCATATTCCTGTGCTCGACGCGACCACATTGTGCGCTTGATGCGCGCGCGACCCTTTAGAGTGTCCAGAGCACGTTTCACGATCGGTGGCTCTGCAAGCTTGCGCATGCCAACCGCTGCGATCTTCGCGGTGGGAACCCGAAGCGTCATCTTGTCCTTGACAAAGTTGATGACGAACAACTCCAGCTTGCACCCTGCAACTTCCTGCTCTTCGATGGCCACAATCTGTCCAACGCCATGCGCCGGATAGACGATAAACTCGTTGGTCTTGAACCCCTGTCGCTGGGTTGCCTTTTTCGAGGTCATTCCCTGGTTAACTCCTTGACCCTTTGGCCTGTCATGACCGGCAGGCTTAGCCGCGGGTGCTCCCCGCCGTCCCGCGCCGCGCGAGGCTTGGGTTGCCCTGCGCCGGCTCGCCGAAGAGGGCTTGAGGGTCTTCTTCGTCTTGGAACTGTGACGCGTCTTGCCTGCCACTGCCGATTGCGTGGATTACACGCCCCTGTTTGACGGTTCCCCGGGAAAACTTCGAAAAAATACGCTCCCGAAGGGAGCGTCGAAGCGATTATTTTATTTAGTTGGCGTGTATATAGCACGTTATCGGCAGAAATCAAAGCTTTACGGGGCGTAAAAGTGTCGATTCGGTCGCTCAGTCCCAATAAAAAGCTGAAAAGCGTTAATCGTCCGGCGACGTGGTGCAAAATACCGCACGTGCCTAATCTCCGGTACCCGGCTCCGGGTCGAAGTACTTCAGCTTGCCGGCCACGCCATCCCATTCCTTGCCGTCCGGAGGTCCCTCACGCTTCACGGTGATATTGGGCCAGGACTTTGAATACTCGGCGTTCAGCTCCAGCCATTTTTCAAGCCCCGGCTCAGTGTCGGGCTTGATAGCTTCCGCCGGGCATTCTGGCTCGCACACACCGCAATCGATACATTCGTCCGGATGAATAACGAGCATATTGGCGCCTTCGTAGAAGCAGTCGACGGGACAAACCTCGACGCAGTCCATGTACTTGCACTTAATGCAGTTTTCGACGACCACATACGTCATGACCACACTCCGGCCGAAAGATGTGGCTTTGCCCGGCGCCTGCAACCCCCACTGACCCGCCCGCCTTGACAGCGCCGGCGTTACGGCTGTTCTCCCCACTAGGATGGGAAGGACCGGGGGTTGCGCAACCCGTCCCAAAGCTGGGCCATGGCATACCGATACAATGCCAATAAGATCAATCGTTTTCTTATCGCGAGGGGGTGCCGGAATCCTCATAGAGCTGGGACGCGGCTGCGGCATTACCGCGTCGCGACGCCATCCCGATTACCTTCAAAACCCGAACTCCGCTGTGGAGCGCCACCGTAACCACATCCCCACACTTCACGTCACGACCGGGCGCCGCTACCCTCATGCCATTGACCCGCACATGCCCTGCCATTACCAGCGACGCGGCGGCGCTGCGTGTGCGCACGATACGGGCATTCCACAACCATCGGTCGATCCGTTGCCGGTCTCCCGACACGACGCAGCTCGCTCAGCGACGCTCTTTGGCGGCGGCTTCCAGCTGAGCCTTGAGGGCCGCGAGCTTTGCGAACGGCGAGTTTGGGTCAACTTGCTTCTCGCGCTCACGATGTGGTGGGGAGTAGTCACGACGGTTCTTGTGCTCATTTCGCGCTTTCGCGAAATGCGGTCGCTCACCACGCGCGCGCTCCGCGCGATCGCCTTGCCGCTCAGAACGATGTTCGCCGCGATCTTTCTGCCGCCGCACGCGGCCGTCGTCGTGCTCGGCCCCCAATTCGCCCTTGAGGCCCTGCGGACGACGATGCAGCGTCTCCTTGCGTTCGGACGCGTCTGCGCCGGCCAGAGGTTCATCTTTGCCCTCCGTGGCGCCGGCGCGAGCGGCCGTTGCATCACTGACGGTCGCCCTCCCATGGGTCTGGCGCGGGCGCTGCCATTGGGGCGGGCGCCGCTGGCCGCGCCGCTCCTCGCTGCGGCCGCCTGGACGCCACACTTCGATAAGCTCGGGTTCCGCCGCCGTCGGTGTGGCGTCTTGAGCCGAGTGGCCGTCGATCGGGGCTCCAGCCGACGCGGCGACCTGTACGTCGGGGGCGCTCGCCTGCGCTGCGACGGCGACCTCGTTAGCCGCCGGCCCAGGCGGATCAGGCGCCGGTTGGTCCGCTGCTGGTGCGGCGGTCGCCGCCAGGTCCTGGAACGCATGGAGGGTCATTCCGTAGGATATCGGCTGGTGAGCGGCCGGCTCGTCATCGGCCTGTTTGCCGTCCGCTGCAATGTCGCCCGCCTGCGGCCGAGAGTCGTCCGCCGCTTCGACTGCCGGCTCCGATCCGGTTGCGGATTGATCGCTCGCCTGCGCAGCGCCGTCAGGTGCGGGCGGCGCTTCGGCTACCTTGGCGGGCTTCGGGCGCCTTTCCATGCGGTAACCGAGCGCGCGGAGGATCGAGGCGAAATCTTCTCCGGAAGAGCCGGTGAGCGAGGTCATCGCCTGGGTGACGGTGAAGCCAATGCCTTCGAATGCGCCGGCAGGCTGGGGAGCAGGCGAGCCTGGCCGCCAGCTGAGCGCAGGCCGGATCAGATCGGCGAGACGCTCCAGGATATCGACCCTCACGGCCCGCTCGCCGCAAACGCGGTATCCGATCGTGCGGTAGAAGGAACGCTGCACGTCCTTGTCGACCGGAAATGATGTGCGGCCGCTCGATGCGAGCCGCTGCAGTTCGTCGAGCCCCTTGAGATCGGGGCCGCCATGCTTCAGCGCCCAGAGCTGCGCCGCCAGCGCCCGCGGCGCCGGCTTAAGCAGAAGCGGGACATAAACGTGATAGGCGCCGAACCGCACGCCGTGCCGACGCAGGACGGCGCGCAAAGCCTGGTCGAGGCTCTTGAGGTCTTCGGCAACCTTGCTGCGTTCAAGAACGCCGAGAGCTTCCACCAGTTGGTAGGCAATGCCGCGGGCGAGCCCGGTGATGTCCTCGGCGGCGGCCAGCACGAAAAGCGGCGCCAGCAGCCGCTCGATATGAGTGCGCGTCCACAAGTCAAGACGGAGCTGCGCCGCTTCGAGCGCGGCGCCTGTGAGCTGTTCGTCGGCGAGGATGCGTACCCGCGGCCGCAACACCGTATCGCCGGCCACGATCTTGGCGACCGGCTCCCCGATCCAGCGAATCGTCGCATCCGACGTCAGCACGAACTGCGAATCCGGCGCATGCGCGAGCTTGTTGGCGCGCGTCTCGATCTCGCCGGCAAGCGCCTTCTGTGCCGCAGCAGAAAGCGCCTTCGCATCGGTTCCGCCCGATGTCGGGTCGGGTGCGAAACGGAAGCCATCAAGCCGACCGATTGTGTGGCCTTCGACCACGACTTCGCCGGTTTTCGTGATTTCCGTTTCCAGCATCGTGTTCTCTCGCATCCGCCGCATCAATACGCTGGTGCGTCGGTCGACGAAGCGCTCCGCCAATCGCTCGTGCAACGCATCGGAAAGTCTGTCCTCAATCGCGCGCGTGACGCCTTGCCAATGGTCGGGATCGCTCAGCCAATCCGGTCGATTGGCCGCGAACGTCCAGGTCCGAATATGCGCAATCCGCGTCGAAAGGGTATCAATGTCGCCGTCGGTATGATCTGCCTGCGCGACCTGGCGAGCAAACCAGTCGTCCGAGATTCTACCCTCTCGGAGCAGAAAACCATAGAGGGTGACAACCAGTTCGGCATGTGCGGCAGGAGATATTTTCCGATAGTCGGGGATTTGGCACACGTCCCACAGCCGCGCGATCGCGGCCGGACCGGTGGCGAGCGCGCGCACCTCCTCGTCGCGGGCTGCGTGCTCGAAAACCATGATGTCCTCAGCGATCGGCGCCCGCGTGAGGCTCGGATGTTCCGGCAGCGTTGCGAGCGATGCCGCCAGCGCGCCGAGCGAGGAGAAATCGAGTTCCGAGTTGCGCCACTGCAGCACCTTTACGGGCTCGAAACTATGGCTTTCAAGCGCGTGCACGAGTTCTGCCTCGAATGGCGCGCAGCGCCCGGTGGTGCCGAAGCTGCCGTCGCGGGTCGCACGGCCGGCGCGGCCGGCAATCTGGGCAAATTCAGCAGGAGTGAGGCGGCGGAATTGATAGCCGTCAAACTTGCAGTCCGACGCAAACGCCACGTGATTGACGTCAAGATTGAGCCCCATGCCGATCGCGTCGGTGGCGACGAGATAATCGACATCGCCTGATTGGTAGAGTTCGACCTGGGCATTGCGGGTGCGCGGCGACAATGCGCCCAGCACCACGGCAGCGCCGCCACGCTGCCGTCGGATGAGTTCCGCGATGGCGTAAACCTCGTCGGCTGAGAACGCCACGATCGCGGTGCGGCGCGGCTGGCGGGTAATCTTCTTTTCGCCTGCGTAAACGAGTTGCGATAAACGGGGACGGCTCAGGATATTAGCGCCGGGCAGCAGCTTTTCCACCATCGGACGAACCGTGGCTGCACCCAGAACCAGCGTCTCCTCGCGTCCTCTGCAATTGAGCATGCGGTCCGTAAACACATGGCCCCGATCGAGATCAGCGCCGAGCTGAACCTCGTCAACTGCCACAAAGGCCACGTCGAGATCGCGCGGCATCGCCTCGACGGTCGACACCCAGAAGCGAGGATTGGCAGGCTTGATCTTCTCCTCGCCGGTGATCAGCGCGACAGCGTCCGCGCCGACCCGCTCCGCGATCTTGTTGTAGACCTCACGCGCCAAGAGCCGCAGCGGCAATCCAATCAGCCCGGAGGAATGCGCGAGCATGCGCTCGATTGCGAGATGGGTCTTGCCGGTATTGGTGGGCCCCAGCACCGCGGTGACGCCGTAACCTCGGGCGCGCGAGTCGCGATCCCCAGGGGAACTAAACGAGATTGGCATTGAAACCTCCGCCGGCGCACGGACCGACCGGCGCGTCAAGCGCAGCATCTGCATCACAATGTGATGAAAGCCAACCGGCTACGGCTACGCTCTCAACGCCTGTGAACCAAGATCGAACAAAGCACGCCCGAATCGCTGACCCGGCTCCCATCGAGATTCGTTCTCATCAATATGTAGAGGGAGGAGGATTTGGCGCCCCTCGATTCTGTACACCGTGGCGAGAACCCGTGCCGCAAAAGGGGCTCAATCGCAAGCGAGTGGCAAATACCCGTGCGGGAGTGGATTCCATATTGTCAAGTCCATAACATGACGCGACGTCAGAGCTTTGATCGCCAGGGACGCCTCACCGCGCCGCGGCGGTGGCGGGCGTCGAACGAGGAGTCGCGACTGCCACGAACTGCGTCGCCTCAAGCACCCCCCGGCCCAGTGGGGTCTGGAGCGAAATTCGATATGGTACCACAATCCGGGTTCCAGAGATCGGTGCGAGCCATATTTCCATATCCTGCTGGGCCATCAGATACTTGATGGCCGGGCGCTGGGGCACGTAGCCAGCCAGCGGCACAAATTGAACCCCGCAGACCACCACCGGCCCCTGATACCCTTTCGGCGCCCGAACGTTCTCGATCCGCATGAAGCTCAATTGCAAATCGAAGCGCATGCGTCCGTCAAACACCGGAATGGTACGCCGACAAGCCTCGGGCGAAATCGGATCGCCGTTGCCGGAAACCCGTATCAAAGCCGCGCTCACGGGATCGACGACGCCGCGCCGATGAGCCTCCGTCACAGGAATCCGGTCGGGATTTGGCGAGTTCGGCGGATCGACCACCAGCTCCTTGACGGTCCCGGCGCTTAGCACGATGCGCAGTTCTTCGATCCGCTTGTCATTATTGATGGTCGACACAAAGAGCGTGGGCATCAGAACGTCGCCGCGCACCCCGCCGCGGGAAGCGCTGTTACCCTGCCCGGGCGCAAATACGCGCAGCAAGCCGGTGGTCATGCCGCTCGCCGCGGCGGTAAATTGATCGTCTCCGATGTCGATAAGCCAAGCGCCTTTGCCGATCGGGACACCCGCTAAGGTTGCAACGTAATGGGCGTCCAGCTTGCCCTGTGCCCCGGCGCTGGCGCCGAGGAGGCAAGCCGTTACGACCCCTGCGCCAGCCAGACGAAAACCCCGAGAGATCCTGGTCAGGCTCCAATGCACCACTGGTCCTCTCGGTCGTACGCGTATGCTATGGCTGTGTCGGGCAAGACACTCTTCTCAGCGCGGATTAAGTCGATTGTGTGTTCCATCCTCAACCGGCTGGCAAGCCGGAAACTAAAATTTTTCCCGCCTGGCCGAGGCACGTCATACCGTCAGCCGCCAAGCATCTTCTCTGTGGGCGCCGCCAATGGTCCGCGACCGGGTCCCAAACACGGCCAAGTCCCGAACTTGACCTTCCATATTTAGATCATTATAGGTCCGCGGTCCAAAGGAGCCAAGTCTTTCCGCGCTTCTTCGCGTTACCCTGCGGAAGCGCGGAATCGTGTAAGAGGTATGCCATGTCGCGGCGGTGCGAATTGACAGGTAAGACCGCCCAGGTTGGCCACAAGGTCAGCCACTCGAACATCAAATCCAAGCGGCGCTTCTTGCCGAACCTCATAAACGTTACGAT
>JAJPKK010000240.1 GCA_021323775.1 Hyphomicrobiales bacterium
GCTTCAATCCTCGACGGCCGGCTGGTCAAAGGTCGCCGACGATTTCCAGCCCCCTGCATCGGGGCCAGGACCGGTGACGTATGAGAAGGATCACCCCTACGTTCCGAACAACGACCGGGCAAGCAGGTGACGTTTCGGATCGCCGGTCTGACCAACCCGATCCTTAAGCCGTGGGCGATCGACCAGATGCGGGAGCAAAACGAGCCTGCGGCGGCCGGCAAGCGCGCCTATGAGGCGCGCGCAAGCTGCCGCCCAGAAGGAGTCCCTGGATTTCTCGTCATGGGCCGCGTCAACCCGCTTTTCTTCGTCCAGGGGAAGAATGAGGTTCTTCTAATCAACGAAAGCGGGCCGGGAGTGCGCCGCGTCTTGCTAACCGTTCCGCATTCGGCGCATCCGAAGTCCAGCCCGTATGGCGAGTCGATTGAGCACCATGAAGGCGGCGACACGCTCGTCGTCGACACATCGGCCTGTCGGACGATGCCTACGTCGACAGTTACCGTACGCCGCACACGACGGAGCTTCACGTCATCGAGCGCTTCCAGCTTACTGAAGGCGGCAAGACACTGCAGGTTTCTCCGTGTCGAAGGTCCGGACGCCTTCAACATGCCATGGTCCGCGCGGCAGACCTATCAGCGCACCCGCGCCGGAGGGTTGGAAGAGGCCATCTGCGCCGAGAACAACATTGCGTCGACGCATCGGCCTCCGAAATTCCGAAAAGCCGATAAGCCGGACTTTTGAGCCCTGGATTTCGATCGCATCGAATCACCACAACGTCGTCGGCGGGCTTGTCCCCGCGCCCATCGAGTTGCTTTGGCACTGAGCACCAATAGCCGAGGGCGCCTGGGATAAGCCCGGCCACGACGGGGGTGGAGGCGCCAGGCGCTTTAACGTGAACCGAATTACGCTCCGGCGTTGCTACTTCCACACCTCCCGCAACCATGGGACCGCCTGCCGTAATGCACCCGTGAAACGGTTGGTTTGGTAATGTGTGATGCCAGTTAGCGCGATGAGCTTGGCGTTCACGCCGGCTTTCTGAAGCTCCGCAATGCGCGCCTCCGTTGGGCCGAAAGGTACGACCTGGTCGTCTCGCGAATGAATCGCCAGAACCGGAAGCCGCCACCCGGCGGCGGATGCCGGCGGCCTGCCGGCGATTGGAATCGCCGCGCGGAACCGTTCGGGAAATTTCTCCGCAAAATGCCAGGAACCCGCGCCGCCCATACTGTAGCCGGTAACTGCGATCTGTTTCTTATCGACTGAGTAGCGGGCCAGGACCATGTCGAGCAATGCATTCACTGCCTTCTCGTTTTCGGGACTGCTCCAATTTCCACGCACCGAATCCGGCGCAACGATGATGGCGCCGAGTTCTGCGAGCGCCGGACCAATGAGGATCTGCACCATGACTCCACCGGCGCCGGCCGGGTCCCCGCCTCCGACCCCGAAGTGCAAGGCTAAAATGAGCGGGACGGGGGTAGAGGCAGAATAGTTACCTGGAATGGAGATCGCATAGCGGATCGCAGGTTCGTCCGCGCGCGAGAACCTCAGATCATGCAGTCCAGGAGTCAGCGGGGGCGCATCGCCGGCAATCTGCGCCACGCTGCCCGTCGGCAACAAAGATAGGATCGCTTGCGCGATAATCGTGCAGAGGAGGCAAAGCCGTCGAAAGAGAACACGTTTGGAGCTGCAGTCAAGCGACTTCATTCGTTGCTCGTCAATTTGCTTCCAAGCGGCGCCGGAGTTCGGTGCTCTTCCTCGGACGTTTCCAATCGCCATCACCGTTGGGCGGCGCTCAGGCGATGCATCAAGAACCGCCAAGGAATGGCGAGATATGGGCGGGAAATTATGCCGCCCTGGCTTCTCCGGATTAAATCCCCGAACAGATCAGTGGATCGAATACGGAACGCCGGATTATGCGCGTGGCAAGGCAACCTGGATCGACAATTCGACCGACTCGATTCCGTCTGGTGTGTGCATGCCCCGCCCTTCCTTCGCCGCAAAGCGGAGGGGGAAGGGTGGGTGGCGCATAAAGCCTCGATTTACCGCTCGGCGGAGGACCAAGCGCTCGCCCGCCCTCCGCCGCTGCCTGGTTCGTTCCTACTGGTCGAGCACCTCAATGTAGCCCAAATGGCTGGAGGTATCGCCCGACCACCAGATCCGGTTCGGGTTGGATGGATCGATTTCAATCCTTCTCGCGTCCGACTCGGCGATCGGCAGCGCGTACTCCGTCCACGTTTCGGTCTTGGGATCGAAGCGGGCGATTTTGTCCGCCGTCTGTTCGGTCAGCCAAATCACCTTGTGCTTGGCATCGGCGACCACGTGATACGCCCCGTTGTTCGGGGTCGGCGGCGAATAGGAGGTCATTTTGCCGGTATTCTGGTCAAGCTTCACGAGCTTCCCGGTCTCATGGAAGCCGACCCAGATATTGCCTTCCCAATCGGAGCCCATCCTGCGCGGAATGTCCAATCCGGGGGTCGGGAACTCGTCGATCTTTCCGGTCTCAGGGTCCAGCCGGGCTATTTTGTTCGCTTCCCGCTCGGCAAACCAAACTCTTCCATCCCCTGCAACATCGATCCCGTAAGCGCCCGGGTTCTGCTTGGTCTGGACAAAGTGAGGAATGTCGTACGCGACGAACTGCTTGGTTTCGACATTCAATCCGACGATCCGGGTGCCCGCAGTCGACCAGACCATTTTCCCATTCGGGTCGGCTTTCATGCTGTTACCGGTGATTTGCCCCTTAATAAAGTCGGCCGGATAGGCAGTGAACTGCTGGTACTTGGTGTCGAACTGCAACCAGCGGCGGTTGGCGCCAACCTCCGTCATCCAGATCGAGTCTCCGGCGCCCCGCACCGGCGGCCCCATGTGATTGAGAGCAGTCAATGGCTTTGGCCCCGGGGGCGGACTGACCTCCGTAAACTCGTACGTCTTCGGATCGAAGCGTCCCAGTTTGTATTGGTTGAGTTCGTTCACCCAGGCAATGCCCTGCGGATCCACCGTGATGTCGTGAAGGGCCGAGTCCGGATTGGGAACCGCATAATCCACGGCGATATATCGGGCGGCGGCGCCTTGCAGCAGCGTTCTCGACAAGCGGCCATTGGGATCGGCCCTTGGCGCGTCGAGCGAGTAATTTGCCGCCAGATAATCAGTGACAATCTTCGCTTCCTCGTCGGTCAGATCGATGGCCCCGCGTTTTTCATGGATACGTTCTCGCATCCAGGCAATCTTTTTCTCCCAATTGTCGTGGCTCCATCTCTGCTGCGTCATCCGCCACAGGAAATGGCATTGGGTGCACTTCTGCTCCACGATTTCCTTACCTGCCCCTTCCGGCATGTTTGGCGGCTGCAATTGGTAATCCAGTTCGTTGCCGGCGACCCGCCCGGGGCTCCGCACCCATCCATTCGGCACCTCCGCTTGCGGGTCCGTCAGCGACACGTCAGCCGTCGCCGGCTTGCCGGCCGTCAAGGTCACCGGCACGCGTTGGCTCTGGAAGCCGTTGCCGATCCCCTGCACCGCATAGTCCCCCGGAGGGAGGTTGTTCATCGAGTAACGGCCTTGCTCTTGAGTGACGAGCATAAACGTCAAACGTCTCTCTAGATTGGTCAATTTGACATACGCGCCGGAAAGCGCTTGTCCGGAGGCGCTCTTGACCACCCCCTGAACGCTGCCGGCAAAGTCCGCTGCGCGAGCCGCGGGGACGCTAAAAAGCAGCACGACAGCCGCGGTCCCAGCTAGAATCCGACTTCGATGGCTCAACATCGTTTCTCTCCTCCCTTAGCCGGAATTGACTCATTGGCCCTTTGACTTTGAGAGTATACACCGATTTGCGGACAAAAGAGCCCCTCCAAGAGCGTTTTTCGCGACCGCGGTGAATTTGCCGTCGCGGACAAACCGCAGCGCCGTCGCACCCTTCTGAGTAGAAAAGTCGTCCGCGAAAAAATCGACAAATCGACGCGTAGAGTGCTCGCTTATCTCATGGCGGTCGTTGCGCGAACGATACAAAATCGAAGCGAGAACGGACCGGAATCGAAAGCTCGATCGCGACAGCTCCGCCGAGTGGTAGAAGAATCCGATACCTCCGGCAGTTTGCAGGGAATTTGCAAGAATTCGCGCAAGACTTGCAAATTTTATCCGGCGATTTGCGGCGATTCGCGAGTCTGCCCAATACCTTGGGAATTTTTCACAGACGACGTAACTGCCCAGGTGGGATAGCCATCCTTTCGATGTTCTGCCGGTAAGATTTTTCTAGACAGCGGAATCGCGTTTCGATTCAAGGATTCATGAATGGCGATTCGCA
>JAJPKK010000003.1 GCA_021323775.1 Hyphomicrobiales bacterium
CAGGACCGCGCCACGGGTAGCAGAAGTTTCATGCGCTGCAGGTCGGGCCAGGCCCGGTGGAAAACTCTTTTGAATTTCGAGTGGGGCAGGACGTGAAAAGCGGCCAATCCGCGATCACTCGCGGCCTTGATCGCTTGGATGGTCTTTGCCGCCGCCCGCAAGACTGCATCCAAGCGATCAAGGCCCTCTCCAAGGCCGCGCGCCCTTAACCCACCGAGCTTCAAGCTCTTATATCCGGGGCATGTCCCTGCAGGCTCGACCGGAGTCCACTATGATTCGCCGAAATCCACCGAAATCCGCCACTTTGC
The DNA here is from genome assembly GCA_021323775.1 of Hyphomicrobiales bacterium. GTDB lineage: Bacteria > Pseudomonadota > Alphaproteobacteria > Rhizobiales > Xanthobacteraceae > JAJPKK01. The sequence goes on from JAJPKK010000003.1 coordinate 309, forward strand.
AACGAGGCTCCGCCTCAGACCGACAAGGCACAATCCATCCACACGCCAGCAAGCCTCGTCGGTCTGAGGCGAAGCCTCGTTAGGTTGTCTGCTGAATTCAGCTTTGCTACCACAGGGACGTGAGCGGCAGCGGCGCGATCGTGAACGCTCTGAGTCGGATCGCCGGTCACCAGAATTGCCGGCATTGCGCTTCCCCGTATCCGCAGTGCATCCACTAGCTCAAGGCCGTCCATGCCCGGCATGTGATAGTCGGTTACGAGACAGCTATTGTCGGGTGCTTGAGTTTCGCCCAAGACCCCTTTCGCGCTGGAGTAAGTTCTTACTGCGAAGCCTTTCGCTTCAAGCAAAAGCTCAAGCGCTTGGCGTGCACTGTCGTCGTCGCCAACTACGAAGACCGTGCATTCTGGATTTCCGTCGGATTGCAACATGATCATGCGCCTTGCTTTCGAAATCCGGCTGATGCGTCCTGCTTCTTGCCTCCCTCTCCGCCGCAGTCAGCTGCGGGCAAGTACCAACTTCGTAAATCCGCAAATAATTGATCGAGGTCAAAGCCATCTTCGACCGCCGCTGCATGATGCTCGTCGATTTGATCGGGCTTCACGACAACGCGAACGAGGTGCCCCATGATAACGGTCAAAAGCTCACTGCTGTCTGTTTCAGCTATCGCCTTGGTGTTGGCGCTAGCCAGCGGCGGCGCATCGGCGCAATCGCCCGCGCCATCGACACCTGACAGATCCGGCACTCCCGGGGCTCAAGGTCTCGCTACCGGAGGACCGGGCCTCGGCATGATGCGCCCGGGTTTCATGATGGGTCCGGGGATGATGCGGGGCACCGGCCTATGGGGCGGTCGCTTTGACGGTCCGTGCGATCCGAGTGTTGCCGGAATAGCGGAGTGGCGTATCGACGAGATCGAGCGCGTGGTGCGGCCTACGGACGCGCAACGCTCGGCTCTTGCCGATCTGCGTGCTGCTTCCACCAAGGCGGCAGCAACGCTGACAGGCGCGTGTCCGCGCGAAATCCCGCAAACGTCGGCGCAACGCATGACCTTCATGGAGAAACGCATGGAGGCGATGCTGGAGGCGATCAAGACCATTCGCCCGGCGTTTGAAGCTTTCTATGCAACGCTCAGCGATGAGCAAAAGGCCCGGCTTGACTCTGTGGGCCCGCGCCGCTGGGGTTGGCATTGGCGGTGGAATGGATAGGAGGGTCCAATGAAGGTGAATGTTGGAATAATCGATCGCACCGTCCGAGCTGTTATCGGCCTGATCCTGATCGCGTACGCGATTCCCGTTGGATTTCCGAATACAGGTTGGAACTGGGTCGGCTGGATCGGCATTGTTCCCCTTGTTACGGCCGTGATCGGATACTGCCCGGCCTACAGCCTGTTCGGCTTCTCCTCCTGCGCTACCAGCGCGCACCAGCACTGAGCACAGGCGGTCCGCTGCAAGAGGGATGCGCAATGAAGAGCTGGCCCGAGACGACAATTGAGCGTACCGCCAGCTGCGGAATTTGCGCAGCGGGGCGCCGGACGTCATGAAGGCATTTGCCAACATTGCGCAATCGGCCCTCGCTTCAAAAGCCCTCGACCGCAAGACAAAGGAACTCATCGCTGTCGCCATCTCGGTCGCAATAAGATGCGACGACTGCATCGGCTTTCATGTGAAAGCCGCCCTCGAGCAAGGCGCTTCGCAAGAGGAAGTGACTGAGGCGCTGGCCATGGCAATCTACATGGGTGCGGGCCCGTCCGTGATGTATGCGACCCACGCCCTCGACGCATATGCACAATTTGCAAGTCGCGTTGCCAAGCCAAAGTCCGATGTCGACGTTGCGGGAGGCGCAGGCGAGCGCCGCGTCTAGCAGGGCGATTTCGAAATTCGAATCTTAAGCGCATCATTTCGGGGCGCGGGGCTTTAGCCCGCGAGTCCGGAATCCATAATCATCGGCCAAGGGCTATGGATTCCGGGTTCGCCACCTTCAGTCGCGTCCTGGAATGACCGGGCATATGAGCTGAATCGCCTCAACTTACAAATTACTTCAATGCGGGAGGCTTCAAATAGGTCCCGCGTCACGGATTTTTCGCCCAGCTCAGTGCGGGACCTATTTGAAGCCGGATTGAACGAAGCCGCGTGTTGTTGATCTCGGCCTATCAGCCCTCGACAGGGACCGGCCCCACGCTCAGCGAAGCCCATTTTGTTTGATCGCGCCTATGGGCGCTGGTTTGGGGCTGCGAACCCGGGAATGGGTACTGTGCCCGTTGTGCGCCCCTTGGAACGGGGCGAGAAGCACAGCAAGCCGGGGACGACTCACGGTCGACGGCGGACGGGGACGTCTTTTGAGCCAAAACGGCGGATTGAAACACGCCTGCGGAGCTTTGCGGGCGCGGTTGATTGCTCCGATGGTGAACATCGGCATGAAGAAGGGCACAATGACGCGCAAAGCTGTGGGTTCGAGCCGGGTGATCAGAGCCGGAAGAACTCTCAATTTCATTAGACGCTTGTTGGTATGACGAGCGAATAGTCATTTCGACTTCGTTTGTTGTTCCGGCGCTACCGTGGCGTAAATGACGAGCGGCCGCCCTTCGCGCAACACTGCGAGTTCAGCAACTCTGCCGATCCGCAGAAGCGCCAAGTTGGCGCGCAAATGTGATGCATCGTGAACTGGCACACCATTGATTCCGGTGACGACGTCGCCGACTTTGAGGCCGGCATGTTCTGCTGTCGATTGTCGGTCTACCTTAACGACCGAGGCACCGTGGCGTTGAGGCTGTTGCTTCACGCTCTCCAGCTGAGATGAAGTCGGATCTTGGAGCGCAATTCCCAGGCTGCCGCGGCGCACGTCGCCATACTCCAGAATCTGGTCGATGATCGCGCGCACCATCTTAAG
>JAJPKK010000139.1 GCA_021323775.1 Hyphomicrobiales bacterium
ATCGCCTGCGCCGTCGCGGCGGCGCGCGCCCGCTTCCGTCCGATCCTGATGACGTCGTTTGCTTTCATTCTCGGCGTCATGCCGCTGGTGTTCGCCACCGGCGCCGGTGCCAGCGCGCGTAAATCCATCGGCGTCACGGTATTCTCCGGCATGCTGGCCTCGACGTGCTTGGCGGTGCTGTTCGTGCCGGCATTCTTCGTGGTCGTGCAGCACGTGGAGGAGTGGCGCCGGGGCAAGGGCGCACGCGCGGCGGCGCAAAAGGTGGAGGGATAGCCGTCGTACGATGGGTTTTGCTTACGCTCAAGCCGCCCTCGTTGACGTCGCCCCCTCCTTGCGGCGCGACCAATGTTCGATCTCCTAACCAGCCTCGATGCCTGGGCGGCGCTGGTGAGCCTGGCGGCGCTCGAAATCGTGCTCGGCGTCGACAATGTGATCTTCATCTCGATCCTGGTGTCTCGCCTCGATGCGCGGCAGGGAGACGCGGCGCGCCGCTTCGGCCTGGCGCTCGCGATCGTCCTGCGGATCGCGCTCTTATTTGCGCTCACCTCGTTGCTTTCCCTTTCGGCCACGGCCTTCACCTTGTGGGGAAATCCATTTTCCTGGCGCGACCTTATCCTCATCTTCGGCGGTCTGTTCCTGATCGCCAAGGCGACGCGTGAGCTGCATGCGCAGATCGAGGGGCAATCAGAGAGGGCGAACGAAGCCCGAGATTCGGCCGGCGCGCTTGCGGTTCGCGCTTCAATGGCGCTGGCCGTCGGCCAGATCGTGGTTGTCGATTTGATCTTCTCGATCGATTCCATCGTCACGGCGATCGGCATGGCGCAGGACATCCGCATCATGATCGCCGCGATACTGATCGCAATTGCCGTCATGTATGCGGCCTCGGGGCCGGTCGCGGCTTTCATCGCCGCTCATCCGACCATGAAGACTCTGGGGCTGGCGTTCCTGATGTTGATCGGCGTCGCCCTGGTGGCGGATGGATTCGACGTGCACATTCCGCGCGGCTATGTCTACTTCGCGATGGCATTCGCGGCTGCCGTCGAGTCGTTCAACATCTGGGCGGCGCGACGCCGCCGCGCACATCCGAACAGGAACTGAAATGGCTTGTCCCCCCAAGATCATGCTCGTGACCGGCGCCAGCCGCGGCATCGGGGCTGCAACCGCGCGGCTCGCTGCCGCCGAAGGCTGCGACGTAGCAGTGAATTATCGGCGCGACAAGGCGGCCGCCGACGCGGTCGCGGCCGATGTCGAGCGGGCCGGGCGGCGCGCGGTGGCGGTTGCGGCGGACGTCGCCGTCGAGGACGACGTCGAACGCCTGTTTGCGACCGTCGATGCACGGCTCGGCCGCCTTACCCATCTCGTCTGCAACGCCGGAATAACCGGGCCGCTGTCGCGGGTCGATGCGCTCCCTGCGAAGGCCGCCCGCGAGGTTCTCGACACCAACGTGCTCGGCGCCTTCCTTTGCGCCCGCGCGGCCATTGCGCGCATGTCGACCAGGCGCGGCGGGGCAGGAGGCGCCATGGTGTTCATCTCGTCCGCCATGGCGACGCTGGGCGGCGCCGGCGAATACGTGATGTATGCGGCCTCCAAGGGCGCCATCGAAAGCCTCTCCCTCGGTCTCGCGCGCGAACTCGCGCAGGAGGGCGTCCGCTGCAATGTCGTCGAGCCAGGCCCGATCGCGACCGGAATCCATCCGCCTGGCCGGCTGGAGCACATCACCAAGGCAGTGCCGATGGGACGCCCAGGCACCATGGAGGATGTGGCGCGTGCTGTGCTTTTCCTGCTCTCGGATCAGTCGTCGTTCACCACCGGCGCGGTGCTGCGGGTGGCGGGAGGACGGTGATCAGATGCTTGCGTCGCGGCGGCGACTCCATATGATCGCCGCCAGCCCGGCGGGGTTCAGGATGACGTGAAAAAAGGAGATGTTCATGGTTGCGGCAGTACTTGTGCATAAGCACGGTGGCCCCGAGGTGCTGACTTATGAGGATATCGACATTCCGCCGCCGGGTCCGGGACAGGTGAGGCTCAAGCAGCATGCCGCCGGAATAAATTTCATCGACACTTACTTCCGCATGGGCATGTATCCGTCGCCGGTCGGCCTTCCGTTCGTGTCCGGCAATGAGGGCGCCGGCGAAGTGATTGCGGTCGGCGACGGCGTCACCGACCTCAAGGTCGGCGACCGCGTCGGCTATGTGGTTCCGCTCGGCGCCTATGCGGCCGAGCGGAACCTGCCGGCGGAGCGAGCCGTGAAGCTTCCGGCTGACATCAGCTATGAGCAGGCCGCGGCCACCATGCTCAAGGGCATGACCGTGTGCTATTTGTTGCGCCGCACCTTCAACGTGCAGCAAGGCAACACCGTGCTGATCCATGCCGCCGCGGGCGGCGTCGGGCTCATCGCTTGCCAGTGGGCGAATGCGCTCGGCGCCACCGTCATCGGCACAGTGGGCAGCAAGGAGAAGGCGGAGCTCGCCAAAGCCAACGGCTGCCATCACGCCATCCTCTACCGCGACGAGGATTTCGTCGCCCGGGTCAAGGACATCACCGGCGGCAAGCTATGCGACGTGGTATATGACGGAGTCGGAAAAACGACGTTCCCGGCCTCGCTTGACTGCCTGCGCCCGCTTGGCATGTTCGTGAGCTTCGGCAGCGCGTCCGGCCAGATCGACGCCTTCAACATCAATCTGCTGCAGACCAAGGGCTCGCTGTTTGCGACGCGGCCGACGCTCAACCATTATGCGGCGAAGCGCGAGGACCTCCTCAAGCTGGCGGCTGAGACCTTCGAAGTGGTTGCGAGCGGCAAGGTAAAAATCCCGGTGAACCAGAGATATCCCCTCAAAGAGGCGCAGAGGGCGCATCGCGATCTGGAATCCAGGGCCACGACCGGAGCATCGGTTCTGCTGCCGTGAGCGGTGTGTGCTCGAGGCTATCCCATGAGACATTTGAAATTGACGCAGCGCGCGGGGCGGGCAACGCGAAGCGTGCACACCGCCGTCACGCGAAGCATGCCCGCCGTTGTCGGGCGAGGCATGCCCTTCATTGGGGGGTGGGCACGGCGCGCAAGGGCGCGCCTTTGCCCACCCCGCGGCGTCGCGGCGGTTCTGATGATCGCCATAACAGCGCCAACCGCCGCCCTCGCGCAGGCGCCTGGACCGCCCACTGATGCGGAAATTCTCGCGCTGGTGCGCACGCATTGCGTCCCCTGCCATGCGGCGGAGCCGACCCATGAGGCCTTCGCCAGGGCGCCGGCCGGCATTGTGCTTGAAACCATCCCGCAGATCGCCGCGAACGCAGCCCGAATCATGACCCAGGTGGTCGTCAGCCGCGCCATGCCGCTCGGCAACCAGGCCGGCATGACCGATGAGGAGCGCGACCGCATCGCGGCCTGGATCGAGGGCCGCAATAAATGAAAGTCTGGGGTATTGCGGCGACGCTGGGCTTCGCGGTTCTGGCCTTCGGGTTCGGCCAGGCCGTCGGGGTCGGCGCGGCGACCGCCGCAACCGGGGGCGACCTGTCGCAAGCCGCAAACGACGGCGCTGCCGTTGCTTTGTCCGTGCTGGTGGGCGATCCGGTGCAGATCGTGACGCTGGCGCTCGCCGCCCGCATGACAGGCGAGGACCTGCTCGCCTATTTCGCGCTCGATGTGCCGCGCCGGCGCGACGTGATGATCGCGGTCGCCGGGCTCGCGGTGGTGATCGTTGTCGGCGACGCGCTGACGCTTGCGCTCGGACGCGAACTCGTGCCGCCGTTTCAGCTTCAAATCCACCGTTCCGCGCAGGCGGAAGGCGCGCTGATCTCGCTGTGGCTCTCTCTGATTGTTGTGGCGCCCATCGGTGAGGAGCTCTTGTTCCGCGGCTTTCTGTTCCGGGGCTTCGTGCGCGAGCCGCGCGACGCGCTGCCCGGAATTCTCGCGATCTCGCTGATCTGGTCGCTGCTGCATATCCAATACGACTGGTTCGGCGCGAGCCTCGTGTTCGCAATCGGCATGTTGCTCGGCTATGTGCGCCTCTATTCCGGCTCGACGACGCTCGTCATTCTGCTCCACATGCTGCTTAACTTTGAGAGCGTCGCGGAGACAGTCGTCGCGCTCGGGTGGGTGTGATGCCCACCCGCACTCGTGACGTCGCGGCCTGGGGGGCAGGGCGCTCCCTGAGCTTGTCGAAGGGGCGCCAGCGCCCAATGCAAACTCGTGCAACAGCTGCAATCGAGCGGACTGGCACCTGCGTCCGAACAAGCAGGCGAGGACTGATAAGCGGAGCAAAATGCCTCTCGGAATCGGCGAGTCTCCGCGCGGCCTGCCGATTCGGCGGTGACGCACCGGATGTTGCATGCGCGACGATCTGATGAGGCGCAATGTCACAATCCCCGCCATCTCTTTGCGGGTACGATTTGCTCCGCATCGGAAGGGTCGGGGGTAATTGGGTATCGAGCACTTGTCCAACCGGTCTCGATCGGGGTGGAACAATACCCTTATCGGGATGGCCGCCGGCCACCGTCGCCGTTTTGTCGCGCGTCCGGGCGACGTCGGCTAAGGACAGCGGCAACAACAACTGCTTCACTTCATCCGCCAACCAGAAGACAACCAAAAGTGGACAAAACTCCAGATGGCCCTATAATAGATGTGGTTTCCATGATCAGGGGAGACGATATCACAGCACGCAATAACGGCAGATTTTCAAAATTCCCTGTTATTTTCCCTGTTCTCAGGGAAAATGGTATTTTAGTAGGGAGCTGCCGATCTTTGAACCGATTGGCGGCGAAGGTGTCGTTTTTGCCGCGATGCCATATGCAGATACGACAACCGTCTCGTTGCGATAACCACGATCGCCGGTTCGCGGTCCGGGAAATGGCTCAGTTAATGTTGCCGCTTTCCTAACTCCTCGATCTCACTCAAGATTGAATGGGTTGCCGCAGCACGAAAGATTAAACAAGATTAAGACAAGATAAACATCGTGCCGCCGTCGCGGTTGGGAGAGGTCCGTAATGTCGCTCGCCGGCTTCGCGCTGAAGCGCCCCTATACGATCGTGTCGCTGATCATGCTCGTTTGCATGCTGGCGGTCGGGGCCTGGCAGCGGATGCCGACCGACATCTTCCCTGAAATCGACATTCCTGTCGTCAGCGTGGTCTGGATCTATAACGGCATGAGCGCGCCGGAGATGCAGAACCGAATTGTCACGTTTTATGAGCGGCAGCTCGCCTCGCTCGTCGACGACATCGGCCGCATCGAGGCGAACAGCTATGCCGGCGTCGGCGTTGTAAAAGTCTACCTCCACGAGGGCGCCGACGTAAGCCGCGCGATCTCGCAGCTCGGCAGCGCGGCTGGCTACGCGCTCAAATACATGCCGCGGAATATCACGCCGCCGTTGATCCTGCGCTACGGCGCGACCGACGTCCCGATTATCCAGCTGAGCTTGTCCAGCAATGCGCTGCCGGACACGGCGCTTAACGATCTTGGCCAAAACATCATCAGGCCTGACCTCGCTGTGGTGCGGGGCGCCTCGGTACCCCAGCCCTATGGCGGCAAGCCCCGCGTCATCATGGTCGATCTCGACCAGGAAGCGCTCCAGTCGCGCGGCCTCACGCCCGCCGATGTGACCGAAGCGCTATCCGTCCAGAACGTCATCATGCCGTCCGGCGACGTGAAAATCGGCAGCAAGGATTATGCGGTGGCGATGAACAACGCCCCCGACGCGCTCGCCGCCATCAACAATTTTCCGATCAGGAACGTCGACGGCAAGACCATATTCGTGCGCGATGTGGCGCATGTCCATGACGGCTATCAGGTGCAGACCAATGCGGTCACCCAGAACGGCCTGCCCGGCGCGCTGATGCTTGTGCGCAAGACCGGGGGAGTGTCGACGCTTGCGGTGATCGACGGCGTCAGGGAAATTTTGCCCGAGTTGCGAAATTTAATTCCCAAGGGAGTAACGATCACGCCGATTTTCGATCAAGCCATTTTCGTCAAGGCGGCGCTGAACAGCGTCGTTATGGGCGGCTTGATGGCCGCTGGACTGACGGCGCTGATGATCCTCCTGTTCCTCGGCAACGCGCGGCTCACGCTGATTATCCTGGCCTCGATTCCGCTGTCCATCATCACCGCGGTGGTAGGCCTCTACATGCTCGGGCAGACGCTCAATACCATGACGCTGGGCGGCTTCGCGCTCGCGGTCGGCATCCTGGTCGACAACGCCACCGTCGTGATCGAAAACGTCGAGCGCCACGTCGGCCTTGGCGAAGACATCGAGCGGGCGATCCTCACCGGCACGTCCGAAGTTGCGGTGCCGACGTTTCTCGCGACGCTGTCGATCAGCGTCGTCTTCGTTCCGATATTCCTTTTGACCGGCACTGCCAAATACCTGTTCTCGCCGCTGTCGCTTTCCGTGATCATCTCGCTGGCGGCGAGCCTCGTGCTCTCATTCACCCTGGTGCCGATCTTGTTCAAGTATCTCATGGCGTCGCAAGTTCATGCGGCGCATGAAACGCACGGCGCGCCTGACGCCGCGGGATCGCCCGCCGCAAGGCCGCGCGGCCGGATGAACCCCTTCAGCTACATCCATCACGCCTTCGAGCAGGGATTCGAGCGCTTTCGCGAAATCCACCGCAATACGCTGTCGTGGACCGTCGAGCGGCCGCTGGCGACGGTCGGCTTCTTCGCCGTGCTGATCGTGGCTTCGTGCCTGCTGTTTCCCCGACTCGGGATGGACTTCTTTCCGCAGATCGACGCCGGGCAGATGCGGCTCCACGTGCGCGCGCCGGCCGGCACCCGCCTGGAGGATACCGAGAAATATTTCGCCGAGGTCGAGGCGGCGATCCGCGAGATCGTCGGCAATGACCAGATCGAGGTGGTACTCAGCAATATCGGGCTGCCCTACAGCGGGATCAACATCGCGCTTTCCGATTCGGCAACCGTCGGCCCAATGGACGGCGAGATGCTGATCTCGCTGAAAGAGACGCACACGCCCACGCCCGAGCACATCGCCGAATTGCGCCGTGAGCTGCCGCGGCGCTTTCCCCAACTGCAGTTCTTCTTTCAGCCCGCCGATATCGTCAATCAGGTGCTCAATTTCGGGCAGCCTGCGCCGATCGACATCCGCGTGGCGGGACCGGATGCAAACGCCGCCTACGCGATCGCGAGGAAGATCGCCCAGGATCTCAACCGCGTCCCGGGCGTAGTCGATTCCCACGTGTTCCAGGTTCCAGACGCGCCGGCGCTGACGGTTGACGTCGATCGCACAGTCGCCCGCGAAGTCGGATTGAGCCAGAACACGCTGGCGAACAATCTCCTGGTCTCTCTCAATAACAGTGCCCAGGTCTCACCGAACTTCTGGCTCAATCCGCGCAATGGCGTCACCTATCCGCTCGTCGTGCAGACGCCCACCTACAAGATCGCGTCGACGCAGGAATTGTGGACGCTGCCGGTTACGCCGCCGCAGACCGAGACCCCGCAAGTGCTGATGAACGTCGCCAAATTCGGACGCGACAAGGTGCCGATGATCATGTCGCAGTACAACATCAGGCCGGTCTTTGACGTCCATGCTGACGTGCAGGGCCGCGACCTGAACTCCGCCGCGGCGGCAATCGACAAGGTGATCGAAGCCAACAGGCCGGACGAGTCCAAGGCGATCTCAATCACGCTCAGCGGCCAGGTGGAAACGATGCGGGAGAGCTATTCGGGGCTGTTCACCGGCATGGCGGTCGCGGTTGCGTTCGTCTATCTGCTGCTGGTGATCAACTTCCAGAGTTGGCTCGACCCGGTGATCGTGCTGCTCGCGGTCCCGTTCGCGCTCGGCGGGGTGATGTGGATGCTTTTCCTGTCGCAGACTCACGTGAGCGTCCCGGCGCTGATGGGAACGCTGATGTGCATCGGCCTGACCACCGCGAACAGCATTCTGGTCGTTGTCTTTGCCAACCAGCGCATGGCGATGGGCGTCAATCCCCGCGGCGCCGCGATCGAGGCCGGGTTCACGCGGCTGCGCCCGGTCCTCATGACCGCTGGCGCGATGATCCTCGGGATGATTCCGATGGCGCTCGGCGTCGGCGAGGGCGGCGAGCAGAACGCGCCGCTGGCGCGCGCCGTCATTGGCGGCCTCATGTTCGCGACCGTCGCAACGCTGGTTTTTGTTCCGACCATGTATGCTTTGCTGCGGCGGGCTCCAAGCGAAGCCCAAGCAGGAGGCGCGAATGAATTGTCCGCGAGAGGGAGCTCATCCAGTGCGCCAGTCTGATTTTTCGACATCGCCGACGCCCGTCGAGCCAACCTTCGATTCCTTCGACGACAGCGCAGCCGACGAGACGGTGGCGCAGCCGCACAATCACGTGCCGATTTCGACCGCCTACGCGAAGGGGACAGGACGCCGGATCAGGTTCGCGGCGGCCATTCTCGCCGTTGCCTTGGCGGCGGCCTTCGTGTTCGTCCAGCAGATCAAGTTGCGCAAGGACACGGCGCTCGCAAGCGAAACCGCGGCCCGAGCCGAGGAAGCGCCGCCCGTCGAGGTGATAAGGGTCGATATGGCGCCGCCGACCCAGACGCTGACCCTGCCAGGAGAAACGCGGGGCTGGTATAATTCGACCATCTATGCGCGGGTCAGCGGCTATGTGGCGAAATGGATCGCCGACATCGGCGACCGGGTGAAGAAGGATCAGGTGCTGGCGACGATCGACACGCCGGAACTGGACGCCCAGCTCGAGGCCGCGCAAGCCCAGCTCAAGGCCTCCGAAGCGGAGGTGAAGGTCAGAGAGGCGGATGTCGAGTTCGCCAAGACGACTTACGACCGGTGGCAGGGCTCCCCCAAGGGAGTCGTGTCGGAGCAGGAACGCGAGGACAAGAAGGCGCGCTATGCAATGGCCATCGCCCAGTTGAATGCGGCGCGCGCGCGCGTGGCGCTCGACCAGGCCAATGTGGACCGGCTGTCCTTTCAAACCAGCTTCAAGCAGGTCACCGCACCCTATGAAGGCGTGATCACAGATCGCCGCGTGGACATCGGGGACCTGGTGACCGCCGGCAGCGGCACAAACATAACCCCGCTTTACGGGATCGCGCAGTCGGAACAGATCCGCGTGTTCGTAAACGTTCCCCAGGCGGCGAGCGCCGAGATCGGCGACGGCACGCCGGCGCAGGTCACTGCTGGCGAATATGCGAACCGGACTTTCGAGGGAAAGGTCACGAGGACCAGCAAGTCGATCGATCGGCGCGCCCGGACGCTGCGCGTCGAAGTCGACCTGGCCAACGACGATCGTGCTCTCGTTCCCGGCATGTATGTTCAGGTTGCATTCCACCTCAAGCCGACGAGTTTCGTACAGGTTCCGGCGAGCGCATTGCTGTTCCGCGCAGCCGGTCCGCAGGTGGCGGTCATCGATGACAATGGAACGGTGAAATTCCAGGACGTGACGATCGCTCGCGACAACGGCAATTTCGTCGAGCTCGCGTCCGGCCTCTCCCCAGGCCAGAGGGTTGCTCTCAACATCAGCAACCAGATCGCAGAGGGCGATCGGGTTACGGTGCGGGAAGAGGCCAAGACGGCGCAGGCGAGGTAGCGGCGTCAGCAACGCCCTTGCGCGGTCGCCAGTCGCATTGACCGGCGCTGCCGTTTCCTCCGGCGGGGCTCGGCTTGTCCCGGCCACCGCCGTTCCGCCTGCGCTGTGCTCTCTGGCGCGCGCTTCCCCTCATATTTGAACGCCTCCGCTTAAAGGGAAATCATCGCGGTTGTACGCGGACCGGTCCGCGTCATTTGCATGGAAAAAGCGCGGCCGGCCCCTTTTCGCGTTTGAAATCCGACAATTGGGCCTTAACATCCGATTGGATTCGCCCGCGGAATGGGGCATTGGTCGGATCGCAAATCCGCGGACCTCGGTTGCGATTGTCGAGGGGGTTAAGGGGAGCGTCAAGTAATGAGGACACCATGCCGGGCGTTGGTAGTCGCCGGCGCGTTCATTTGTCTGTCGGGATGTGCCGTTGGTCCTGACTATGAGCCTCCCGCCGTCGCCGTTCCGAAGGTCTTCGGCACGGCATCGTTGACACCCGCGGTCCCGGCTGCGCCGATCAAGCCGGATTATGTGCGATGGTGGCAGGTCCTGCATGATCCGCAACTGAACGCGCTCATTGAGCGCGCGGTTGTATCGAACCCCGATATCGAGATTGCGCTGACGCGGGTGCAGGAAGCAAGATCGCAACAGATCGTCGTGGCCGGAGCGATGCTTCCGACCGTGGGCGGCAGTGGAACGGTCGCGGCCGGCAGCGGCACCGACCTCACCAAAGGGCGGGTTGCGCAGTCGATCCGGGCGGGCGACACCACCACCGGCGTCAGATCGGTTTGGCAGATGGCCGGTTTCGACGCCGGCTGGGAGCTCGATCTGTTCGGCAAATACCGGCGCCAGCTCGAGGCCACTGTCGACGATACTGAGGCGCAGATGGAGCTGCGCAACGCGGTGCTGATCACCGTCATTGCCGATGTCGCTCGTAACTATCTCGACATCCGCGGGCTGCAATCGCAGTTGGAGATTGCCAAGAGCGACGTTGCGACGGCGCAGCGGACCGTCGATCTGCTCCAGACCCGGTTCGATCGCGGGCTGTCGAATGAGCTGGACCTCACCCTGGCGAAGCGGCAGCTCGCGACCGAAGAGGCGAGGCTGCCTGAACTCAACGCCGCGATTTCCGCCGCCCAAAGCCGGCTCGCAGTGCTGCTCGGCACCTATGCGGAGGATGTCGCCAGGGCAATTCAGAGCCCCGGGAAATTGCCTCGGGTCCCGGAGCGTCTGCGTGCGGGGGTGCCAGTCGATCTGCTGCGGCGGCGGCCGGATATCCGGGCAGCCGAACGCCAGCTCGCGGCTGCGACCGCGCGCATCGGGGTGGCGACCGCCGACCTGTTCCCGTCGGTGGCGCTGACGGCGGGCCTGGGCGAACAGGGCGTGACGAGGCAGGGCGCTGTTATCCCGGTGTACCCCAATCCGATCTGGTCGTTCGGTCCGGCCGCATATTGGCCGCTGCTCGATTTCGGCCGTCTCGATGCTCTCGTCAATATCGAAGATATGCGGGCCCATGAGGCGCTTGTCTCGTACAAGAAGACGATCATCGCGGCTGTCGAGGAGGTCGATCAGGCCATCAAGCAATACCGGCTCGATCTGCAACGGCATCGGGCGCTCATTGCGGCGCTGGACGCGAGTCATCGCGCCGTCAATCTCGCCACCGAACGTTACGAGCGCGGCGTCACGGATTTTCTCAACGTGCTCGATGCGCAACGTCAGGATTATGCGCTGGAGGAACAGACGGCCATTGCGGCCGAGGTCGTCGTGCTTCGCTACGTCGCCTTCTTTAAGGCGCTGGGCGGCGGCTGGGAGCTGTACGACGTACTGCCGCCGATTCCGCCAGCCCAACCGGCCGTTGTCGCAGCCGCTCGCCGCCTGACGAACGGCTGGCGTTAGCGGTTATGACGCCGGCGTAGCCCCGGGTTGAGCGCAGGCGAATCCCCTGCCTGCGGTGCCGCAGGATAGGGGAGCCCCGGACTTCGCTGCGCTCAATCCGGGCTGCGAACCGGGCTGCGAAGGTAAGGAGTGGCGCTTTTTGCGGCTTGGCGCACCTGACGCATTCAACTAGCTTTTTGAACAGTTCGCCAACCGGAATCGTCGATGAAACCGCCGCGTCAGTTCTTCAAGCCGCTTGCCATCGGCGCGCCTGCGCCGATGCGCGACCTTCCGGTCCGGCTCGAACGCATGATCCATTTCGTGCCGCCGCATCTGGAAAAGATGCGCAATAAGGTTCCGGACCTCATCCGCGAGGTCGATGTCGTGCTCGGCAATCTGGAGGACGCCATTCCGGCCGACGCCAAAGAAGCAGCGCGGCATGGCTTGATCGAGATGGGCAAGGCGCATGACTATGGCGCAACCGGACTGTGGGCGCGGATCAATGCGCTCAATTCCCCGTGGGCGCTCGACGACATCGTCGAGATCGTCGCCGCCCTTGGCAACAAGCTCGACGTCATCATGCTGCCCAAAGTCGAGGGCGCATGGGACATCCACTATCTCGACCAGCTCTTGGCCCAGCTTGAGGCGCGCCATCACGCTTCAAGGCCCATCCTGATCCACGCCATTCTTGAGACAGCCGGAGGCGTCAACAACGTCGAGGCCATCGCATCGGCCTCCCCGCGCATGCACGGCATCAGCCTCGGTCCGGCGGATCTGGCGGCCTCGCGCGCGATGAAAACCACGCGCGTGGGTGGCGGGCATCCGGACTATGTGGTGCTCGCCGATGCGAAAGCTGGCGGCGCGCCGGATGGCCGCGCAGCCTTCCAGCAGGACCTGTGGCATTACACGATCGCCAGGATGGTGGACGCCTGCAGCGCCGCAGGCATCAAGCCGTTCTATGGTCCGTTCGGCGATTTTTCCGATCCGGCGGCCTGCGAAGCGCAATTCCGCAATTCATTCCTCATGGGCTGCGTGGGCGCATGGTCCCTGCATCCCACCCAAATCGAGATTGCCAAGCGCGTCTTCTCACCCGACCCGGCCGAAGTCGCGTTTGCAAAAAAAATCCTCGCCGCCATGCCGGACGGCAGCGGCGCCGTGATGATCGACGGCAAGATGCAAGACGATGCAACCTGGAAACAAGCCAAGGTGGTGGTCGATCTCGCGCGCCTCGTGGCGGCCAAAGATCCGGCGATGGCCGCGCTGTATGGGGTGTGACCCGCAACAAAATTTGACTAACTGAACGTCCATTTAGCAGAATGACGGCGGAGCGCCACAATTCAGGCGTATCAGGCGTAGGATGGACGGCTAACATGAGTAAAATCCGGCGCGCGAAATATGCCATCGGCCAGGTCGTGCGGCACCGCGTCTATCCGTTCCGGGGCGTGGTGTTCGACATCGATCCCCTCTTCAGCAATACGGAGGAGTGGTACCAGTCCATTCCCTCCGAGGTGCGTCCTCACAAGGACCAGCCTTATTACCACCTGTTCGCCGAGAATGCGGAAACCGAGTATGTGGCCTATGTGTCGGAGCAGAATCTATTGCCCGATGACTCCGGCGAGCCGGTGCGGCACCCGCAGGTCGCGGAGATTTTCATCCGCGACGACGAGGGCGGTTATCGGCCGCGCAATTCAATATTAAACTGAAGAAACCTCGAGCGCATTCGCTGCCGGGCAGGTGAGGCGCCAGGTCACGCCGGAGGGCGCATATTCAAGATCGACCTTACCGTCCACGCTGCGCTCCGCCATCGTCTCCATCACAATGCTGCCGAACCCGCGCCGCTGCGGTTTCGACACTGGCGGCCCCTCCCGTTCGACCCAGCTCATCGTCAAGATGTCGCCGTCGCGCGCCCATGAGACATAGGCGCGACCTGTATCGGTCGACAGCGCCCCGTATTTCCCGGCGTTGGTCGCAAGTTCGTGAAGGGCGAGCCCGATGGCTTGCGCGGAAGCTGGCTTCAGTCGCAGCCGGGGGCCATTCAGCGCAATGCGAGAACCGATAAGATCGGCGAAATGGGCGAGCTGGGCGCGAACCAGATCCGCGATCTCGACCCCGTTCCATTCGTTGCGGACGAGCAGGTCCTGATTGGCTGACAGCGCCTGGATGCGCTCTGAGAAGCGCTCGATGAAGCCTTCGGGATTTCTGGCGGCGGTCTGGTGGGCGATGGCGTCGACGACGCTGAGCATGTTCTTGGCGCGATGGTTGATCTCGCGCATAAGGAGATGCTCTTTTTCCTCGCGCTCCTTGCGCTCGGTGACGTCCTGGACGGTGCCGATGAGGCGAACAGCCCGCTGTTCGGGCCCATCGCCCTCAAAATAAGCAACTCCACGTCCCTCCACCCAGCGGATCGTGCCGTCTCGCCGCCGAACCCGGTACTCATGGGCGTACGCCTTCGGATTGGGGGAGTCGAGCGCTGCCTCACGGTTTGTCCAGAACCTCTCCGCGTCCTCCGGATGCACTCGTTCCATGAGCTCTTTGATCGGTACCTCGTCGGCGGTAAAATCAAAAATTTCCTTGGTGCGCGGATCCACCGAGAGCATGCGGCGGCGTAGATCGTATTGCCACCACCCAAGCTGCGTTGCATCGAACGCAAGCTGCAGGCGCTCCCTGCTCGCCTGCAGGTCATGCTCCGCCGCCCGCCGCCTGGCGGCGGCCCTTCCAAGCTCTGCCATGAGGGTGTCCACCTCAGCCACCGGGGTATCGTAGGACGGCAGCGGATCGCCCTTTCCCAAAGTGGTCGCCGCGCGCACTGCGTGTCCGACCGAGCGTGCGATCAGGCGGCCCAGCCATGAGGCCAAGGCGACCACCAGTGCAAAGGCCGCGACCGCGGTGAAACCGATGGTCCACCACAGCGCCCGAACCGGAGCCTCGATCAGGGCCGTAGGGGCCCACACGGCGGCCTCCCAGCCGGTCAATTCCGACCGCGCGTACGCCTCCAGCGACGGCCGCCCTTCGGAGTCGGTAAACTCGAATACGCCCACCGGTCCGGCGGAATGCCGCTGCGCTGCCAGCAGCTCCTTGCCAATGAATGCATCCTCCTGTTCCGAACGCGCGACGATCCGGTGCGCGGCATCGGCAATGACCGCCAGCCGGCCCGGCGGCAGTTCATTGGCTGCGACCAGGCGTCCCAGCGCATGCTGATTTTGCGACCTGCCGACGACGTAGCGGGTCTCGCCGCCGATCTCGACCGGCGCCGTGACGCCGTACATAAACTCATTGACGATGGGGGCCATGAACAGGCCGGTCACTTGCGGTTTACCTGTCGCGAAGGTCCTCTCTACTGGTTCCGAAGCAACCGCCCTTGGCAGAGGCTTGCCGAAGGGCACAAAGGTATTGACGAGTTGCTGCATATTGCGATCGATGAGCACGATGTTGCCGCGTTGCTGCCACGCCAGCGAGGCTTGGGCCTGGCGCTGGAATTCGGCGAAGTCGCCTTCACGGAGCGACGGCGAGGCGGCCAACGCCTGCAGTCTCTCGATCTCGCCGATGACCTCACGGTCAACTCCCGCAGCCAAAATACGGGCCTCGCTCAACAGTTCGTTCCGGCCCTCGCGGAGCTGAGCGTCAGTGACGCGCGTTCCCGCGTACACGCCGAACAGCACGAGCGGCGCAACGATTGCGCATCCGAGCATGACCTGTAGCTGCCACAATGGCCGCGGCTTTTGGAGCGCGGGCATGGCGCCCATCCGCAAAACGATGGCGGCAGCGATGCAAAACAGGCCGACCGCGGTCGGCAGCGCAGGCGGATCGACCGAGCTATAGAGCGCATGGATGCCTGTCAGGTAATTCAGCATGGCAAATAGCGCCATGATACCGGCAAGCCCTCCGAGCACGGTCGCCGTGAAGTGATGCCTTTCGAAGCGGCCGACCACGAGCGAGCCGCCTGCGACCGCAATCGCCAGCGGCATCCCGTTTATCATCGCGAAGGAAGCAGCCCCGTGTCCCGGCGTCGCTGCCCGCGGCACCAGCAAGCCGTTCAATTGGTTGAAGCCCAGATCGACGCCCGCTCGATCGAGCAGATCGAGCGCAGCGACGGCGGCCACCGCAAGGCCGACCGCGAACGCAAAGCGCGAGTTCTTGCCAGGATGTACGAGAGCGGCGCCGAGGGCTGCAAGGCACATTGCCGTCGCTGGCTTCACGGTGGCGAAGCCAGAGACCCAGGTTGACAGCACCGGCCGTGAGACCCACCAACCGATGAACGCCGCGGCGCCAATCATCGCCGCAGCAAAGCCGGCAACTTGGCTTGCGCGTTGTCTCCTCAGGTTGCCGGCCTGACCAATAAGCAGCGCCACGTAGGCTCCGAAAGTCAAACCGCAGCCGCACGGCATGGTCGGCACCGACGACGCCCGCCGGCGACGCCTCCAAGATAAGCATTTGCCGGGACTGCGCTATCTCTTTGCAACATTTTATTCGGAACGAAGCAACTTGGGGTGACGGAGCGGATTGCGGTGACCACGAGTTGCGAAATCTTTCCTTCCCTCAAAGTTCCCTCAAGCTTCGCATGGTCCCTTGCACATCCGCGCAGGCAGTGCGCAAATGCGGCGGCTACAAGCCTCGCCTCTACGGCTTTCGGGATTCGAGCGCGCTCGCTGCCGGGCAGGTCAAGCGCCAGATCAGGCCGGAGGGCGCATAATCGAGGTCGACCCTGCCGTCGACGCTGCGTTCCGCCATTGTCTCCATGACGATGGTGCCGAACCCGCGCCGCTCCGGCCGACACACCGGCGGCCCGCCATGCTCCGTCCAGCTCATGGCGAGGGCGCCGTCGGTGGTGCCCCAGGAGACATCGACATGACCCTCCTCCGTCGACAGCGCCCCATATTTTCCGGCGTTGGTGGCAAGCTCGTGGAGCGCTAGCCCGATCGCCTGCGCCGAAGCCGCCCTCAACCGCAGCTTGGGGCCTTGGACAGCGATGCGAGAGCCGATGAGGTCAGCAAAATGCGCGAGCTGCGCATGAACCAGGTCCTCGATCTCGACCCCGTTCCATTCGTTGCGGACGAGCAGATCCTGATTGGCTGACAGCGCCTGGATGCGCTCGGAGAAGCGCTCAAGGAAATCTTCGGAGCTCTTGATGGCGGTCTGGTGGGCGATGGCGTCGACGACGCTGAGCATGTTCTTGGCGCGGTGATTGATCTCGCGTATCAGGAGGTGCTCCTTTTCCTCGCGTTCTCTGCGTTCGGTGATGTCCTGGACGGTCCCGGCCATGCTCACGGCCCGCCGCTCATGCTGGGTCCCCTCGAAATAGGCAAGCCCGAGGGTCTCCACCCAGCGGAGCGCGCCATCGCGCCGCCTCATTCGGAATTCGGTCGCGGAGCGCTTGGGCTCAGCAGGATCGACCGACGCCGCGAGAGCCGTCCGAACCTTTTCGGCATCGTCCGGATGGATGCGCTTGATCGCCTCTTCAATCGGCGCCTCAGGCTCCGCAAAATCGAAAATTTCCTGACAGCGGGCGTCTCCCGAGATCACGCGGCGGAGCGGATCGTACCGCCACGACCCAAGCTGGGCCGCGTCGAGGGCAAGCTGCAGGCGATCCTTGCCCGCTCTCACGTCCTCCTCCGCCCGCTTGCGCGCGTCGATATCCTGGATCACCGCCATGTGCCGCAATGGCCGGCCCGATGCGTCGCGGATGACGTTCACCGTGGTTCGCGCCCAGACGGCCGTTCCGTCCTTGCGCACGTAGCGCTTTTCCACGTCGAAATCCGATTCTCCGGCGTCCAGGCGATGGCACAACTCATGATCGAGCGCAATGTCATCGGGATGCGTAATGTCGTAGACCGACCGGCCGAGCAATTCCTCCTCGCTATACCCCACGAATTTGCACATGGCGGCGTTGACGCGGAGGAATCGGCCGCTTGGCGGCTGGACCTCGATCTTGCCGACGCTGCTCAGGTCGAACATGGCGCGGAAGATCTCTTCACTTTCGCGCAAGGCGGCTTCCGCGCGTTTGAGTCGGGTGATGTCGATGGCTGCCGTGACGAGCCCGGCCACTTTGCCGTCGTTCCACTCCGGCTCAAGATGGCAATGGAGGAATCTCGGTTCCCCTGCATCGTCAGGCACGCCGACCTCGAACTCGACCGTCCTGCCGGCAAGGCACTCGCGGATGTAAGGCGCGGCGGTGGCGAAGGTTTCGTCTCCGATCACCTCCGGGACACGTTTGCCGATCACCTGCTCGGCCGTAACCCCGAACCGTTCCGCAAGCCGCTCCGCGTGGTACCTGTTGATGAACTTGTAGCGGAGGTCCGCGTCGCAGTGTGCGATGCCGACCGGGGCGTTATCGCTGACCAGCCGCAGCTGGCGCTCGCTGTCGCGCAGCATCCCCT
This sequence comes from Hyphomicrobiales bacterium, assembly GCA_021323775.1. Taxonomy (GTDB): domain Bacteria; phylum Pseudomonadota; class Alphaproteobacteria; order Rhizobiales; family Xanthobacteraceae; genus JAJPKK01. The sequence continues at coordinate 17,770 of JAJPKK010000139.1, forward strand.
CTGCCGCCTGTCTCTTGGCGGCCGTTTCCCGCAGCTCTGCCATCAGAGCGTTGACTTCGGCGAGCGGCGTTCCGGTCGGCGGCAACGGGGCGCTCTCGCCTAAGGCGATTGCTGCGCGGGCAGCCTGCCCGACCGAGCGGGCGATAATCCGGCCCAGCCATAAGGCCAGGGCGACCACCAGCGCCGACGCCAACAACGCCGTCAAGCCGATCGTCCACCACAGCGCCCGAACCGGGGCCTCAATCACCGCCCTCGACTCCCACACAGCGACTTCCCAGCCGGTCAGCTCCGAGGGAGCGTAGGCCTCCAGCGATGATCGCCCTTCCCAGTCGACAAACTCGAACACGCCGCCGCCTTCGGCGCGATGCCACTGCGACCGCGGCAGCTCCTGCCCGATCAGCGCATGATGATGGTCAGACTCCGCGATGATGTGGTGCGCAGCGTCGGCGACCGCCGCATGCCAACCTGCCGGCAGCTCATTTGCGGCGACCAGCCGTTCGAGGGCGTCCTCATCGGGCGACCTGACCAGGGCGTAGCGGCTCTCGCCGTCGATCGGCACGGGGACGATGATGCCGAACATGAACTGTTTCAGAGGCCCGAGGAAGAGGCCGGTTACCTGCGGCCTGCCGGTTGCCAGAGCCTTCTGCGCGGGTTCCTGCAGGGCCGATTCTTCCACGGGCGCGCGAGACGTCGCCCAGGTATTGACGAGCTGGCGCATCTCGCGGTCGATGAGGATGATGCTGCCGCTCTGGTCCTCCGAGGCCAGCGCGGCCTCGGCCTGGCGCTGGAACGCCGCGAAGTCGCCTTGTCGCAGCGACGGCGCGGCAGCCAATGCCTGCAATCTCCCGATCTCGCCAATGATCTCGTGATCGACTTCCGCCGACAAGGTGCGCGCCTCATTTCTCAGCTCCTTGCGGGCCTCGTCGAACTGCGCATCGCCGACGCTAAATCCCGCGTACACGCCAAACAGCAGGAGCGGCGCAATGACTGCGCATCCGAGCAGGATCAGCAGATGCCACGACGGGCGAGGCTTGCGGAGCGCGGGCATCGCACCGATCCGCAAAATGATCCCTGCGGCGATGCAGAGCAGGCCAGCGGCGGTAGGCAGCGCGGGCGGCCTGATAGATGTTGCCCCATAGAGCGTGTCGATGCCGGTGAGGTAGCCGAGCAGGACGAACACTGCGATGGCCCCGGCGAGGTAGCCAAACAGGGTCGCGGCAGGGCGATGCCGCTCGAAACCGCTGAGCGCGAGCGCGATGCCGGCGAGGCCCAACGCCAGCGTCGCCGCATTTGTGACCCGGAATGAGGTCGCCGTTGCCCGGAACGAGGGCTCGCCGGGCGCCAGCCAGCGGTCGATGCCAGGCTCGATGTTGAAAAGGACCACCCCCAGGCCGAGCGCGGCGATGGCCGCCACCACGAGACCGGCCGTCAACCCAAAACGTTGTTCCTTGCCGGGGTGCATGAGCCCGAAGCCGAGGGCTGCGAGGCACAAAGCTACGGCCGGCTTCACAGTGGCAAAGCCGGGCCTCCAACTCGACAGCAGCGGCAGCGAGGCCCACCAGCCAAGAAGCGCAGCGGCGGCTATCGTCAACCCCGCAAAACCAGCAACCTGGCTCGCACGTTGTGTCCTAAGGCGGCCGGCCGGGCCGGCAAACAGCGTCACGTAGACTCCAGATGGTCAAAACCGGTCAGCGCGCGGACCAAAGGCGCAGAAACCTGACCAGCAACGTTCATCAACATAAGCAGTCGCGCGACCGGGACCATGTCTTTGCGAAATTTTTGCCGAAGTCGGAACAATGGGAACCGCCTCGCGCCGTGAGCGGCGGCGCCGACTGGCGGCGCAATTTGGCGTTGAATTGAGTCTCTCACGAACGCCGGATAAAATCGGATCGTCCTTCCCGCTCGCGCGGTTGACCGCGCCCTCTCCCCCTCCCCGCTCTCCCGGCTCGCAAAGGAGGATAGGGAGGAGGGCGTTCTTGAGAGATTTCCCCCTCCCTGACCTCCCCCGCTTCCCCGCTCCCCAGCCCTCCCCCGCTTGCGGACGAGGCTACGGAAGGGGTCAGCGGAGGGTAGGCAGGGAGCTCCAGCGCGCTCGCCGCGGGGCAAGTCAAGCTCCAGGTCAAACCTGACGGCGCATAGTCGAGCTTGACGGCGCCGTCGACGCTGCGCGCCGCCATCGCCTCCATGACGATGGTGCCGAACCCCCGCCGGTTCGGCTGAGACACCAGCGGCCCATCGCGCTCCGCCCAGCTCATGGCGAGGGTGTCGCCGTCTTTCTTCCAGGAGATATGCACGCGACCCTTCCCGGTGGAGAGCGCCCCGTATTTGCCGGCGTTGGTCGCAAGCTCGTGCAGCGCGAGCCCGATGGCCTGCGCGGAAGCGGGCTTGAGGCGCAGCTTGGGGCCATCCACGACAATCCGGGAACCAATGAGATCTCCGAAATGCGCGAGCTGGGCGCGAGCCAGGTCCGCTATGTCCACGCCGCTCCAGTCGCTCCGTATCAACAGATCCTGATTTGCTGAGAGCGCCTGGATGCGCTCGGAGAAGCGCTCGATGAAATCTTCGGGATTTCTGGTGGCGGTCTGGTGGGCGATCGAGTCTACGACGCTGAGCATGTTCTTGGCGCGATGATTGACCTCGCGCATCAGAAGGTGCACCTGCTCCTCGTGTTCCTTGCGTTCGGTGATGTCCGCGACGGTGCCGACGACGCTCGCGGTTGGCCGCTCACTGCGCACGCCCTCGGAGTAAGCAAGCCAATGCAGTTCCACCCACCGGACCTTGCCGTCTCGCCGCCGAAGTCGGTACTCGATCGCCTGGGGCTTCGGATCGGCGGGATCGAGCGCCGTCGCGCGGGCCGCCCGAAACCTTTCCGCATCGTCCGGAAGCACCTGCTGCGCGATCTCCTCGATCGGCGTCTCGTCCGCTGTGACGTCAAAAATTTCTTTCGCGCGCGCGTCCCCTGAGAACACACGGCGGCGCGGATCGTACTGCCACCAGCCAAGCTGGGCAGCATCCATGGCAATCTGGAGCCGCGCCTTGCTGGCGAACAGATGGCGCTCATTGTCGCGCAGCAAATCCTCCGCGGCCTGCCGCCTGACCGCGGCCCCTCGCAGTTCCGCCATGAGCGTGTCGACCTCAGCAACGGGGGTTCCGCTGAGCGGCAGCGGCCCGCCCTCCCCCAAAGCGATTGCGGCGCGGGCCGCGTGGCCGACCGAGCGCGCGATAATCCGGCCCAGCCACAAGGCTGAGGCAATCACCAATGAGAGCGCCAGAACTGCCATCACGCCGAGGGTCCGCCACTGCGCCCGAACCGGCCCCTCGAGCACGGCCCTGGGCGCCCACACAGCGGTGATCCAGCCGGTCAAATCCGATCGCGCGTTTGCCTGCAGGGCCGGTCGCGCTTCGGAGTCGACGATCTCGAATACGCCGCCGGGTCCCGACTGCTCCCACTGCGCCCGCGGCAGTTCGTTGCCGAGATACAGGCCTTGACGATCGGACTCCGCGATGATGCGATGCGCCGCGTCGGAGACAAGCGCCTGCGCCTGCCAGCCTGCCGGCAGTTCAGTTGCTGAAACGAGGCGTGTGAGGGCGTTCTGATCCGGCGACCTGGCGAGCACGTAACGGATCTCGCCGTCGATCTTTACCGGCACCATGACGGTGACCAAAAGCTGTTTGGCGACGGGCGCCCAGAAAAGGCCGCTCACCTGCGGCTGACCTGTCGCGAATACCCTCTCTGCAATTTCCGGAACAGCTGTGTCCGGCAAGGCCTTGCCGTAGGGCTCCCGGGTATTGACGAGCTGCCGGAGCTTGCGATCGATGAGGACGATGCTGCCGCTTTGATGCAAGGTCAGCGAGGCCTCGGCCTGTTGCTGAAATTCGGCGAGATCTTCCCAGCGCAGCGACGGCGAAGCCGCCAACGCCTGCAGCCTGTCAAGCTCGCCCATGATGTAGCGATCAATGTTCGCCGACAAAGTACGAGCTTCGATCGCCAGGTCTTCCCGAACGTCGTGGAGCTGTGCCGTGGTGAAGCGAAATCCCGCATAGGCGCCGTACAGCAGGAGGGGCGCAACGATCGCGCATCCGAGCATGACCAAGAGCTGCCACAACGGACGGGACTTGCGCAGCACTGGCATCAGTTCCATCCGCAGGAGGATCCCGGCGGCGACGCAGAGCAGGCCGACGCTCGCCGGCAGCGAGGGCGAGCTGACTGACGCAGAGCCGTAAAGCGTATCGATCCCGGTGAGGTAGCCGAGTAAGGCGAACACCGCGATGGCGCCGGCGAGGCTGCAGAGCACGGCTGCAGCAAGGCGATGCCGCTCGAAACGGCTGAGCGCGAGCGCGCCGCCCGCGAGCCCGAGGGCAATCGCCGCTACGCTTGCGACCCGAAATGAGGCGGCTCCGGATCCCTGAAGCGCAACCCGCGGCGCCAGCCAGGCGTCCATGCCGGGGTCGACGTTGACCAGGATAAGGCCCATGCCCCCGGCCGCAATGGCAGCCACAGCGAGGCCGATCACGAACGCCCATCTGAAGTCCCTGCCCGGCTCAAGGAGCGCGAGACCAAGCGCTCCGAGGCACAACGCGGCCGATGGCCTCATGGAGGGCAAGCCCGCCCCCCAGCTCGTCAGCAGCAGCGGCCCGATCGACCCGCCGATGAGCACTGCGCCGGCGATTATCACCGCGGCTAAGCCAGCAATTTGACTCGCGCGTGGTCTCTTCAGATTGCCGGCTCGGCCAACAAACGGGGTCACGTGGCCTCCAGATCGCCAAAAAAGCAGCTACCGGCCCTCCGCTTCGCTGTCGAACCGGGCCCGTAAAGAGTTCCGAGGAGACCTCGGCAAGCTCTCGCCATTCTTAGGTCCGGCGCGGCGAATCGCACCCCCCTCCCTGCCGTCGCCCGCTCCCCCTCCCCCTCTCCCTCCCCCGCCCGCGGGTGCGGGTAGGGAGGGGCCGGGAGGAGGGTAAGGAAGGGGCCCTTCACTTGAGATTTCCTCACGCTCCCAGGGTTCGAGCGCGTTCGCTGCCGGGCAGGTCAAGCGCCAGTTCAGGCCGGAGGGCGCATAGTCAAGATCGACCTTCCCGTCGACGCTGCGTTCCGCCATCGTTTCCATGACGACGGTGCCGAAGCCGCGCCGCTCTGGCTGAGACACCGCTGGCCCGCCACGCTCCGTCCAGCTCATGGTGAAGGCGCCGCCATCAGTCCCCCAGGAGATATGAACGCAGCCTGCGTCCGTCGAGAGCGCCCCGTATTTCCCGGCGTTGGTAGCAAGCTCGTGGAGGGCGAGCCCGATGGCCTGCGCGGAAGCTGCTCGCAAGCGCAGCTTGGGGCCTCGCACAGCGATGCGAGAGCCAACGAGGTCGGCGAAATGCGCGAGCTGGGCGCGGGCAAGGTCCGCGATCTCGACCCCTTTCCATTCATTGCGGACGAGCAGGTCCTGATTGGCCGACAATGCCTGGATGCGCTCGGAGAATCGTTCGATGAAATCTTCTGGATTTCGGGCGGCGGTCTGGTGCGCGATCGCGTCGACGACGCTGAGCATGTTTTTGGCGCGATGATTGATCTCGCGCATGAGGAGGTGCTCTTTTTCCTCGCGCTCCTTGCGCTCGGTAATGTCCTGGACTGTGCCGACGAAGCTCACGACCCGTCGCTCGGGCCCGTCGCCCGCAAAATAGGCGAGCCCGCGACTCTCGACCCAGCGAATCTTGCCGTCTCGCCGCCGAAGCCGGTACTCATTCGCGTAGGGCTTGGGATCGGCAGGATCGAGCGTCGCCTCGCGGACCGCCCAAAACCTGTCCGCGTCGTCCGGATGCACCCGCTTCATGAGCTCTTCGATCGCCACCTCGTTCTCGGCAATATCGAGATCGAAAATCTGGTTCGCGCGCGCATCCCCTGTGAGCACGCGACGGAGCGGATCGTACCGCCACCACCCGAGCTGCGCGGCGTCGAGCGCGAGCTGCAGACGATCTTTGCTTGCCTGCAGGTCCTCCTCCGCTCGCTTGCGCGCGCTGACATCCTGGATCACGCCCATGTTGCGCACAGGCCGGCCGGACGCATCACGGATGGCGTTCACTGTCACCCGCGCCCAAACCACCTCTCCGTCTTTACGGACGTATCGCTTTTCCACGTCGAATACGTCCGACTCTCCGGAATCCAGGCGTCGCCCCAGCGCGCGGCTTTCCTCGCGGTCCTCGGGATGTGTGACCTCGAGCACAGTCCGGCCGAGCAATTCCTCCTCGCTGTAGCCCAGGAATTTGCACATCGCGGCGTTGACGCGCAGGAAGCGGGTGCTTTCGGGATCGACCTCGATCTTGCCTACCGCGCTCGCATGGAACATGACGCGGAACGTCGTTTCGCTCTCACGGAGAGCGGCCTCATATTTCTGGCGTTCGGAAAGATCGTAGAAGTGGCACACGACGCCGAGGCGGCCGTCCGGCATGGTCACGCGCTCGATCCTCCAGTCGTAGGACTCGACAACGCCGGTGTCCTTTCGCCGCTCGACGCTGCCGGGCGCGTGGAACGGCTCGCCGGTGTCGAGGGTGTGGCGGAAGCGGCCGATCGCATCGCTCGCAAACGGCTCGGGCCAGATACACCGCAGCGCCTCGGTGAGGTCGCGGCCGATCAGCGGCCGCACGTTCTCGAATTTCTTTTGCGCGCCGGCGCTCACCTGCACGATGCGAAAATCAGCGTCCACCGCGTAGATCCCGAACGGCGAGTTCTCGACGAGCTGACGAAACGTGATTTCGCTGGCGCGCAGACGCTGCTCGGCGCGTTTGAGGCCGGTAATATTGGTCATTGCGGCGACCAGCCCGACCACCTTGCCGTCCTTGTACTCCGGCTCGTAGCAGCAATGCATAAACTGCGGCTCGCCAACCTCGTAAGGCACTTCGGCCTCGAACTCGACCGCCTTGCCGGCAAGACACTCGCCGACGTAGCGATCGACGGCGGCGTAGGCTTTCTCGCCGATCACCTCGGAAATCCGTCTGCCGATGACTTGCTCGGGCTCTAGCCCGAGTCGCTGCGCATAGCACCTGTTGACGAATTTGTAGCGGCCTTGCGCATCCCAGTGGGCGATCGCGACAGGGGCGCTGTCAGTGACAAGGCGCAATTGCCGCTCGTTGTCGCGCAACAGGTCCTCTGCCGCCTGTCGCTTGGCGGCGGTCTCGCGCAGCTCCGCCATCAGCGTGTTGATCTCGTTGATGGGCGTTCCGCCCGCCGGCGGCGTGCCGCCCTCTCCCGCAACGATCGCAGCGCCGGCCGCCTGGCCAACCGAGCGCGCGATAATCCGGGCCAGCCACAAGGCCAAGGCGACCACCAGCGCAATCGCCAGCAACGCCGTCAAGCCGAGGGTCCACCATAGCGCCCGGGCCGGCGCCTCAAGCAGGGCCTTGGGCTCCCATACGGCGGTTTCCCAGCCGGTCAAATCCGACCACGCGTATGCTTCCAGCGATGGTCGCCCTTCGGAGTCGGTATAGTCCGCTATCCCTCCAGGTCCGACACGATGCCGCTCCGACGGCGGCAGCTCCCGCCCCATCAGACTGTCCTGATGGTCAGTCCGCGCGATGATGCGGTGCGCAGCGTCGGCAACCATCGCGTGCCAGCCTGTGGGCAGCCTGTTTGCTGCAACAGGACCTTCGAGGACGCGCGGATTAGGAGACCTCACGAGGGCGTAGCGATTCTCGCCGTCGGTCGGCACGGGCACGATAATGCCGAACGTAAGCTGATGGCTCACGGGCCCCGTGAAAAGGCCTGTGACCTGCGGCTTGCCCGTGGCGAGAGCCCTCCGGACAGGTTCCGGAACAGGGACGTCTTCCAAGGGCGTGCCGAAGGGCGCCCAGGTGTTGACGAGCTGGTGCATGTCGCGATCGACGAGCATGATTGCGCCGTTCTGGCGCGAGGCCAGCGAGGCCTCGGCCTGGCGCTGGAACGCCGCGAAATCGCCTTGGCGCAGGGACGGCGAGGCCGCCAGCGCTTGCAGTCTGTCGATCTCGCCGACGATCTCGCTGTCGACTTCCGCCGACAGCGTGCGCGCCCGATCCATCAGGTCGCTGCGGACCTGGTCGAGCTGCGCGTCGGAGATGCTGACCTCCGCATATGCGCCAAACAGCAAGAGCGGCACAACGATGGCGCATCCGAGCATGGCCAGGAGATGCCACAGGGGCCGGGGCGTACGCAGCGCAGGCATCGCTCCGATCCGCAAAATGATCCCGGCAGCAACGCAAAGCAGTCCAACGGTGGCCGGCAGTGGAGGCGAGCGGACGGACGCGGAACCGTAGAGCGTATCGATGCCGGTCAGGTAGCCGAGCAGGGCAAACACCGCGATGGCGCCGGCAAGGCTGCTGAGCATCGTCGCGGCCAAGCGATGGCGCTCGAAGCGGCTGAGCGCGAGCGCGCCCCCAGCAAGCCCAAACGCGAGCGTCGATACGTGTGCGACGCGGGACGAAGCTGCCGCCGATCCCGACGCCGCAGCCTGCACCGCCAACCAGCGTTCGATGCCAATGACGCCAAACTCAAAGTCGATGAGGGCCAGCGTGAGGCCGACCGCGGCAAGGACTGCAACCGTGAAGCCGACCACGAATGCGAAACGAAAGTCCTTTCCGGGATGCACGAGCGCAAGGCCAAGCGTCGCCAGGGACGCGGCGCCCACCGGCCTCATCGGGGGGAAGCCCAAGCCCCAGCCAGACAGCAGCGGCAGGTGAGCCCACCAGCCGACAAGCACCGTGGCGGCAATGGCCGCCGCGGCAAAGCCAGCAACTTGACCTGCGCGTTGTCTTTTCAGGCTGCCGGCCTGGCCAACAAACAGCGTCACATAGGCTCCAGGTGGTTATCGGAGCGCGATCCCGGTCATGTTGAACCCTCAGCTCGCGAAATCATGGCCGGGCCAGTTGCGGCCATGAACGCCCTGCCTGCCCCTTCCGGGCGCTCCCCGAAAGCGAGGGGATGGCAGGGAGGGGCGAAGACGCGGACACCGGCGACAGTCCCCCGGATCAAGTCCGGAGAGGGTGCCGCGCCGGCAAGGACCCCATCGGAACGCACTCAAAAACCCGCACCCGGCGGCGCTCGCGGACCAAATGATTGCGAACCCGTCCGGCGACGGGTTGGACATAAGCATTTGCGCCAAGAGGACTATGCCTATGAAAAAAAAATTTTCAGGGCCGGAACAACCAGTCATGACTGCGGGTTGTGCAGGATTTTCTTCGCGTCTCGCCGCGATAAAGACGAACGAGGCAATTTGGCTGGTGCGATGGAAGGTCAAGGGTCAGCGAAACCCGTCAACGATGTGCCGCGTGGAAATGCCGCGGATGGATTTCGCTTAAGCTTATAATCGTAGACTCAACGGAACTCGTCGCACGGATTGAGCGCAGCGAGATGGGGCCGCCCTTTCGACGCGACAACGTGGGCCCTGCTTTCGCTGCGCTTAACGCAGGCTGCGGACAGCGCTCCAAACCGCCTTAGAGCAAGCCCAGGCTGCGCAGCTCGCGTCGCAAGTCCTCCGGCATGTCGCGGGCGCCAGGCGCAGCGCGGTCAAGGTCACGCGGGGCGTCGTGCGGGTCAAGATAACGCCAGCCCTGGAACGCCCGGTAGGGACGCGGCTCGACTGGCACAGGCTTGCAATCGAGCACGATGTGGCAGCGGCCGATGCCGTCCTTATCGACGAACGGGCGGATGTCGAGGATCCGCTCGCGGCACATGATCTGCCCGCGGATCACCCAGTAGAGCGAACCGCCGTCGAGGATCTCGGCCGCGCGCTTCGGCGCCATGCGAGTCGTGTGGTTCCGCCCGCGCCGGCGCGCACCGGTGTTCCCGTCGCGCCGCGCCTTGAGCTTCTTCCTGATCCAGTCCTCAAGGTCGCGGATGGAGTCGCAGCCGACGCAAAGTTTGATCAGATGGAGCATTTCAGGATTCCGCGGCGCGGCTTTTTTCAACCGATTAACATCTGGTCGGACTGTCATCGCCCGGCTTGACCGGGCGATCCAGTAAACAACGGCCCCGGGCTACTGGATTGCCCGGTCAAGCCGGGCGATAACACCAGAGGGCGACCGGAAAACCGGCTGATTAAATCGTCATGAGATCCCGGCCTATCACGATCTCCCCTGAGAAATTCTTGCGCACGTCCTCGGTCCACATCGCCGCGGTGATGGAGGGATCGTCGCCGGGCACCAGGTGGCTGAGCACCAGGGTCTTGACGCCGGCCTCGGCTGCCACATGCCCCAACTGCTCGGTCGTGGTGTGGCTCTCGACCAGATGCTTGCGCAAGGTCGGCGCATTGGGGTTGCGGGACAGCAAGCGGTCGAGACCAGCGAGGTGCATCGCTTCGTGAACGAGCACATCCGCTCCTTTGGCGAGCGCAACAAGCTCCGGCGAATAGGTGGTATCGCCCGAGAGTACGATCGAACGGTCCGGCGCATCGAACCGATAGGCATAGGCATGGGTGATCGGCGGATGACGCACCCTGACAGCGCTGACCCTGAGGCCGTCGCGCTCAAACGCTGTCGCGGCCCCGGCGCCCAATGGCGGCGCCTCGAATTCATGCACACGCACAAACTTGCGCAGATCCGGCCGCCCCTCGTCCTCCATGCGAATGTCGATGTCATAGCCGACCGACTCGAGAAAATTCGTCACGATCTTGCCGATCGGCGGCGGTCCCCGCACCTCGATCGGCTCGGTGAGCCCGCCGGCCCAGGCGTTGTAAATCAACGGGCCGACCTCGAGCATGTGATCGGAATGGTTGTGGGTGATGAGGATGGTGCGGACCTCCTGGGCTTCGACGCCCGCCGCGACGAGTTGGCGAGTGACGCCATAGCCGCAATCAACGACGTAGGAGCGGCCCGCGGCGATCACGAGATTGGACGGGTTGGCGCGGCCCTTATTCACGCGCGGGCCTCCTTTGGTGCCGAGCAGCACCACCTTGGTGCCGCCCGCCCCCGCCCTTACCTCCCCCGCTCGCGGCCGAGGGCCGAGGGCGGGCTGCGCAACCGCAAAGCTCGCCGTTGTGCAGGCTGCGGCGGCGGAAAGAAGAGTGCGGCGGGTGACGGCGACAGGCATACGCCTGCTCCATGAGATGTTTGGTCGATCAACCATTCGCGCGCTCCGGATCAATGCGAGCGAGCACAGCCCCTTCAACCGCCTGGGCGCCGGCGACGGCGGCCACTTCCGTCACGATGCCGTCGATTGGCGCAGTCAGGCTGTGCTCCATCTTCATGGCCTCCATGAGAGCGATACGGGCCCCCTTCTGTACGCGCTGGCCCGGCTCAACGAATGTGGCGACGATCTTGCCGTTCATCGGCGCTCGCACCACGCCGTCGACGCCAAAGTCGTAGGCGTCGAGGACGTCGAGGCGCCGCAACGCCACGTGAATCTGGCGACCGCCCGCGACCACGGTCGCGCCGCCTGCCGCCTCGACTATCCGGACGTGCGCCTCTCGGCTCTCCCCGGGCCCTCTCCCTGACCCTCCCCATCGAGCTGGAGAGGGAAGTATGGAGGCGGGCCTCCTTTGCCTTCCCCCGGTTGCGGGGGAGGGCAGGGACGGGGCAGACTGAGGGGGCGCCCCGTCAATCGCAACTTGCGCGCCTTCCGCTCCCCAGGTGACTGTTGCCTGCCGCGCCGCGCCATCAACCAGAATATCGAGCACGATCGTGCGGGCAGAGCCGAGCGTGAAGCCGTCGTCCTCCGACCAGGGGTCACGCCACCCATCATGAGATGGTGATTTCCGCGCCTGCCGCTCGGCCTCGACGATGCGCCGGCGCTCACGGTCGATGAGGAACGCGACGGCGCGGGCGATGGCCAGCGCTTCTTCGTACGGATCGGCGTGCAGAAGCTCATCAAGATGGCGGTCAATGAAGCCGGTATCGAAACGGCCGGCGCGAAATTCCGGGTGCTCGGCGAGCATCAGGAGAAAAGGCGCATTGACCCGCGGGCCGGCCACGACGAGATCGCGCAGCGCCGCCGCAAGACGCGCGAGCGCGTCGGCGCGGGTCGGCGCCCACGCGATGATCTTCGCAATCATGGGATCGTAGTCGGCCGGCACCGCGTCCCCCGATGCGAAGCCGGTGTCGACCCTGATCCCTTCGCCGGCCGGCGGCTCGAACACGGCGATGCGGCCTGATGACGGCAGAAAGCTCCGCGCCGGATCTTCCGCGTAGATTCGCGCCTCCACCGCATGGCCCTTAAGCGAAACGTCGGCCTGGCGCAGCGGCAGCTCTTCGCCCGCCGCGATGCGAAGCTGCCATTCGACCAGGTCGAGCCCGGTGATCGCCTCGGTGACCGGATGCTCGACTTGCAGGCGAGTGTTCATTTCCATGAACCAGAAGCCGCCCGACCGCAGGCCCTCGGAACCGTCGGCGATGAACTCCACAGTGCCGGCGCCCACATAGCCGACCGCCCGCGCCGCCGCGACCGCGGCAGCGCCCATTTCGGCGCGCAGGGCCGCTGTCATTCCGGGCGCAGGCGCTTCCTCCATCACCTTTTGATGGCGGCGCTGCAGCGAGCAGTCGCGTTCGCCCAGGTGGATCACGTTGCCCTGGTGGTCCGCGAAAACCTGGATCTCGACATGGCGCGGCGCCTCGACGTATTTCTCGATCAGCACCCGCGCATCGCCGAACGCCGCCATCGCCTCGCGCTGGGCAGCGCCGAGCGCCTCCTCGAATTCGGCATGTTTGTCGACGCGGCGCATGCCGCGGCCGCCGCCTCCCGCCACGGCCTTGATGAGAACCGGATAGCCGATCTCATAGGCCTTGCGCTTGAGGAACGCCGCCGTCTGCTGGCCGCCGTGATAGCCCGGAACCACGGGCACATGAGCCCGCTCCATGAGCGCCTTGGCATGATCCTTGAGGGCCATGGCGCGGATAGCCGCCGGCGGCGGGCCGACAAACACCACGCCGGCCTTGGCGCAAGCCTCAGCAAACTGCGCATTCTCCGACAGAAAACCATAGCCCGGATGCACGCATTGCGCGCCGGTGCGGCGCGCCGCGTCAATCAGCCTGTCGATCGCCAGATAGCTTTCCAGCGGCGGCGCCGGCCCGATCGGCACCGCTTCATCGCAGACGCGGGTATGGAGCGCGCCGACATCGGCCTCCGAGTAGACCGCGATCGTGCGCATGCCGAGCCGCGCCGCCGTACGCGCGATGCGAACTGCGATCTCGCCGCGATTGGCGATCAGGACTGACGCAAACATGGATATGCGATACCATCCGGGCGAGGAAGAATATATGTCGCCGGACGTTTTCCACGGAGGCTCGTGGAAAAGCAGCCGGCTGAGCGCCGGCAAGGGCCGAGGTTGTCTTGTCGATTAATCGGATCCCTGAACGACCTGACCCGGATTTCGCGGCGCTCAGTCCACGCCACCATGCTGCCAGGGGTCTTGCCCCAGTGACGCGCGGATACCAGACAGCATTGATTTCGTTGGCAATTCCAAAATTATAGCGTGTTCCGATGAGATGGAATCGTCTTTCTCGTCATGCCTATCCTGGTCGCGGTTGTCCCGGCCATGACTATGGATGAGCGGTTCCACAGGATCGGGAACCGCCGCAGTTTGTTTTGACAAAGTCCGGGTGGTTGGAGGTATTTTCTTCATATCTCGGCGGCAGGGAACGTGGTGGCGGCCCGGATTTCGCTGCGCTCAATCCGGGCTGCGCCATACGTCCCTACTGCGGCTGTCCGGAACCAGACGGCCGTGTTGCGGCGCCGTCGGTCGGGACCTCGCCGACCGCAACAGGCGCCGCCGGATGCGCGGTTGACGGGCGCGAGCCGACCGTTGCGCCGGAAGCGCGTCCTTGCGGCGGCCGACGCGGCGGCACCGGGGCGGCTGCGGGCCGGGGATTGCCGTCGCCGGACGGCGCCTGCCCGTTTGGCGAGGACCTTGGGGCGGGCGTCTCCGGCACCATGATGTTCACCGGCGGAATCGTCTGGGACGGCGGGAAATCATATCGCGGCGGCAGCACCGATGCCGGTCCGGGGTGCAGCGGGTCTGTGCTCACCGCACCGTCCAATGCGGCGCGCGCCGGGCTGTTCCAGGCTGCTGCAAATTTCGCCACCTGCTCGTCGAAGGTGTGTTCACGCAAATTGGCGAGTACGCGGCCAGGGTCGTTAAACCACGCGGCGGGATCGCATTTTTCCGCTGTACAGCCGTGATGCTGGGCGAGCACATGGGCGACGATGCCGAAGCGGTCAGTCTCGAGTGCGGCGAGCAGCGGCGCGAAGGTCGCGTCGGCGTGTCCTGCACGCTCGCGATCCGCCAGCAGGGCCAATTTGGCGGCGACGTAAGTCACCGCCGTTGCAACCGCCTCGGGGCTCGCGAACACCGCTTTCTCGCATGCGGCCTCGACCATTTCGCCGGCTAGTTCATCGAGGCAGGACAATGCCGACCCAGGCGCGACCGCCCTTGCCAACAAGGCCGCCGAGCGCTCATCCAGCGAGCGGATCTCGTCGGCATGCTCCTGCCGATCCATCTGCTGGATGTAAAGCCAGCCGGCAGAAGCCGCGATCACCACAATCGCAACGCGAAACAGTACGTTTACTGACGTCGCCACTCCCGCCCGCCCGACCGCCAAAACGGCAAGCGCCAGAACGACGGCCGATACCGCCCCCGCCGCCCAGATCGGAATGGCTAATGTTCCTGTTGCCGCATCGATTTCCAGCATCTTTCTGTCCCTTCGCGTTCACCCGTAAGCCCAAAAAGTGACTTAAGTTCAACGGGCGCGAACTCGTCTAAGGCCGCCGTCCGCCGACGGCCGCGAATCACGGACGTATCGACTTGAGACGCTGTAAACTCATAGCTCCATCGCTAACCGGTGGGTAGAGCGCCATAGCGCAGCGTATTTGCGCTGTGGGATTACGCTGACTTTACCATCGTGCCCGGCGCAGGCTGAACCCGGTGGCTAATCCTCCCCACTGGCTGTCAGTGAGCCATGGGACCGATTTGGCGGCTGTGCAGGAATTCGCTAGTTTGATCCCCGCTCACCCCCGAAGTCGGTCTCAAACGCACATGAACAACAAAAGTTCCGCAGTGACCCCGCGATCCGGCGGCCCTGTCGACCCCGCCGAAATCAATGATCTTGTCGCGGCCAATCGCATACTCGCCGACCAGGGCGTGCTCGACGGCTATGGTCACGTCAGCGTGCGCCACAGCGGCGCTGCTGACCGCTATTTTCTGTCCCGCTCAAAGTCTCCGGCCATCATCACGGCCGAAGACATCATGGAGTACGACCTTGATTCCAACCCGGTCGATCAGCAAGGCCGGCTCATGTATATCGAGCGGTACATCCATGGCGAGATTTACAAATCGCGCCCCGATGTCAATGCAGTTGTCCACAGCCACTCGCCGACCGTCATCCCGTTCAGCGTCACCACCGTCAAACTGCGGCCGATCTGCCACATGTCGGCATTCCTCAAGCACGACGTGCCGAACTTCGAGATCCGCGACTGCGACGGCATGACGGATCTCCTGATCCGCAACGCTAGGCACGGCGCCGCCCTCGCCCGCACCCTGGGCTCAAGCAACGTGGCGCTCATGCGCGGGCACGGCAATGTCTGCGTCGGGCCCAACCTGATGACGGCCGTCTACCGGGCCGTTTACACCGAAGTCAACGCGAGGCTGCAGGCCCAGGCGATCGCCATCGGCGGGCCGATCAATTTCCTCGCGCCGGAGGAGTGCGAGCTGATCACCGGACGCGGCGACACCAATTTCCAGCGCCCCTGGGAGATGTGGAAAAGCCGGATCGGCATGAAGTAGAGCGGTGCTGTGTAACTATGCCACTCCGCCGAATCGACGTTTCGCCTTGGCATAACGGACCTCGTAATCCTGCTGTGCGATCTTCAGCCGCCTGCCCACAAGATCGATGCGCTGTTTTGCTCCCGGTGGGCGATTCACGGGGGCATCGCCGCCTGCCTCCCGTCAAGGCGCCATCAAGCTTGCGCAACCTTTGCGCCGTCGCGCAGCGCGTCGCTCCGGTATTTGACGTGCTCGATGAAGGCGCGCAGTTTCGGCAAGACCTGACGTCTGCCTGGGTGATATAGAAAAACTCCGGGCGCCGTGACGGCGAAGGGCGTCAGCAGCGCTTGCAACCGCCCTTCCGCAATCGGCGCTTTGGCGAGCGGGCCGGGCGCCTGTGCAAGTCCCACACCTTGGATCGCGGCGCCGAGGAGTGTGGGGTAGTCGTGCGCGATGAGCGGCCCGGAAACGAGTCGGATTGGGGGTTCGGTGTCTCCTGGGACCTCTGCGCCCCGGTGTCCTTCGCACCGTTTCGAACTGGCGAACCGATACAAGAACTGCGTTTTTGTGTGGTCGGCAGCCTCTGCCTTGCATCCGTCCGCGCCCCTCGCTATAAGCCCCGCATCTCACACGCGGACCTTGGCTCCAGAGCCATCCGGTGGCCGACCGACACCCCCTCGCCCTGTGTGGGGAGGAGAGGGATGGGTCAGGCTCACAAATCCGCGGCGGAACAACCGGAGCATATCCATGGCGCTTCCCGATTATTCGATGCGCCAGCTGCTTGAGGCTGGCGTCCATTTCGGACATCAATCCCATCGTTGGAACCCGAAGATGAAGGAATACATCTTCGGCGCCCGCAACAACATCCACATTATCGATCTCGCTCAGACGGTGCCGATGTTGCATCGTGCGCTTGAGGCCGTAAGCGACACGGTGGCCAAGGGCGGGCGCATCCTGTTCGTCGGAACCAAACGCCAGGCCCAGGACGCGGTCGCGCAGGCCGCGAAGAAATCGGCGCAGTATTACGTCAATTCGCGCTGGCTCGGCGGCACGCTCACCAACTGGAAGACGATCTCGGAATCGATCAAGCGACTGCGCCGGCTCGACGAGCTGCTCAAGGCCGGCGAGGCCCAGGCGTACACCAAGAAGGAGCGCCTGACGCTGACCCGCGAGCGCGACAAGCTCGATCGCGCGCTCGGCGGCATCAAGGATATGGGCGGGCTTCCGGACCTCGTGTTCGTCATCGACACCAACAAGGAAGACATCGCCATCAAGGAAGCGCGCCGCCTCAACATTCCGGTCGCCGCCGTGGTGGATACGAATTGCGATCCGGACGGCATCACCTATGTGGTGCCCGGAAACGACGACGCCGGCCGCGCTATCTCGCTTTATTGCGACCTCGTTGCCAAGGCCGCAATCGACGGGATTTCGCGCGCCCAAGGCGAGCTGGGCATCGATATCGGGGCCGCCGAGGAGCCGCTTGCCGAGGAGGTTCCGGCCGAAAAAACCGAGGGACTGGGCTTCGAGGCGCTGTCCGGTCCGCGTGGGGTTGCCGACGATCTCAAGAAGCTTTCCGGGGTATCCCCGACGATCGAAAAGAAGCTCAACGACCTCGGCATTTTCCATTACTGGCAGA
The DNA here is from genome assembly GCA_021323775.1 of Hyphomicrobiales bacterium. Taxonomy (GTDB): domain Bacteria; phylum Pseudomonadota; class Alphaproteobacteria; order Rhizobiales; family Xanthobacteraceae; genus JAJPKK01. The sequence continues at coordinate 35,110 of JAJPKK010000139.1, forward strand.
TCGCGGGCCTCGGGCCGACTGCCGCACACAATGTCGGCGAGGAGGTCGGCCTGCCTGGCCGCGTCGACAGCTGGATTGCCCAGGCCAAGGAACTCAGTGCTGAGTAGTTTCTTCGCCCTCTCCCGGCTTGCCGTCACGGCGCTGCATCTGCGACAGGCTATGGAGAGGGTCGGGGCGAGGGGTTTCTCCGCACGCTCAGACTTGCGACCTGAGAGCCTGCGGAAAGGCCCCTCACCCGGAATTTGCGCGAAAAGCGTGTCAATTCCGACCTTTCCCGGCAGCGGGCAGAGGTAAAAGCGACACTGACAGACAGGATCACCGCCATGGCGAACGTAACCGCTCAAATGGTCAAGGAGCTCCGCGACAAGACTGGCGCGGGCATGATGGACTGCAAAGCCGCGCTCGCGGAAACCGGCGGCGACATGGAAGCGGCAGTCGACTGGCTGCGCAAGAAAGGGCTCGCCAAGGCCGCCAAGAAGGCTGGGCGCATCGCCGCGGAAGGCCTCATCGGCGTTGCGGTCGGCGGCCTCAAGGGCGTCGTCGTCGAGTTCAATTCGGAAACCGATTTTGTCGCCCGCAACGAACAGTTTCAGGGCCTGGTGCGCATGATCGCCAATGTCGCACTCGATGTCGGCGCCGACGTGGAAGCGATCAAGGCCGGCAAGGTCGGCGACCTCACCGTGAACGACGCCATCAATTCGGCGATCGCCACCATCGGGGAGAACATGTCGCTGCGCCGCGCCGGCGAGGTCTCGGTTACTGCCGGGGCGGTTGGCGCCTATGTGCACAACGCGGTGTCGGACGGTCTTGGCAAGATCGGCGTGGTCGTGGCGCTCGAGTCGCCCGGGCAGAAAGACGAGCTCACTGTGCTGGGCCGTCAGGTGGCGATGCATATTGCCGCGTCCCGGCCCCAGGCCGTCGACCCCGGCGGGCTCGACCCGCAGCTCGTGGCGCGCGAGAGAGATATTCTCGCCGACCGGTTTCGCGCCCAGGGCAAGCCGGAGGCAACGGTCGCGAAGATCGTCGAGTCGGGGCTCAAGACATTCTACAAGGAAGTCTGCTTGCTGGAGCAGCCCTATATCCACGATCCTTCAAAGAGCGTCGCCCAGGCGCTGAAGGATGCGGAGGGGAGAGTCGGCGGCGCCGTGAAGGTCACAAGCTTTGTGCGTTATGAGCTGGGCGAAGGCATTGATCGCCCAGGTTCGGATTTCGCCGCTGAGGTCGCGGCAGCCGCCGGCCAGGGTTGAGCGCGCCTTTTCCCTCCGCCGCTTGCGGCGGAGGGAAGGATAGGGGCTCTTGCCGGAAGTCGCAGCGCGGAGTTTGCCCCTCCCTTGCACTCCGCCGCAAGGGGGAGGCAACAGATCGCACGCCCATTCCGCTCGCGGCGCGCGAAGCGTGAACGAAAGAGGTGGCCGTGCCCGGATATCGCCGCGTGATCGTCAAGCTGTCGGGCGAGGCGCTGAGCGGACCCGAGGCGTTCGGCATTCATCAGCCGACCGTCGAGCGCTTTGCCGCCGATATCGTGGCGGCGCGCCAGCTCGGCGTTACCATCGGAGTGGTGGTCGGCGGCGGCAATGTCTTGCGCGGCGTCCACATCGCGTCCCAGGGGGTGTCTCGGTCGACCGGGGACGCCATGGGCATGCTCGCGACGGTGATGAATGCGCTGGTGCTCGAGGCGGCGATTGAACGCGCCGGCGCGTCGGCGCGGACGATGTCGGCTTTGACCATGCCCCAGGTCTGCGAGACCTACGAACGCGCCCGGGCCCTGCGCCATCTCGACGAGAGTCGGGTGGTGACCTTCGCCGGCGGCACCGGCAACCCGTTTTTCACGACCGACACCACGGCCGTCCTGCGTGCGGCGGAGATGGGCTGTGACGCCGTACTCAAGGCCACCAATGTGGACGGGGTGTATACGGCCGATCCGAAGCAGGACCCGAAGGCAAAGCGCTACGACCAGTTGACCCATGAGGAGGCGTTTCGCCGGGAACTTAGGGTCATGGACGCGACAGCGTTTGCTCTTGCCCGGGAAAACCGTACACCTATCATTGTGTTCTCGATACTGGAGCCTGGCGCGATCACAGCGGTCTTGAGCGGGTCCGGCCGGGCGACGATCGTGAGTTAGTAAAGTTGCAAGGTGGAAAGACCCGCGCTTGCGGGCCGTGCCCACCTGAAACGGGGCTGCGGCTGGGGTAGGCATGCTTCGCCTCACCTAGCCTACATAGCCCAAGCGAAGGAGCGCTCGGGCGGCAAGAGGGCCAGAAACTCATGGCGTCATCGCCAGGCTTGTCCCCTCGGTCTCGATCGGGATGGCGCAATGCCAGATGAGCGAGATCGCCGGGACAAGCCCGGCCGCGACGCGGTGGAAACTGCGACGAGTTTTGCCCGGCTTTACGCCCGGCGAGACGACACAAGACGCAACGGCTGCATCCCTTGGCCGGATGTTGAGGAGATGTGAGATGGCGACCGCGAACTACGACCTCAACGAAATCAAGCGCCGAATGCACGGCGCGATCCAGGTGCTCAAGCAAGAGCTCGCGGGGCTGCGGACCGGCCGCGCCTCTCCTGGCATGCTCGATCCTGTGCAGGTCGAGGCCTATGGCACCCACATGCCGCTCAACCAGCTCGCCACGATCAGCGTGCCCGAGCCGCGAATGCTTGCCGTGCAGGTCTGGGACAAGTCCATGGTGCACGCGGTCGAGAAGGCCATCATCAATTCCAATCTTGGATTGAACCCGGCCACCGAGGGGCAGGTCCTGCGGCTGCGCATCCCTGAACTCAATCAGGAACGGCGCAAGGAAATGGTCAAGATCGCTCACAAATATGCCGAATCTGCGCGGGTCGCCGTGCGTCATGTCCGCCGCGACGCGCTCGATCTCCTCAAGAAGCTCGAAAAGGACGGCAAGATCAGTGAGGACGACCACACCCGCATGTCGGCGGAGGTCCAGAAGGCGACCGACGAGCTCGTAGCCGAGGTCGATCGGACCCTTGCTGGCAAAGAGAGAGAGATCATGACTGTGTAGGGCGGATTAGCGCAGCGCAATCCGCCCTCCACACGAAGGCGGCGGGTTATGCCGGAGCTTGCCATTGGGCCGCGCTTCGCGCGGACCCTGTGGGCTAACCCGGCCTGCGGGGACCGCGACAGTTGGAGAAAGAGGATGCCCGAAGCTTCGGCTTCGCCAAAAGTGACGCCCGCCGCTGGGGCAGCTCATCCCGGCCCTCCCCCGCAGGCGGAGGACGGCGGCGAGCGGGTCAAGCCGCCGCGCCATGTGGCCATCATCATGGACGGCAACGGCCGCTGGGCCAAGGAGCGCGGCTTGCCGCGCGGCGAGGGCCACCGCCGCGGTGTCGAAGCGCTGCGCCGCACCGTGCGGGCGGTCGGCGAATTGGGCATCGAAATTCTTACCATCTATTCGTTCAGCTCCGAGAACTGGTCGCGGCCGGCCACTGAAATCACCGATCTGATGGGGCTGTTGCGCCGTTTCATCCGCAAAGACCTTGCGGAGCTTGATAACAACAATGTGCGCGTGCGCATCATTGGCGAACGGCGGAACCTTGAGCCCGAGATCGGACGCCTGCTGGACGAGGCCGAAGAGCTGACCCGGAACAATAGCGGCCTTCTGCTGGTTGTGGCTTTCAATTACGGCGGACGCCAGGAGATCGCGCGGGCGGCAGAGCGCATCGCCTCCCTGGTCGCCGCGGGCGCGATGAAACCAGGCGACGTCACCGCGCACGTGGTCATGAGCCATCTCGATGCCCCCGACCTGCCCGACCCGGACCTCGTGATTCGCACCAGCGGCGAACAGCGCCTGTCCAATTTTCTGCTCTGGCAATCGGCTTACAGCGAACTCGTTTTCGTTCCGACCTATTGGCCGGATTTCGACCGCGCCGCGCTCGACAATGCGATCGCCGAATACCGGCGGCGTGAGCGCAGGTTCGGCGGCCTGCGCCGGGTCATGGCGCCGTGACAGACTCGCCGCCCCTGGAATCGACGGGTGAACTTGGCAAGCGCGTGGCTTCCGGCATCGTCATGGCGGCTCTCGCGGTCGGCGCGGTCGCGCTGGGCGGTTGGCCGTTTGCGCTCTTCTGGGCCGCAGCCGCAATCGGAGTGTTCTGGGAATGGAGCGCGATGGTGGCTGGCGGCGCCGCTGCGGTGCGCGTGGTCGGCATCGCAGCGCTGATCGCGGCGGCGCTCATGGCGGGCGCCGGCCAGATCTCCGCAGCGTCTTTGGCGCTCGCGGCAGGCGCGGCAGCCGTTGCGGCAGCGTGCCCGGGCGGGCGTCGCGGTTGGGGGGCGGCGGGCGTCGCCTATGCGGGCGTGCTGCTGATCGCGCCGATCGTGCTGCGCCGCGACCCGGCGCTCGGCCTTCTAGGCATCCTGTTCCTCTTTGCGGTGGTGTGGAGCACCGATATCCTGGGATATTTCGTCGGCCGGGCGATCGGCGGGGCGCGGCTCGCCCCGCGTCTCAGCCCGAAAAAGACCTGGTCCGGGGCTTGCGGCGGCGCCCTCGGCGCCCTCGCGGGCGGCATCGCTCTCATCTACATCGCTGGCAAGACCGCACTCGCACCGACGGCCGGCGTTGCATTCGTGCTATCGATCGCCACACAAACAGGCGACCTCTTCGAATCGGCCGTCAAGCGCCGGTTTGGGGTAAAAGACGCGAGCCATGTCATTCCCGGGCATGGCGGGCTGATGGACCGGCTCGACGGTTTCATCGCCGCCAGCGCTGTGGCGGCGCTGGTTGGGATCGCCCGCGGGGGGCTGGAGGCCGCGGCGCAAGGCTTATTGCTGTGGTCATGATTGGGGGCAAGAGATGTCGGTTGTTCCGTTTGTCCGTCCCGAAGCACCTATTCGTCCGAGCCAGAAATCGATCACCTTGCTTGGCGCCACCGGCTCCATTGGCACCAGCACGATCGATCTCTTGTGCGCAGAGCGCGACCGCTTCCGCATCGAAGCAGTGACGGCCCAGCGCAATGCGCAGGCGCTTGCCAAGGTGGCGCGGAACCTCAACGCCAAATTTGCGGTCGTGGCGGATCCTGACCGCTACCGCGAACTTAACGATGCTCTGGCCGGCACCGGCATCGAGGCCGCAGCCGGCGCTCAGGCGATCGTCGAGGCCGCGCAGCGGCCGGCCGACTGGGTGATGGCGTCGATCACCGGAGCGGCGGGTTTGCGGCCCACACTGACGGCGGTTGAGCGCGGCGCCACGGTTGCGCTCGCCAACAAGGAGTGCCTCGTCTGCGCCGGCGCGCTGTTCATGAAGCGAGCCGCGACAACCGCCGCAACCGTGCTGCCGGTCGATTCCGAGCATAACGCGATCTTTCAGGCGCTCTCGGCCGGCCGGCGGGACGACGTGAGCCGGATCGTATTGACGGCGTCCGGCGGTCCCTTCCGCACCGCCTCGCTCGCCGAAATGCGCGCCGCGACGGTCGAGCAGGCGCTCGCCCATCCCAACTGGTCGATGGGCGCAAAGGTCACCATCGACTCCGCGACAATGATGAACAAAGGCCTTGAACTGATCGAGGCACATCATCTGTTCGGCTTCGGTTCCGAGAAGATCGACATCGTCGTCCACCCCCAATCGATCGTTCACGGGATCGTGGAGTATCGCGACGGCTCGATGATTGCCCAGCTCGGACCGCCGGACATGCGCGTTCCGATCGCCAATTGCCTCGCCTGGCCGGAGCGGATGCCGGGCGCCGCCCGCCTCGATTTCAAGCAAATGGCAAACCTGACCTTCGAGCCGCCCGACCCGGTGCGGTTTCCGGCGCTCGTCCTGGCGCGCGAGGCGCTTGTGGCGCAGAATGGAGCGCCTACGGTACTCAATGCCGCAAACGAGGTCGCAGTGCACGCATTCATCGGCGGTGAGCTTGGCTTCGCCGGCATTGCGGCGCTCGTCGAGGCTACCATGGAAAATGCCGGGAAGCGCGGCATTATGCGTGAGCCGGTCGATGTGGACGACGCCATCGCGGTTGACCATAGCGCGAGAGCGCTGGCGCAAAGCCTCTTGCCCGGGATCGCTGGGATGACGATTTGAGAGAGCGGCGGCGAGATCTAAAGTTGACCCGACTGTATCATCGCCCGGCTTGACCGGCATCCCCCGAGCGGCGGTTGCATATGGATCGTCCGGTCAAGCCGGGCGATGATACCGCGGGCAGCTGATCGAATATGCTCTAATCAAACGAGGTTTGCTGATGGGATCGAATTTAATGTCCAGTCTTGGTGCACTGGGCGGCAACTTTACGGGCTGGGTCATCCCGGTTCTGTTCACGCTGACAATTATCGTGTTTTTCCACGAGTTTGGGCATTTCCTGGTAGCGCGCTGGTGCGGCATCAAGGCTTTGGTGTTTTCGATCGGGTTCGGTCCCGAACTGGTCGGCTTCTACGACCGGCGCGGCACCCGGTGGAAGGTCTCCGCGATTCCGCTGGGGGGCTACGTCAAGTTCTTCGGCGATGAAAACGAGGCCAGCGTGCCGGACGCCGCCACGCTGGCGGCCATGACGGAAGAGGAGCGAAAGCAGAGCTTTCCGGGGCAAGCGGTCGGCGCCCGCGCAGCCGTGGTGGCAGCCGGCCCGGTTACCAATTTTATCCTTGCGATTATCCTGTTCGCCGGCGTGTTCCTGGCTTACGGCAAGACAACGGCGATCCCCCGCATTGCGGGGGTGGAACCCAACAGCCCGGCCGCTGCCGCGGGGTTTAAGGTCGGCGACGTCATCGTGTCGATCGACGGCGCCAAGATCGACAATTTCGCTGACGTCCAGCGCATCGTCAGTTTCAGCCCCGGCGTGACCCTGACGATCGTCGTCGACCGCGGGGGCGTTCCCTACACGTTGAAGGCGACTCCGGTCGAAAAGGACAAGCGGGGGATGCTCGGCATCACCCGCTCGAATGAGCCGGGCGACGTCAGAACCGAGGCCGTTGCCCCCTTGGAGGCGCTGCGCCTGGGCGCCGACAGGACGTGGTTGGTCGTCACGAGTACGATGACCTACCTTCGCGACGTGGTGGTGGGACGACAATCGGCCGATCAGATCGGCGGGCCAATCAAAATTGCGCAGATTTCTGTGGAAGCCGCAAAGCTTGGATTTGGGCCGCTGCTTGAACTGACCGCGCTGCTGTCGGTTTCGATCGGGCTTCTTAACCTCTTTCCCATACCGCTGCTTGATGGTGGTCACCTTCTGTTCTACGCAATCGAGTGGGTTCGAGGCAGGCCATTGTCGGAGCGGGCGCAGGAGGTCTCCTTCCGGATTGGCCTTGCTATCGTCTTAATGTTGATGATCTTTGCCACGTTCAACGATCTGCGTCCGCTGATCATGGGATCGTGATGCGTGGCAGAGGCGCAACATCATGAAAGCAAACGGGAAGAGAGCCTAAACTCTCTGTTTGCAGTGGGGGGGAAAGCCTGTACAAAGATGGGTCAGGGGATTCCTTGATCCTGTAACAGGCTTGGAATGCAGGGGCGTTTGGGGATGGGAATGAACGTACGCTTGGGGCGGGGACGTCTGGCAAATGTCGCCGTCGCCGCGGGATTATTGTGCGGCCTGTTTGGCTTCGTCGCGGTCTCGATCGGGACCTCCGACATCAGCGTCGCGCAGTCTGCCACGCGCATCGACGTTGAGGGCAACCGCCGGGTCGAGGCCGACACGATTCGTTCCTATTTCCGCGTTGGCGGAGTCGAGCGTCTGGATTCTGCCACAATTGATTCCGCCCTCAAGGCGCTTTATGCGACCGGTCTGTTCCAGGACGTCCGCATCACGCCCGGCAATGGGCGGATTCTCGTAAGCGTCGTGGAAAATCCCGTCATCAACCGCGTTGCCTTCGAGGGCAATCATAAGGCGAAGGACGAGCAGCTCCTTTCGGAAATTCAATCCAAGCCGCGCGGCACGTTTTCGCGCGCCACGGTCCAAAACGACGTTCAGCGCATTATCGAGGTTTATCAGCGCAACGGCCGCTATGACGTCCGGGTGGAACCGAAGATCATTGAATTGCCGAACAACCGCGTCGACCTTGTCTTCGAGATCGACGAGGGCCCCAAAACCGGAGTCGAGAAGATCGTCTTTGTCGGCAACAACGCCTTTTCGGATTATCGCCTCAAAGACGTTATCAAGACCGGCGTCACCAACTGGCTCAGCTTTCTGAAATCGAACGATATCTATGATGCGGACCGCATCGAGGTCGATCGCGATCTGCTGCGGCGTTTCTATCTCAAAAACGGCTTTGCCGACGTTCGCATTGTGTCGGCGGTGGGCGAATACGATCCGGAAGGGAAGGGCTTTATTATCACGTTCACGATCGACGAAGGCGCGCAATATCATTTTGGCGCCGTCAACATCGTGTCGAATGTGCCGTCGGTCCCCCCCGAATCGCTGCGCTACAAGCTGCGTGTCGAGTCCGGCCGGGTCTATAACGCCGATGCGATTGAGAAATCGGTCGAAGATGCAACGATCGAGGTGGCGCGGCGCGGCTATCCTTTCGCCACTGTGCGCCCGCGCGGCGAGCGTAATCCGACCAACCGCACCGTCGACGTCACTTTCGTAGTCGAGGAAGGGCCGCGCACCTACATCGAGCGCATCAACATCAGGGGCAATACGCGGACGCGGGACTATGTGATCCGCCGCGAGTTCGACATCGTCGAGGGCGACCCGTACAACCGAGCGCTGGTGGATCGTGCCGAGCGCCGGATCAAGAATCTGGGCTACTTCAAGAGCGTGAAGATCACCACCGAGCCCGGCTCTGCGCCTGACCGCATCATCATCGACTGCGACGTGGAGGAACAGTCGACCGGCGAGTTCTCATTTGCAGGCGGCTATTCGACAGCGGACGGCGTAATCGGCGAAGTCTCGCTTGGCGAGCGTAATCTGATGGGAACCGGCGACATCGCGAAAGTCTCCGTGCAGTACGGGCAATATGCACGCGGCTTCGATCTGTCGTTCGTCGAGCCTTATCTGTTCGGCCAAAGGCTGGCCTTTGGCTGGGACGCCTTCTGGAAGGAGAGATTGCCGACCCCGTATGTCTCATACGGGTCGAAGACGATCGGCGGCGACATCAAGTTTGGCATTCCGATCACGGAGAACATATCGAGCCAACTGCGCTACACCGGCTACAGCCAGGAAATCTCGCTGCCGTTCCAGTTGATGAACTGTAACAA
>JAJPKK010000043.1 GCA_021323775.1 Hyphomicrobiales bacterium
AAGAAGACGCTCCAGCAGGCCTTTCAGCAGTCCCTCAACGAGCTGGGCCGACAGGCCGCGACACGCAGCCTGCTGCGCGATCTCTATTCGCCGGACCAGCTGCGCGAAAAGATGACGTGGTTCTGGTTCAACCATTTCAACGTGCATCTCTTCAAGTCCGACATCCGCGAGACCATCGGCGACTACGAGGAGCACCTGCGCCACAACGCGCTCGGGCATTTCCGCGATCTGTTGCGGGCGACCGCCGCCCATCCGGCCATGCTGCGCTACCTCGACAATGCCGAGAACGCGAAGGGCCACATCAACGAGAACTACGCTCGCGAAATCATGGAGCTGCATACCATGGGCGTCGGCTCCGGCTATACCCAGGAGGACGTGCAGGAACTTGCCCGCATCCTCACCGGCGTCGGCGTCAACTTCCAGCCGCCGGACCCCAACGCTCCGCACCCGCTGCCGCAGCCTGACCACATCCGCAACGGTCTGTTCGAGTTCAATCCCGCCCGCCACGATTACGGCGTCAAGCACTTCCTTGGCCACACCATCGAAGGTCGCGGCTTCGCCGAAGTCGAGCAGGCGCTCGATATCCTGGCCCGCCACCCGGCGACCGCGACCTTCGTGTCCCGCAAGATCGCGACGTATTTCCTGTCGGATACGCCGCCGGGCGCGCTGGTGCAGCGCATGGCGCAGTCGTTTCGCACGACTGACGGCGACATCGTCAGCGTGCTGCTCGTGATGTTCAAGTCGCCCGAATTCATGGCCTCGCTCGCCGCAAAGTCCAAATACAAGGACCCGATGCAGTTCGTGCTGTCCGCCGTGCGGCTCGCCTATGACGACAAGGTCATCCTCAATGCGCAGCCGATCATGGGCTGGCTCAACCGGCTGGCGCAGGGCCTCTACAACCATCCGACGCCGGACGGCTACCCGATGACGGCGGCGGCATGGAACGGTCCGGGCCAGATGGCGACGCGTTTCGAGGTTGCGCGTGCCATCGGCTCGAACGCCGGGGGCCTGTTCAAAGCCCCGCCGCCCGATACGACCGAGCGTCCAGCGTTCCCGCAGATCGCCAGCGCATTCTTCTTCAATGCGGTGCAGCCGACGCTGAGCGAGGCAACGCGCGCCGCGCTGGACCAGGCGGGCTCGCCGCAGGAATGGAACACGCTGTTCCTGTCCTCGCCGGAATTCATGCGCTAGGGAGACCGAACATGGATCGCCGCGATTTTCTCACGGGGGCCGTTGCCGCAGTGCCGATGCTGGTTGCGGGGCGCGTCTGGGCCGCTCCCAAGGCCGACATGCGCACGCTCGTGGTGTTCCTGCGCGGCGCCTACGACGCCGCCAATGTGGTGATCCCGGTGTCGAGCAGTTTCTACTACGAACAGCGGCCGACCATCGCGGTGCCGCGGCCCCATCCGGGCGCGCCCGACGCCGCCGTGTCGCTCACGCCCGACTGGGGTCTGCATCCCGCGCTCAAGGAGACCCTGCTGCCGCTGTGGCAGAAGAAGCAGCTTGCGTTCGTACCGTTCGCCGGCACCGCCGACGACTTGACCCGCAGCCACTTCGAGACTCAGGACACGATCGAACTCGGCCAGCCGGTGCACGGCGCCCGCAATTACAATTCCGGCTTCATGGCGCGGCTAGCGGGCGTGCTCACCCGCACCAAGCCGATCGCCTATACGGACCAGCTGCCGCTGGTGTTTCGCGGGGGCAAGGGGATCCCGAACGTCAGCATTGCCGCGGTCGGCAAGCCGGGCGTCGATAATCGCCAGGCCAAGCTGATCGAGGACATGTACGCCCATGACGCGCTCGGCGGCGCGGTATCCGAGGGCTTCAAGGTTCGCGACGATGTCTACAAGACGGTCTCGGAGGAAATGACGGCCGCCGACCGCGGCGCCGTGTCGGCCAAGGGCTTCGAGCTGTCGGCGCGGCGCATCGGCCGCCTGATGCGCGACCAGTTCAACCTCGGCTTCGTCGATGTCGGCGGCTGGGACACTCACGTGGGCCAAGGCGGCGCCGCCGGCTATCTGGCGGGCCGGATCGGCGAACTCGGCCGCGCGCTCAGTGGTTTTGCCGAGGAGATCGGCCCGCAGGCGTGGAACGACACGGTCGTGGTGGTAATCTCCGAATTCGGCCGCACCTTCCGCGAGAACGGCAACAAGGGCACCGACCACGGCCACGGCAGCGTCTACTGGGTGCTCGGCGGCGCAGTCAAAGGCGGCCGCATGGCCGGCGAGCAGGTCAAGGTCGAGCACGCCACGCTCTTTCAGAACCGCGACTATCCGGTGCTGACCGACTACCGCGCCTTTTTCGCCGGCCTGTTCGCCCGCGCCTACGGGCTGGACCAGAAGGCCTTGCAGCAGGTGTTTCCGGGCGTCGTGCCGAAGGATCTCGGGCTGGTGTGAGTTGCATGGTCCCGAGCCCGGATGGAGAGCCGCTCTTGCGGCCGGTAATCTGGGAGCCCCCGCGCCGTTTGCCGAAGAGGCTTACCCTCCCGCCGGCCGCCCAGGAAACTGTCTGAGATCGAAAGGTGATGGCCGATGTTCTTCCCGGGATGGGAGATTTACGTGTGGCGTAAGACGCCGTTCCTCTACCAGTTGGAACCTCACCGTTACTAGCTTAAGGACATCGCGGGCATCGGCCGCCCCAACAACTCCAGCCACGGTGCGGGCATTGACGGTTGCTGAGGCTACTTCAAAAGCTTGGTCAGGTTTCATCACCTCCTTCGCCCGCGCTCCGGCGAAGCCCAATCATCGACGAATCAGCGGGCGCGAAACAATCGTTCATTTCTTGCGGAGGTCAAGCCCATAACCGCGATGAAACGCCCTCTTCGGTCGTGCAGCTTGGGACACCACCGGGTTTTCGGAAAGGCTTATCCCGGTCGCTGCGCTCCATCCGGGCTACGGTCGGTCCTCATCTCCTCGCGATCGCTCGCCAATTTGCCGCCAGATGCTCACCTGCGCCATGCCAGGGCTTGCGCGGCGAGGGTCGAATTGTGGGCGCCGCTCATGCCCATCACGGAGGCGCGGAGGATGCCGAGGTTCGGCACTTTCGTGCGCAAAGCCCCGGCGGTCCACCCCGTTGGTGGTGGGGTTGTCGCCCATGCGGGTGCCGCCATGCGTATATGGGTCTATGGTAGGGGCGACCCTTGCGGTCGCCCCTCTTGCCCGTTACCAGTGCGGTGAGTGTGTGCGGTGCGCGGATCGTGGCGGCCACAAGGGTCGCCCCTTACAACGGCCAATGTCCGACGGGGTTGAGATGAGACGGTTGTGGTGTTTGGTGGCGATGCTCGGAGTGGTCGCGTCCGTCCCTGCGATGGCGCAGTCATGGCCGACAAAGACCATTCGCGCCGTGGTGCCGCTTACCGCGGGCAGCGCGGTCGATATCGTGCCAAGGATCGTGCTCGAACAGGTTGCGGCGCAGATCGGCCAGTCGATCGTCGTCGAGAACCGTACCGGCGCCAGCGGCACGATCGGGATCCGATCGGTGGCGACGTCGCCCCCTGATGGTTATACGCTGCTCGCCACCTCATCCAGCATCGTGGTTTCTCCCTTCACGGTCGCCAACGCGCATTACGACCCCATCAAGGATTTCATCGCTGTTGCCCCGCTCGCCAGCCTGCCCAATGTGCTGGTGGTGGCGCCGTCGCAGAACATCCACACCGTGCAGCAATTCGTCGCCAACGCGAAGAAGAAGCGGATCACCTACGGCTCGGCCGGCGTCGGCACGCCCGTTTATCTTGCCATGGAGAAATTCCGTCTCGCGGCGGGGTTTCAAGGGGATTTCATCCCGTTCCGCGGCGCCCCTGAGGTGCTGACGGAAGTCATAACCGGACGCGTCGATGCATATTACGCGCCGCTCTCGGCGGCGCTCGAATTCATTCGCAGCGGGAAACTGGTGGCGCTCGCCGTCAGCAGCAGGCAGCGATCCTCAGCGCTTCCAGACGTTCCGACCTCGCTCGAAGCCGGCTACCCCAACTCCGACCTGAATTTCTGGATCGGCATCTTCGTGCCGGCTGGGACCCCGCACGACATCGTCGTGAGGCTCAGCCGCGAGATCGGCATTGCGCTCGCGAATCCGGAAGTGCGCGAGAAGCTCGCCAATCAGGGCGTGGACCCGATGATGATGAGCGCTGAGGAATTCCAAGCCTTCGTCAAAGCGGAATCAGCGTCGATGGCCGAACTCGCGAAGGCGCTGAATTTGAAGCCGCAGTAGGATGGGTTGAGCGACAGCGAAAGCCGCCATCTGCCTCGCCGCCGGAACGGCCTGGATGGGCTCCGCTGCGCTCAACCCATCCTACATTTGCTCATCGGCAAAGACTCAAGCTCGGCCAGTGGCGTCCTGGATGAGCTTCCAGATCCGGTACGGCGTCGCCGGCATCTTCAGGTCGCGCACGCCGAAATCCCGCAACGCATCGACGATCGCACTGATGACGACGGCCGGCGCTGCGGTGGTGCCGCCCTCGCCGCCGGCCTTGATGCCGAGCGGATTGGTGGGCGACAACACTTCGGCAATGCGGGTGACGAACGACGGCAACAGATCGGCGCGCGGCATGCCGTAGTCCATCAGCGAGCCCGACAAAGGCTGGCCGGACGCCGCATCGAGATGAACATGTTCCCACATCGCTTGGCCGACGCCCTGGGCGATGGCGCCGTGGGTCTGGCCGTCGACAATGAGCGGATTGATGCAGCGGCCGACATCATCGACGCATGCGTAGCGGGTAATTTCCGCTTCGCCGGTATCCGGGTCGACCTCCACCTCGCAGATTGCGCAGCCGTTCGGAAACACCGGGTCGTGCATCTCGTTGTCGGTGACGACCGCAAGCCCGTCCGCAAGTTCGCCTGCGAGCTTCATGCGGCTCGCCTCGGCTGCCAGCTCGAACAGATCGAAGTTGCGATTGGTGTCCCGCGCCACGAAACGCCCGTCCGTAAATGTAACACGGTCCGCCGGCGTCTCCACCAGGGTGGCGGCGATGCGCCGTCCCTTTTCGATCAGCTCGGCCGCCGCTTTGGAAAATACCGTGGCAGCATGGCGCATTGACCGGCCCGAATGGGAGCCGCCGCCGACCCGCACCACATCGGTGTCGCCGAGGATGATGCGGACGGTGTCGGGCGGCACGCCGAGCAGGTCCGATACCACCTGAGCAAAGCTCGTCTCGTGCCCCTGGCCGCTCGGCTGGGTTCCGATCACGACGTCGACGCGACCGTCGGGGTGCACCTTGATCTGCGCCTGCTCCTTAGGAGCGCCGATCGAGGACTCGACGTAATTGGCGAGACCCCGCCCCGCCAGCTTGCCGCGGCGCTTGGCGTCGCGCCGTCGCGCCGGAAAGCCCTTCCAATCGGCGATTTCCATCGCGGTATTCATGTTCTCTTCATAGCGGCCGCTGTCGTAGACCATGCCGACCGCGTTGCGGTAGGGCATCTGGCTGGCCCGCACGAGATTCCTGCGGCGAAGCGCGACGCGATCGAAGCCGAGTTCGGCCGCCGCGATATCAATGAGCCGCTCGATCGCAAAAGTGACCTCCGGGCGGCCCGAACTGCGATAGGCCTGGGTCGGCATGGTATTGGTGAAGACCGCGACGGCGCGCAGGCTTGCGGCCGGAATATCGTAGGAGCCGGTGATCAGGCCGGCGCCCTTCGAGAGCGGCGACAGCGACACGCAGCGGGCGCCGACATTGCTGATATTGGTGGCGCGCAGGCCCAAGAACTTGCCGTCCCGGCGCAGCGCGAGCGCAACCTTCGTGACCAGGTCGCGGCCCTGATAATCGCTCAAGAAACATTCTGAGCGCGTTGCCGTGTACTTCACCGGCCGGCGCAGCTTGCCGGCGGCCCACAGCACAAGGCCGAATTCCACGAAGACGCGGTTGCGGGTGCCGAAATTGCCCCCGACGTCGCGGGAGAGCACACGCAGCCGGTCTGGCGCGAGGCCGAGAACGGCGGCGAGTTCGTTCCGCTGGCGCACGGCGCCGCCGCTGCCCGCATGCAGCGTATAGCGGCCGGACGCGGCGTCATACTCGGCGAGCGCTGCGCGCGGCTCGAGCGGAACGCCGGTTACGCGGTCGATGTGGAAGTCCATCGCCACCACGCGGTCGGCGGCCGCAAAGGCTGCATCGGTGGCGGCTTTGTCGCCGAAGGAGGTATCGACCAGAATGTTTTGCGGCGCCTCGTCCCATACGAGGGGCGCGTTCTCCTTCATGGCGTCTTCCGAGTGAAGCACGAAAGGCAACTGTTCGTAGTCCACCGCGACGGCTTCGGCAGCGTCGATCGCCTGCGCCTGCGTTTCCGCCACCACGGCGGCAACTGCCTCGCCCACATGGCGCGCCTTATCGGCCGGCAGCAGCATGTGCGGCCCTGTGAAGACCGCACCCCCGCCGGGAGCATGGAGCTTCATGTCGTATTTGGTCTTCGGCACCGGATCATGCGGAATTGGGCTCAGCTTGTCGGCGAGGCAATCGGCGCCGCTGTAGGTCCCGACGACGCCAGGCATGCTGCGTGCTTTGGAAAAATCGACGCCGCGGATGCGCGCATGCGGATGCGGCGAACGCACCACCGCGAGCCAGCACTGACCCGGCGCCGAGAAATCATCGCTGAACCGGCCGGCGCCGGTGATGAGTCGGGCGTCTTCCTTGCGTGCGAGCGGGGCGCCGATGAAACGGAATTGCGACGACACTGGCGGCTCGTTCATCCTCCTCATTCCGCCGTGATGTGCGCCGCCTTGATGATCGGCCACCATTTTTCGATTTCGCTCCTTTGAAAAGCCCGTAGCGCCTCCGGGCTGCGCTGGTCGGCGGGCGGGCCCGCAAGTCCCAGGGTCGCAAGCCTCTCGCGTACGGCAGGATCGGCCAGCGCCTTGACGACGGCGGCGTTAAGCTTGTCTACAATCGGCCTTGGCGTTCCGTGCGGCACCCACATGCCGTTCCACAGCTCCATCTGCAATCCCGGCAGGCCAGCCTCGGCGGAGGTCGGAATCTCAGGAGCAGTCGCAAGCCGCATCGCGGCTGCGACGGCGAGCGCCTTAATGCTTCCCTGCCTCAACTGAGGCAGGGAGTTTGCAGCCTGGTCGACGATCAGATCGATCTGTCCGGCGACCAGATCCTGCATCGCCGGCGCAGTGCCGCGATAAGGCACGAATGCAAGCGGAGCGCCGACCAGATTCGCCAGGAAGGCGCCGGCGATATGCGAGCCGGACCCCGCGCCTGCGGTGCCGGCCGTCGCCTTGCCTGGATTGGCCCTGAGCCACGCGACGAGCTCCATGAGACTGGCGGCGGGGAAATCTTTGCGCGTCACGACGAGCATCGGGTTGCTGGGAAGCCGCGCCACCGGATCAAGGTCGCGCACAAGATCGTATTTGAGCGGATAGATCGCGCCGTTGGCGACGTGGGTGCCGAAGTGGCCGGCGCTGATCGTATAGCCGTCCGGCGCTGCCGTGGCGACACGGCCGACGCCGATCGATCCGCCGGCGCCGGTGACGTTCTCGATCAGGACTGGCTGGCCGAGGTCGGCCCGGATGCGCTCGCCGAGTACGCGCGCCAGCACGTCCGTCGGCCCGCCGGCCGCAAATGGCACCACGACGGTGATCGGACGCACCGGATAGGTCTGCGCGTCGGCGATCCCGTGTGCGAGCGCACTCGCGATGAGGACGCCCGCCGCGAAAACGGCTGCCGCAAGGACATTTCTTCGCATGCGGAGCGCCGCACTGGTCCGCCTGAGCGTCATTTCCTCCTGCCTGCCCACTGTAGGGTCACCCCTGCTTGGACTCGCACCGGAGCTTACGCAACGACCGCCGCCAAGACAACGACAGCGCGTCATGCCGCTCCAGGGCTACCGCATTTGGCGGCGGGCCTCACCTCTCCCCGCTTGCGGGGAGAGGTCGGAATTTGCGCGCTTGCCGCAAATTCCGGGCGACGGCGCATCTTCGCGAGTCAGAGCTTCGAATCTCAGCCCGTGGGGGTCACCCCGACCATCTCCCCGCAAGCGGGGACAGGGACCGCCAAAATGTAATCGCCCGGCATGCCGGCAGGTCAGCACAGCGCTGCGCGCATTTGACCGCGGGTGCGCCGGCTTTATAGTTCTTGTCCGTATCGTTCTTGTCCGTGTCGACCCCCGCGCTCATCTGCGCTCACCCGATATGGGCCGGAGCCGCCCTGATGCATTCATCCATCCCTGCCGCGACCATCGAAACGCGAACGTCGTGGGTCGTCGCCACCGTGGCGCTTCTCACGCTTGCCTTCTCATTCGGCGCGCCATGGGTCGCGGTGGTTGCGCTCAAAGCCATTGCGGCCGAATTCGGCGGCGCCCGCGAGACGCCCGCATTGGCGGGCTCGCTCGGCTGGATCGGCGTCGGCGTCGGCGGCATCGTGATGGGGCGCGTCGCGGAACGCATCGGCGTGCGCTGGACCGTGATGTTCGGCGCCTTGATGGTGTGCGTCGGCCTCGTGGTGTCTTCGCTTGGAGGACGATGGAATCTGCTTGTCGGCCACGGCCTGTTTATCGGCTTCATCGGCAATGGCGGCATCAATGCGCCGCTCTATGTCTATGTGAGCAAGTGGTTCGATCATCACCGCGGATCAGCCCTGGCGCTGATCTCGAGCGGAGTCTACATCGCGGGCGCCCTATGGCCGCCGATCTTCGAGCGCGCCGTCGCCGAAGTGGGCTGGCGGCAAACCATGTGGACTTACGGTCTGTTCGAGATGGCGGCGATCATCCCGCTTGCGGCAATTTTTCTCCGCGCCCCGCCCAAGTCTTTGCGCTGGCGCAGCGGCGCGTTCGCCGACCCTAAACCCGGGACCGTTCTCGGCTGGCCGCCCGGTCTCGTCTACGGGTTGCTGTGCGCCGCCGCATTCCTGTGCTGCATGCCGATGGCGCTGCCGCAAGGACATCTCGTGGCGTTCTGTTCCGATCTTGGCATCGCCCCATCCCACGGCGCCGCCATGCTGTCGGTCATCCTGGGAACGGGCTTTCTGAGCCGCCAATTGTGGGGCGCCTTCTCGGATCGCATGGGTGGACTGATGACGCTCGCAGTGTGTTCGGCTTGCCAGTTGGCGGCGCTCACGGCTTTCACCATGACCGAGGACGAGATCGGCCTGTTCACGGTGGCGGCGTTCTTCGGGCTTGGCTTCAGCGGTCTGGTGCCGGCTTACGTTCTGACGCTGCGAGCGCTTTTCCCGGTTGGCGAGGCAAGCTGGCGGGTCCCCACGCTGCTGATGTTCAGCGGCTCCGGCATGGCGGCGGGCGCCTGGCTGGGCGGATTCCTGTACGACTGGTTCGGATATTATGCGCCGGCCTTCGTGGCGGCGATCGGCGCGAATCTGCTCAACCTCGCAATCGTCGTTGTCCTGCTGTTGCGAACACCGGCTACGCCGCGCCGGGTGTTCGGAGTGGCGTAGCGCTGCGCTGGGAAAGCGGGCGTCTCGCCCGCCATATGGCGTGGCCCGCGCGTGGGAGGGTAGAGCAGCGGGCCGGATGCCCGCGCTCCATACCGCTCAGCGAACCGCGGCTCGCACCGACGCCGCCGTTTGACCGAACAGGATGGCGCGCTCCTCCGCGGTGCGGATGCCGCCCTGATTCGGATTGATGTCCTTGGCTAGCGCGTAGGCGCGCGCCACCGCGGGCCGCGCCGCGATGGCGTCGAGCCAGCGCTTCACATTGGGGAAATCCGCAATGTTCTGGCCCTGGCGCTCGTGGGGCACGACCCACGGATAGCTCGCCATATCGGCGATCGAGTAATCGCCGGCGAGGTACGCCCGGTCCGCAAGGCGGCGGTCGAGCACGCCGTAAAGCCGGTTGACTTCGTTGCGATAGCGGTCGATCGCGTAGGGCAGCTTCTCGACCGCGTAATGCATGAAGTGATTGTTCTGGCCGGACATCGGGCCGAGGTTGCCCATCTGCCAGAACAGCCATTCGAGCGTCTGGACCCGGCCGCGCAGGTCTTTCGGGATGAACTTGCCCGTCTTCTCCGCGAGATAGAGCAGGATGGCGCCCGACTCGAACACCGAGACTGGCGCGTCGCCGCCGGGGGGATCATGATCTACGATGGCCGGGATGCGGTTGTTGGGCGAGATCTCCAGGAACGCGCGCTGAAACTGTTCTCCCTTGCCGATGTTCACAGGGAAAATCTTATACGGCAATCCAGCCTCTTCGAGAAAAATCGTCACCTTATGCCCATTGGGCGTCGTCCAGTAGTGCACGTCGATCATGTAACGGGCTCCTTCCGTTTACGCATTTCCCTGTTGGGGCTCCAGCTCGGCGCGGTCCGTGCGTCTGGCTGATATCGGATCATTTCGCCGAGCTTGCAACTCGACCGCCAGCCAGCTTTTCGCGTTGCAGGCATGCGTACGACGGGGCGTCGGCGATGGGCATTAGAAGGCGAAAGGGCGCATGCCATTTCGATTTCAGGCGCAACCCGGCTGCCGGTAAGGTCTTCGCCTTGTTGGCGGTTGCGAGCGGGTGTACACCGCGCCGCGCAGGCACTCCTGTTCTAGGCGTAGGCGCGACCGCCGAAGCATCGCAAAACTTCACCGGCTATTCCGCCGCTCTTCCAACGGCGCCCTGATTGTTGACACGCCGCGCTTTGGGCGCGGCGGCTGCTCCATGAACAAGTTGCGCGGCACGGGATCTCTGGGCGGCGGATCGTGCCCTCTCGAACAAGCCGAGATAGGCGGTTCTTCGTCTCAGCGACGCCGGCTTTATTCATGCGAGTTGAAATAGCTTCATGAAGCCGAACCATTCAAGCGCCGTTGTTGACAGCATCACCCACGCTGGCGCAACGACCGCCGGTCGATCTTCATCAGCGTGGTGCGCGGCAGCTCATCGACGAACTCAAATCGCTCGGGCACCTTGTAGCCGCCGAGCGGGCGCACGGCGGCGCAAAGCTCGCCAATCAGCGCCTCGCTTTGCGCATGCCCCTGCCGCAGCACCACAAAGGCCTTCGGCTTGGTGAACCCGTCGCGATCCGTGAACGACACCACCGCCGCTTCGTGCACCGCGGGGTGGCCGGTGAGCGCCGCCTCGATCTCGATGGGCGCGACCCACAGGCCCTTGACCTTGAACATGTCGTCGTTGCGGCCGGAGAACCAGAAGAAGCCATCCTCGTCGAAATACAGATTGTCGCCGGTTCGCGTCCATTCGCCGATGAACGTCTCACGCGACTTGTCGTATTTGCGCCAATAGAAGAAACACGCAGTTTTGCTTTTGATCCAGGCTTCGCCGGGCACGTTGGGCTCGGTCACGTCGCCATGGTCTGCCGACATCAGGCGGACCTCGTAGCCGAATATCGGCTTGCCGAGGCTGCCGCGCTTGAATTCCTTCTGGCGGTTGGCGATCCACTCATAGGTGATTTCGGAACTGCCGATCGAGTCGAACAGCTCGACGCCGAACTGTTCGTAGAAGCGCGAAAAGATTTCGGGCGGAATTCTCTCTGACGCGCTGGCGACGAAATCGAGCGCCGGAAAATTTGGCTTCGTGCCGGACTGCCGGACGTGCTCGAGAATATTCTTCAGCACCGTCGGTACGGTGATGAGCTTGGTCACTCCGGCGTCCGCCAAAGTGCGAAGTACCGGTTCGGGAACCGGCGGACGCCGCATCAAGACCGCCGTCGCGCCCCAGTAGAGCGGGATCAGAAGTCCCGGCCACAGTCCGTGCGTGAAATATTTCTTCGACGTCGCAAACACCACGTCGGTTTCGCGGTATTGCCAGAAGCGGCCGTGGCGTTCGGAAACAAGCACGAAGTCGTGGGCCAAGTGGGTGATCCCCTTGGCGGTGCCGGTCGTGCCGCCGGAAAAGAACATATACGTAATGTCGTTGCGATGGCGGAGGAGCGGCGGAGTTGTCGTCGCATGTCCGTCACGGATGGCGGCGAAAGGGAGCACCTTGCGGCCTTCGAGCCTGGTTAGCTCCCGACCTTCTCCTGGGAGCGCGGGAAACTCGCCACGGATGATGATGGTGTGCAGGGAGGGCGGCAGTGCGTCCGCAATCTCGATAAGCTTGCCGATCTGCTCGGCATCGATAAAGCAGAGCCGCGCGGCGGTATCGCGAAGAAAATGAAGAAGCTCGCGCGCCTTATAGAGGTCGGACACCACCGCCGGGATGGCGCCGGCGCGCACGGCGCCGAGCCACATCGCGACGTAGTCAAGGCTGTCGGTGCCGAACAGCAGGATGCGGTCGTCCGGCGCGACGCCGCGGGCCGCAAGTTCGCTCGACACTGTGGCGACGAGCCGCGTCAATTCCCCGTAACTGATCGGCGCGCCGTCGACAATGAGCGCAGCCTTGCGCTCGACCGGCGTGCCCAGGTGGCGATCGAGCAGCAAGGTGGTCGGCGCGATCTCGTCCGGCACTTCCGGATCGATCCAGGCGCGCCAATCCGCCCCGTAGATGCGGTCGTCAAAGGCGGTGGGGACACGTTCCAGCATGACGGTCAATCGCGTGTGAAGCCGTATTCCTGCCAGCGGCGGTCGACGTGCTCCCAGTCGCGCTCATCGGGCTTGACCATCGGCGGGTAGCGGTCGCCGTTGTAGTTCGCCTCCGGCTCGAAATCGAGATTGATGGTGGCGTCGATCAATACGCGCGACCACTTGCCGGTACCGTAGATGTTGGTGTCGCGGAATTTCAGGCGCGTCGACGGATCGAGCGCCGATCCGAAGGTGCCGGGAAAGAACACAATGTCGTCCTCGGCCGCGTTGACCCGGTACGCGAAAGCCCAATCGATCGCGCCATAATCGTGGATATCGATATCGTCGTTGACGACCCAGATGTGCTTGTACCGAAGGTGGGCGGCATTCGAGCCCCAGATCGCGGCGGCTGCCTGCTTGGCCTGGCCCCGGTAGGTCTGCTTTAACTGGATCATCAGCGTGGTGCCGTTGTTGGCCGGCGGGCAGTGCACGTCGGTCACGCCGGGCACGCCGGAGCGTTCGAGGATATTCCATGCCAGCGCGGCGCGCTGCACCGAGCTCATGATACTGTTCTCGTTGAGCATCTTCGGCAATGTGCCTTCGAGCGTGCCGCGGAAGATCGGCTTGTCGCGATGGGTGATGGCGGTCACCCGCACCTTGTGCTTGAGGCTCTGATCGCCGCCGAAATAGCCAGTGTACTCGCCGAACGGTCCCTCCATTTCGAAGGTCGCCGGGTCGGGCGAAATCCATCCCTCGATCACGATTTCGGCCGACGCCGGCACCTGGAGCGGCACCGTCTCGCAATCGACCAGTTCCACCGGGGCGCCGCGCAGCGCGCCCATCACATCGTATTCGGACACGTCCGGCGGCACCGGGGAGGAGGCGCAGAACGGCAGGCACGGCTCCCATCCGTAGATGAAAGCCACCGGCATTTCCTCGCCTTTGCCGCTGTACCTGGCAAAATCCTGGCCCCAGTTCTGCGGCCGCCACAGCAGCACCGGGATTGTGTTCTTCTGGCCGATCATGCCGCGATAGATGCCGACGTTCATGCGGCCGGTGGTCGGATCGCGCGTCACCGTGCCCTGCATGGTGTTGATGTAGCGCCCGCCGTCACGGCGATGCCAGCGTGGCACCGGGAAGTCGAACAGATTGATGTCGTCGCCGGTGATGACGTTTTCCTTCACCGGGCCGGTGGAGACTCGGACCGGCGGGACGCGGCCCGAGTACGCCTTGCGTGCGGCTTGTACCAGCTCGGTGATCGAAGCGTTCTTTCCCAGGCCGAACATCAGCGCAACACGCGAATAGTTCGACAGGCCGCCGGTGAACAGCTGCGTGCAGCGGGCGTTGTGCTGGTAGTCCTTGATATTGCTGAACAGCAGGGCGGGTCCGTTGCCGTTGCCGAAGGCGCGCCGCGTGATGGTGCCAAGCTCGCAATCCCAGTCCACCTCGGCGCTGACCTCATGAAGCTCGCCCTCCCGCCTCAGATGCGCGATCCAGCCGCGCAAATCCCCAAACTGCATGCAATTCTCCTGCGCCTGTGACCGCGCAACCCAAGGTCGGACGCCGCTTCCGGTCAAATTCGACGCCAAACTAAGGCACATTCGGATTACATGGAAGCGCAGGGTGGGCGAAGGCGCCCCTTCGACAAGCTCAGGAGCGCAGTGCCCACCAGCGCGCGATGTTCGGAGCGCGGGTGGGCACGCTTCGCTTTGCCCGCCCTGCGAGACGCGCGGTTGCGGAGCGGCCGCGGCTGATCGAAACCCGCTCTAATTCGCCGACGCCAGCGCGCGTTCGCGCGCGGCCTCGCCGGCGCGATCCTTGCCGGGAGCGACTCGGGTCCGCCTCGGCTTTACGACGCGTGCGCAGATGAAATTGAGCGCTGTGACCGCAAGGCCGGCTGCAAGCACGAGCCAACCCGGCCGGATCATGTCAAGGGGCACATCGAAATCCAGATCGGCCTGCAGCACGAGCAGAGGCGGCGCGTTGAAGACGATGGCGATGCCGACCGCCTCCGCGATGAATGTCAGGCCGGCCACTGCAACGCTCAGTCCGACCAACGCCAGCGTCGACAATTCGCCCGGCACCTTCCACAGCTTGATGACGACCCGATAGCCCATCAGCCAACCGAACACGCCCGCCGTGAATGTCGGAACGCTGACATCCGCCTTGGTCTGCTGGAAGTAGTGGATGAGCGCCAGAACGCCGATGCCGTAGACGGCATAATGCAGCCGCTGCCAGCGCAGAGCGCCCAGGCGGCGCACCATGGCGTCGGTCGACGTGGCGGCCAGCGTCGCAAGGCCGACAAGAGCTGTGAAGCCGATGGTGAGATAGACCCGCTGCGTAATTTCGCTCGCAACCTTGATGAGGTCGTATGTCTGGTCGGCCGTGTAGAGCAAAATGTGGGCAACCCCGTAGACAAACGCCCCGACCCCCAGCATGCGCCGCACGTCAATGAGCTGGCCGACGCGGGTAATGCGGCGCAGCGGCGTAATAGCGAGCGTCGTCAGGATGAACATCAGCATCCAGAAGCCAGCCCGGTGGATGACGTCGTTGAGCGGCCGCGCGCCATGGACGATGGCGTCGGCATTCCATAGCGCGATGCCCACCGGCAGCAACAGGAATGCCAGGGCCGCCACCCGGAGGGCGGAGAGCCTTCCGCGGCGGTCACGCCAGACCTGGAGTTTCCTGAGCATGGCCTGCATCTGGACCATATTCGCCCTTCGCTCATCACCCGCGGACTTGACCGGGGATGGATTGCCGGGTCAAGCCCCGCAATAACGTCGTGAACGAATGCGGACGTAACATCCTTCACTCCGAATTACCATTCACGATGGCGCGGGCAAGGGGTGAGAGCGGATGACGACGCCGCGAGCCGCCGTTATAAAACGCATGCGGGAAGCGGCGGGCCGTTGATGGGACTGGCGGGAAACACGCGGTAGGGGTTGGGGAGTGCTATGATACGGGTCCGGCGCCGGGCGCTCCGCGTTCTGCTGGCCGTCTGTCTTACGGCGGCCCTGGCAGGTTGTGCTTCCGGCCGCTCGCGCGAGGAGCGTGAGGCGCGCCTCAATGTCTACCCGGACAACTACCGGGCCGATATTCTTGCCGGGTTGCACAGCTATTTGAGCGGTCCGACCCATATCAGCGACGCCTATGTCTCGGAGCCGTCGCTCCAGCAAATCGGCCAAAAGAACCGCTACGTCGCATGCGCGCGCTTCACCGCCCGGGACAGCGACGGCCGGCACGCCGGCAACAAGGATTTGCTCGCGGTCTTCGTTGGCGGCCGCTTCGATCAGTTTATCGATGAGTTTACACAGCTCGGGCCCGCGAACCAGGCAAACCCGGCGGCCGTCGTAAAAGAGCTGTGCGGTGCGGCCGAGTACAAGCGCTTCCCGGAATTGGAGACGCTCAGTCGTTAGTCGTCGACGACCTGACAATTTAATATCTGACAAATTTCAGTACCCTCTAAGCGATGAGGAACTTACACAATGCCTTCCGGAGAGATGGGGAGCCTTCATCCTTCCGCTTAGAAACGTGCGATCCTCCTTGCGGCGGCCAGGCAGATCGTAAACGCCCCCCAGCCAAAAGCTATCTGGCGCCGCTTCCCTGCGGGGGATGTACACACCGCCAAAATATCGGCCAGAAAATTTCGGCCATGCACGCCGCTTTGCTGCCCTGCCTTGAGTCACCGGACTTCTGGCGCCCGACATCGGCAAACCGGGCATATCCTGACATCGACTGCGCTCATCTCTTGCAGGGCCATGCGTCGTGTAACGCGGTGAAAGCAAGGACTTCAAATCTTTCGTGGGTCTGGTCCGGATGTGCCGAGCCGTACTTCACGACAACATTGACAAGATGTTCGATCATTGTATTGCCCGGGATGTCCGTGCACAGGACAGGATCGAGTTGAGCCTTCCCACTCGCCTCCGCCTGTCGCAGCAGTTCTTCCATCAGGACGATGCCCGAGATCACGCCGAAGCATTGGCCATAAATCAGAGCATTCCTGGTGTTGGCCATGGTCTGCTTGGAGGTGAGTTTGCAATAAGGCAGCATGAAGCGGGCGCTATGTACGTCTTCCTCGACGGCTGCGTTTGCCGTCGTGAACATGAGCCCCATCAACGCACCGCAGATGATCGTCCTCATCGTGAACCCCTTGCATGAGAGCAGATTTCAATCGTGTTCAACCGCATATGGGGGGCCTTGCCGGGTCTGTCTCGGCGGCGCCGCGAATTTCGGGGGGCCGTGCAGGCGCTACGCGAGGCTCGGACTACAGCGGTAAAGCCAACGGGTCCGGCCTTCGGCCGGCCCGATCACAGGCTCCGCGCGCCCACCGGCCCTCGAAAGGCCGAGCGCTGGTGGGCACGACGCACCGAAGTCGGGCCTGCCCGACTTCGGCGGTCAATCGTTCCGAAATCGGCAACAGACTTCGGTTGCGCCTTTGCCCGCGCTACAAGTGATTCCAGTCGACCGGGAACCGCTGTAGCGTAACAGGGGCAAAAGTAATGGCGTCATCGCCGGGCTTGTCCCGGCGATCTCGAACAGGATGGCAAAGCTGCAAGATTGTCGGGAGGGCCGGGACAAGCCCGGCGATGACCAGTGGGAACTGCCATGAGATTTGGCCTTGTTACGGCTGGGCCGGCGACGACGCAAGTGCGCGATTGAATGCGATCGAAATCCGCTCTATTGACCTGTCGATCCTCACGGCCCGCGTTCGTCGCGGCCTGTCCCCCACCTTCCCCGGCTAGGGCGTCCTTTGAGGTTCGATCCGGCGGCTGACATCCGCCCTGACCGGAGAAAATGATGGAACTCCCCCGTAACCGTTTCAAGCACGCCATCGCGGCCGGAGAGCTTCAGATCGGCCTGTGGTGCAGCCTTTGCAGCAACATTGCGGTCGACATCCTGCGCGACTCGGGCTTCGATTGGCTGCTCATCGACACTGAGCATTCGCCCAATGAAATCCCCGATGTCCTGTCGCAGTTGCAGGCCTGCGAGGGAGGCGCTGCCACCCCGATCGTGCGGCCCGCATGGAACGACATGGTCCTCATCAAGCGCTGCCTCGATCTCGGGACGCAGACGCTGCTCGTGCCTTACGTGCAAAATCCAGCCGAGGCGAAGCGCGCCGTGGAGGCGGTGCGCTATCCGTCGGCCGGGGTTCGCGGCGTTGCGGTGGCGAGCCGCGCCAGCCGCTATGGCCGCGTCGCCGACTATCTGAACAAGGCAAATTCAGAGATCTGTCTCCTGGTCCAGGTGGAGACACGCAGCGCGATGGATGAGCTTGAGGCCATTGCGACGGTCGAGGGCGTGGACGGCGTGTTCATCGGACCGTCCGACCTTTCCGCTTCGCTCGGCCATATCGGCAATCCGGCCCATCGGGACGTGCAGAAAGCCCTGGAGACCTGCGTCCGCCGCCTCAAAGCCGTCGGCAAGCCCGCCGGCATCCTCTCGGGCAACGAGGAAGAGGTGCGTCGCTACATCGCCTGGGGCTACACATTCGTGGCGGTCGGCTCCGACGTGGCGCTGCTGGGCCGCGGCGCCGACGCGCTAGCGAAGAAGTTCAGGGGCTGACCTCAGGGATGGGCGAATTCGGCATCGGGCAGCCGGCGCCGCGGGAGGAAGACCCCTACCTCCTGCGGGGCGCGGGGCGCTACGTCGATGATGTTCAGGCCGTCGGGCAGGCGCGGGCCTGCGTGCTGCGCTCGCCGCACGCCCATGCCGGGATCGTGCGGATCGATGCCGCGGAGGCGAGGGCCATGCCCGGCGTCCTCCTCGTGCTGACCGGGAACGACGCGGAGGTCCTCCGCCTCGGTGCGCTGCGGCCGCATAACCCGCGCAAGCGGCGCGACGGCGCGCCGGCTTTCACCTCATCGCAGCCGTTTCTGGCGCGCGAGCGCGTGCGCTATGTGGGCGAACCGGTGGCGTTCGTGGTGGCCGAGACGCTCGAGCGCGCCAAGGATGCCGCGGAGGCGATCGCGGTCGAATACGACGTACTGCCGGCCGTGTCGAACACCGCGGACGCCATCGCGCCGAATGCCCGCGCCGTATGGGAAGCGTGCCCGGACAACCAGGCCTTCACCCACACGGCAGGCGATAAGGCCGCAGTTGCAAAGGCCCTGGGCAGCGCGGCGCATGTGATTCGCCACCGCATGGCGATCAACCGGCTCACCGCCAATTCCATGGAGCCACGCGGCTGCCTCGCGGAATACGCCGCTCGCGAGGCGCGCCACACCCTGCGCTGCACCGTGCAGGGGCCGCACATGATTCGCCGCATGATCGCAACCGAAGTATTCGGAGTGGCGGAGACGCAGTTTCGCATCGTCGCGGAAAATGTCGGCGGCGGCTTTGGCATGAAGGGCGGGCTTTACCCCGAATACGTGCTGGCGGCGCTCGCAGCGCGACTCGCCGGCCGTCCGGTGAAGTGGATTGCCGAGCGTAGCGAGGGGCTGCAGTCGGATGAGCACTGCCGCGACAACATCACGGAGGCGGAACTCGGGCTCGACCGCGACGGCCGGTTCCTCGCGCTCTCGGTGCGGACGTTCTGCAACATCGGCGCCTACTATACGTCCGACCGCAACGCCGGCCCGCCCACCAACAATATCGGCGTACTGGCCGGCACCTATGTGATCCCGGCGATCCATGTCGAAACCACGGCCGTGATGACCAACACCATGATGACCGGTCCCTACCGGGGCGCCGGCCGTCCCGAGGCCGCCTACGTGATCGAGACGATGGTGGACCTTGCGGCGCGCCGGCTCGGCATCGACCCTGCGGAGCTGCGCCGCCGCAACATGATTCCGGCCGCCGCCATGCCGTACAAGACGGCCCTGGTCTATACTTACGACTGCGGCGATTTCGGCAAGAACCTCGAAGATTGCCTGAAGCTCGCGGACTATGCAGGCTTTGCGGCCCGGCGCCGCGAATCGCAGGAGCGCGGCAAGCTGCGCGGCATCGGCATCTCCTCGACCGTCGAGGCTTCAAATGCGGGCCTGATCGAGCACGCCGAGATCCGCTTCGACCCGACCGGTGCCGTGACGGTCTCGGTCGGCACCCACGATCACGGCCAGGGCCACGCCACCACGTTCCGCCAGATCATTTCGGACCGCCTCGGGATTCCGCCTGAGCGCATCCGCTTCAATTACGGCGACACCGACCAGATCGCGATCGGCACCGGCACGTTCGGCTCGCGCTCCACGGTCTCGGCCGGCACCGCGATGTTGATCGCGGCGGAAAAGATCGTTGCCAAAGGCCGCCGCATCGCCGCTCACCTGATGGAAGCCGGCGAGCACGATATCGAATTCGAGCGCGGCCGATTCGTGGTCGCGGGCACCGACAAGGCAATCGACCTCATGCAGGTGGCTCGCGCCGCCTTTGCGCCGGCAAGGCTGCCGCCACATATTGAGCCCGGCCTGTTCGAGACCGGCACTTTCTCGGGCGGGGCGCGCACCTTTCCGAACGGCTGCCACATCAGCGAAGTCGAGATCGATGCCGAAACCGGCGCGGTCACGCTCGTGCGCTACACCGCGGTGGATGACGTTGGCCGCGTCATCAATCCCCTGCTGGTCGAGGGTCAGCTGCACGGCGGCATCGCCCAGGGCGTCGGCCAGGCGCTGATGGAAAACATCGCCTATGACGCCTCCGGCCAGTTGATGTCCGGCTCCTTCATGGACTATGCCATGCCGCGTGCGGGCGATTTCTGCGCGTTCACCTTGGGCGAGAACGAAGTGCCCACCAAAACCAATCCCCTCGGGGTCAAGGGCGCCGGCGAATCCGGCACCGTCGGGGCGCTGTCGTCGGTAATGAATGCCGTCAACGACGCGCTGGGGAGGGTCGGCGCGCCCTATGTCCAGATGCCAGCAACGCATGAGAAGGTCTGGCGCGCGATCAGGGCCGCGAGCCCAACTTCGCGCCAGGTCGCGCCATCGCCGGAGACCGACAGCTAGCCAAGGCTCTGGTGGAGCGATTCCATGACACCGATCATATGGACGGCTTGGTCGTTCGGGGGCGCCACCGAAGGTGGCGAACCCGGAATCCATGGCCCTCGGCTGACGGTTATGGGTTCCGGACTCGTGGGCTAAAGCCCGCGCCCCGGAATGACACCATTTGATTCGGATTTCGAAATCGTCCCGCCAGGCAGGCATCCGGAGCCTTAAGTCATACCCATGAAACCCCTCGACCTGCCGCCCCGACCGCGCATTCTGGTGGTGGCCCTGCGGCGGCTCGGCGACGTGCTTTTTGCGACTGCGCTCATCGCGAGCTTGCGGCGCGCGTTCCGGCAGGCCGTCATCGACGTGCTCGTGTTTGAAGACACGGCCAGGATTCTGGAGGGCAATCCTGACATCGACAAGGTCGTGACCATGCCGTCGCGTCCAAGTGTCTGGCAAGGTCTCGTGCTCACGGCGAGACTCGCCAAGCGCTACCACCTTGCGGTCTCGACCCAGAGCGGGGATCGGCCCACCCTGTTTGCCCTCCTTGCCGGGCGACGCCATGTCGGGCCGGTCGATGACGGCGCCCGAGGCGCGCTGCGGCGGCTCGCGCTGTCGCGCAGTGTCGCGCCACGACCGGGAGCGCACCGGCTGGAAGAGATGCTGCGCCTCGCGGATGCGCTTGGCATTGCCCGCGTCGCGCATCTCGTGTGTCCGGGGGACATTTCGCCTCCGGACCCTGCCTCGATGGCCTCGACCGCCTCGTGGCACGCGAAAGTGGACAACCCGGATCCCTACGCCGTCATCCATGCAGCGCCGATGTTTCAATATAAGCGCTGGACCGTGGACGGATGGCGTGAATTGGCTTCACACCTTCGCGCGCGCGGACTGAAGGTCGTCGCAACGGGCGGACCGGCCGCGGCGGAGCGCGCTTATCTCGATCTGGTATGGGGGGGCCTCCCGGACATAGTCCGCCGCGACGGCCAGCCATCCTGGGCTAAGTTGACCCACTTGCTGTCCGGCGCCCGGCTCTTTGTCGGGCCGGACACTTCGGTTACTCACCTCGCGGCGGCGACCGGGTGCCCGACCATCGCGCTGTTTGGGCCGACCGATCCCCGGCTCTGGGGTCCGGTCCCGGCCGGGGGGCTCGATCCGATGTGGGAGGCGGCCGGAACCGTCCAGCGCCGCAAAAATGTCTGGCTGGTGCAGCATCCGTTACCGTGCCTTCCTTGCCAGAACGAGGGGTGCGAACGGCATATCGCGAGTTTCAGCAAGTGTCTCGACGAGTTGCGCCCTGCGCAGGTGCTCCGCGCCGTCGATGATGCCCTTGCGTCTCTATCGGTCGTCCCCTCCCCATCTCCGACTCTTCCCTCCTCGCTTGCAGGGGAGGGGGAGGGAGGGGCCCGGGAATGAAAGAAGGGGCTGTGGATTGCCGGGGACGACCGCAGGTAGCGCGGAGAGAGAAATACCGCTATGGACCATTCGCGGGGCTTTAAGGATACCAGCAAGATTGCGTTGATGACGTTTCGGGGAAATGGCCTCACTTTCCTGGCTGAGCCAGAGAAGCGAGCCAGCCAAGCATGTAAAGGGCCTTCGCTGCACTGATGTTCCAGCAATTCACGCCGCGCATGACCCTGATCCTGATCCACGACCTCGTGGCGGCGGTCGCAGCGGTCGTGGCTGCGTTCTACATCCGTTTCGAAGCATCGGGTCTCGAGGAACGCTGGAACCTGCTCCTCCTGCTGTTGCCAGGCTTTGTTCTCTACGCGGCCCTGGTTTATTCGATCTTCGGGCTGTTCAAGAACAAATGGCGATTCACATCGCTTCCCGACGTAGTGGGCATCGCGAAAGTTGCGACCGTCCTGGCGCTGACTTTATTGGCCCTTGACTACGTACTGGTGGCGCCGAACGTCTACGGCAGATTCTTCTTCGGCAAGCTGACGATCGCCCTCTACTGGTTCCTTCAGATTTTCTTCCTGGTCGGGTTGCGCGTCGTCTACCGGTACTTCCGCTATACTCGCACCCTTTTGCACGCGCGCGAGGACGGCTTTGCGCCGACCCTCGTGCTGGGGCCGGCGGCCGACGCCGAAGTGCTGCTGCGCGGCATCGAAAGCGGCGCGGTCAAGAAGGTTCAGGTGGTCGGAATCCTGTCGCCG
The DNA here is from genome assembly GCA_021323775.1 of Hyphomicrobiales bacterium. Lineage (GTDB taxonomy): Bacteria > Pseudomonadota > Alphaproteobacteria > Rhizobiales > Xanthobacteraceae > JAJPKK01. The sequence continues at coordinate 22,449 of JAJPKK010000043.1, forward strand.
TCGCGGGCGGATCGCAACCAATCGATCCGCGGCGTTCCGGTCCTCGGCGATTTCGGCGATCTGGAACGGATCGTGCAGGAACTCGCCAACCGCGGCACGGTGGTGGCCCGCCTGGTGATGACCCCATCGGCGCTCGCGCCTGAGATGAGGCCCGAATCCATCCTCACGCGCGCGCGGCGCATCGGCCTGACGCCAAGCCGTATGCCAGGACTTGAGGAAGGCGGAGAGGCATTGCGGCTCGCGCCGATCCAGGTCGAAGACCTGCTGCTGCGGCCAAGCGCCAAGATCGACTATCACCGCCTCGAAGGATTCGTGCGCGGCCAGGCCGCCGTGGTGACCGGCGGCGGCGGCTCGATCGGGGCTGAGATCTGTGACCGGCTCGTGACCTACGGCATCGGCCGGTTGATGGTCATCGAGAATTCCGAACCGGCGCTCCATTCCGTGCTGGAGACATTGCGCCTGAAGGATGCGAAGGCCAAGGTGGACGGCCGCATTGCCGACATTCGCGACCGCGAGCGGGTCATCCGCCTCGTCACCGAGTTCAAGCCCGACATCGTGTTTCATGCCGCCGCCCTCAAGCACGTGCCGCTGCTCGAACGCGACTGGGAGGAGGCCGTCAAGACCAACGTGTTCGGCTCCATCAACGTGGCGGACGCAGCCGTCGCCAGCGGCGCCGCCGCCATGGTGATGATCTCCACCGACAAGGCGATCGAACCGATCTCGATGCTGGGGGCCACCAAGCGGTTCGCCGAAATGTATTGTCAGGCGCTCGACGCGGATTTTTGCGCCCGCGGCGGCGGCCGTTCGTCCATGCGCCTCATCGCGGTGCGGTTCGGCAATGTGCTCGCCTCCAATGGCTCGGTGGTGCCGAAGTTCAAGGCCCAGATCGAGGCCGGCGGCCCGGTGACCGTCACGCATCCCGACATGGTGCGCTATTTCATGACCATTCGCGAGGCTTGCGACCTGGTGGTGACGGCCGCATCCCACGCCCTGGCGCCGCAACGCTCAGATGTGTCGGTCTACGTGCTCAACATGGGCCAGCCGGTCAGGATCGTCGACCTCGCCGAACGGATGATCCGGTTGTCAGGGCTTGAACCCGGCAAGGACGTTGAGATCGCCTTCACGGGCATTCGCCCGGGCGAGCGCCTCAACGAGATCCTGTTCGCCGCCGACGAGCCCACTGCCGATATCGGCATCGCCGGCATAGTCGCGGCCCGCCCAATCAGTCCCGCGCTCGAGACGCTGCGAGCCTGGCTTGCGGCGCTCGAACAGGCGCTGCGGCGCAATGACCGCGATGCGATCTACCGCGCGCTGCAGGACGCCGTGCCGGGGTTCCGGAAAGAGGCCGTGTAAGGCGTCAAAAAAGGTTGCTCACGCGGACCAGAATTGCGCCGTAATCGCGTTGCGTCTTTACGGGATTAACGCAGGCGAACCGGCGCTGATCGAGCGGGTGCGCCGCGACCTGGTGCGCGGCCTCAAAAAGCCGCGTAAGGGCCGCCGCGGCCTCACCGCGTCGCAGGTGTTGCGCGCACTGGTTCTGATGCGCGTGAAGAACTGGGATTATCGCGAGCGGCGTGAACGCATCGCCGACGGAATAACGCTGCGGGCGTTCACCGACTTCTACTGCGAGGAGGCGCCCAAGCATGACGCCTTCAACCGCAGCTTCAACCGGCTGACGC
>JAJPKK010000132.1 GCA_021323775.1 Hyphomicrobiales bacterium
CGATGGCAGGATGATGAAGGTCAAACAGAAAGTCTCCGGCTGCTTCCGCAGCCTGGACGGGGCGATGGATTTCGCCGTCATCCGCTCCTTCATCTCAACCGCCAAAAAGCAAGGCTGGAACGTCATCCAGGCCCTCACGCAGGACGCGCAAATCCAAATGAGCGCGTTGCGGATCAGTTGACGGGAAAGGCACAACCTGGGCAGTTACAATTTTTTATTAACAGGGTGAGAACCATATTCACCTTTCGCCTCCCCCCCGCAAGCGGCAGGGCAGATCTCATGTGGTGCGCCCCCGTCTGCGCCTCTCCCGCAAGCGGGAGGGCGCAGGCCACCGCCCACATGCGATTGCCCTGCTGCAAGCAGGGAGGGGGCGACGGGGCGCCGTCGCCCTTGTCCCCAACCGGGAACTAGACCATGGTTTCGCGCGTCGAACGAACGCCGCTTGCGGCATGGTGGTGGACAATCGACCGGTTCAGCCTCTTGGCTCTCGGCGCCATCATGCTGGGCGGCATCGTGCTTTCGCTCGCGGCGAGCCCGCCGGTTGCGGCCCGCCTGGGGCTCGACGGATTCTATTTCGTGCATCGCCATTTATTGTTTCTGGCGCCGGCGATCGCCGTCATGCTGGCGGTATCGTTCCTGTCGCCGCGCCAGATCCGACGTCTCGCGCTCGTCGTCTTCATCATCAGCATGGCGCTGGTCGTCGTCACATTGTTCGTCGGCGCCGAGGTGAAAGGCGCCCGCCGCTGGATCGTCCTCGCCGGGGTCAACATTCAACCGTCCGAGTTCCTCAAGCCGTCCTTCGTCGTTCTCAGCGCATGGTTGTTTGCCGAATCAGCCCGCAAGCCCGATATGCCGGCGACCACGTTTTCGCTGATGCTGCTGCTCGGCGCGGTGGGCGTGCTGGTCCTGCAACCTGATTTCGGCCAGACTATGCTGATTGCGCTCGTATGGGGCGCGCTGTTTTTCATGGCCGGCATGCGGCTTGTGTGGGTGGCGGGTCTCGGCGGCGCCGCCGTGCTCGGTCTTTTCGCCGCTTACACGACGATCCCGCACGTGGCCCGGCGCATCAAGCGTTTCCTTGATCCGGCTTCCGGCGATACGTTCCAGGTCGACGCTGCTGTCGAATCGTTTTTCCGCGGCGGGTGGTTCGGCCAGGGACCCGGTGAAGGCACCGTGAAGCGCATCTTGCCCGACAGTCATGCCGATTTCGTGTTCGCCGTCGCCGCTGAGGAATTCGGCATCGTGCTGTGTCTGATTCTGGTCCTTTTGTTCGCGTTCATCGTGCTGCGCGCCCTTGGCAAAGCGATGCGCAACGAGGACCCCTTTTCGCGATTCTCGATCGCCGGGCTCGCCATCTTGTTCGGGGCCCAATCGGCGATCAATATGGCGGTGAATCTGGCGCTCATACCGGCCAAGGGAATGACGCTTCCGTTCATCTCCTATGGCGGTTCCTCGATGATCTCGCTGGCATACGGCATGGGCATGTTGCTCGCTTTCACCCGCGAACGTCCCCGCGCGGCGCTGTTGCAGGCGCCTCCCCGCCATCCCGGGACAGCGGGCGTCCCGCCGCCTGACGGCAGGGCGGCGCCGTCCGGGAGTGCGTTCTGATGCAGGAACGCGGCGGCTCGCCTCTGGTGATCGTTGCGGCGGGCGGAACCGGAGGACACTTGTTTCCAGCCGAGGCCGTGGCCGTTGCGCTCTCCCGACGCGGCGTCACAGTCGATCTTGTAACCGACGAGCGCGCCAGCCGCTATGGCGAATTTCCAGGGCGGGCCACCCATATCGTTCCCAGCGCAACATTGGCGGGGCGAAATCCCTTCCACATCGCCGGCGCCGTCTCCAGGCTCTGCAGCGGCGCCATGAGAGCCTTGCTCCTCTATGGCCGGCTGCGTCCGGTGGTCGTTGTCGGCTTTGGCGGCTATCCGACCATCCCGCCGCTCGCGGCCGCGGTGCTGCGCGGCATTCCAGCCGTGATCCATGAGCAGAATGGCGTGCTTGGCCGCGCCAACCGGCTGCTGGCTCGGCGGGTGCGGACAATTGCCACCGGTTTTCGCGGACTTTTGGCCGATGATCCGCGCCTCGCCGCCAAGGTCACTCATACCGGAAATCCGATCCGGCCGGCTGTCGTCGAGGCGGCCGCGACGCCGTATCCGGGCGCTGACGGGCCGCTGCGCATTCTGGTCTTTGGCGGCAGCCAGGGCGCCCGCGTCATGGCGGATGTCGTTCCTCCCGCCATCGAGCTTGTCCCGGTGGCGGTGCGGGCGCGGCTCTCCGTAACCCAGCAGGCGCGTGACGAGGACATCGAGCGGGTGCGGTCGGCCTATAGGCGTTTCGGCGTCGCCGCCGAAGTTGAGCCGTTCTTCCGCGATCTTCCGTTCCGGATGGCGGCAAGCCACCTCGTGATCTCGCGTTCGGGCGCATCCACGGTGGCGGAACTGGCGGCAATCGGACGGCCGGCGATCCTGGTGCCGTTGCCTCACGCCCTCGACCATGACCAGCGCGCCAATGCCAGCATGCTCGACCAAGCCGGCGGCGCCATCATGATCGAGCAGACGCAATTCACCCCCGATCGCGTCGCCGCGGAGATCGCGCAGCTCGCGGCTTCGCCGGAAAAGCTTGCCGAAATGGCCGCCGCGGCGCGGAACCAGGGAGTGCTCGACGGCGCGGATCGGCTGGCGGATCTGGCGATGGGGCTTGTGGCCGGGCCGCGCGAGAAGCAGGCCAGCGCTGAGCCGGCGACCACGTCTTGAACGCGCCCTTCGACGAGCCCGGCGCACGGCGGACGGGCGTTCGCGCCCGCCCTTCCAGGCCAGGCCGGTCCGAGCCCTGGGAACGAAGCAGATCGTTTTAAGTTTCTGGTAGGTTCAGGCCCGCAAGGCGCCTTCTGCTCACGACGAATTAACGCTTGCAAGCCTTAAAATTGGCGCACGTTGACGCCACGAGGACCCCCATGCAGGCCCGGCGCCCATGCCGGATATGCGCTTGACGGACGCTACCCATGAAACTCCCGCGCGACATCGGCCCGATCCATTTTGTCGGCATCGGCGGCATTGGCATGAGCGGCATTGCGGAAGTTCTATCCAACCTCGGCTACATGGTGACGGGTTCGGACGTTGCCGAAAACCAGAACGTCAAGCGGTTGCGCGATCTCGGCATTGCAGTCGCAATCGGCCATGCAGCGCATAATTTGGACGGCGCCGATGTGGTGGTGGTGTCCTCGGCGATCAAACGCGACAATCCGGAACTCGCGGCGGCGCGGGCGAGACGCCTGCCGGTAGTGCGGCGCGCCGAGATGCTGGCCGAACTGATGCGGCTCAAGAGCTGCATCGCGATTGCGGGCACCCACGGCAAGACCACCACCACATCGCTGGTGGCGATGCTGCTCGATGCCGGCCGCCTCGACCCCACCGTCATCAACGGCGGCATCATCAACGCCTATGGCACCAATGCGCGCCTCGGCGCCGGCGACTGGATGGTGGTCGAAGCCGACGAATCCGACGGCACCTTCCTCAAGCTGCCCGCCGACATCGCCATCGTCACCAATGTGGATCCCGAGCATCTCGATCATTTCAAGACGTTCGACGCCGTGCAGTCCGCCTTCCAGTCCTTCGTGGAGAATGTTCCGTTCTACGGCTTCGCCGTGATGTGCACCGACCATCCGGTGGTGCAGACCATGGTCGGCCGGATCGAGGACCGCCGCATCGTCACGTATGGCGAGAATCCGCAGGCTGACGTGCGTCTGGTCGGGCTTGAACATGCGAACGGCAGTTCGCGTTTTTCCGTGGCGTTCCGCGACCGCACCGGCGATGACGTGCACACCATTGACGAACTGATGCTGCCAATGCCCGGCCGCCACAACGCCCTCAACGCCACCGCCGCAATCGCGGTCGCGCATAATCTCGGCATCGCTGATGCGGTGATCCGCAAGGCCCTGTCGGGCTTCGGCGGAGTGCGGCGCCGCTTTACCCGCACCGGCGCCTGGAATGGCATCACGGTGATCGACGACTACGGTCACCATCCCGTCGAGATTGAGGCGGTGCTCCGCGCCGCACGCGAATCCACTACTGGCCAGGTGATCGCGGTGGTGCAGCCGCATCGCTACACCCGCCTGCACACGCTGTTCGAGCGGTTCTGCACCTGTTTCAACGATGCCGACAGCGTGATCGTGGCTCATGTATATCCGGCCGGCGAGGCGCCGATTGCGGGCGCGGACCGTGACAGCCTGATCGCCGGCCTGCGGGCGCGGGGGCACCGCCATGTGCTCGGGCTCGACGGGCCGCAGCAGCTCGCGAGTCTGGTCAAGAACATTGCGCGCCCGGGCGACTACGTGGTCTGCCTCGGGGCCGGCAGCATCACCCAATGGGCCTACGCGCTGCCGAGCGAACTGGCGGCGCTGGGAGCGGCGGCGTGACCTTCTTGCTTGCGCTGCTGCGGCCAGCGCGGAACGCTTCACCGTCGGGCCACGGTCGCTGTATGTCTCTGCTGAGCTAAAAATATTCTGCGACTGCCGCAGCAATGCGAAGATAGATGAGCCGAAGGGCGGGCCTTTCGCTACCTGATTTGGGCTGTTATATGTGTCGTTGAGGAAATCGGGCGATGGGCTATGACCAAGGGCAAGCGGCCGGGGGTGACCGGCGAAGGCGATGCGACACAACTGGTGCGCTTCAATAAGCTCTTGGAGGCCATGCGGGGGAACCCGAAAAATGACTGGGGCATTAGCGATGTTGAGAAGTTGTGTCAGCAAATCGGAATGGAGGCGAGACCGCCAGCGGGGGGCGGCAGTCACTACAAGGTGTCGAGTGATCTCTTCAAGGGTGCGCTAACGATCCCAGCGAAAAGACCGATTCGTCCGGTGTACATACGGCTGTTGGTTCAGTGGGCAGACAGGCATCTGCTTTTACAGGCGGCGATATCGGCGCGTGCGGGAAGGGAGCCCGGAAAATGAGCCAGAAATTCTATTCGATCGCAGTGATCGAGTTGCCGGCCGACGATGGGGGCGGTTATCTCGCCTATGTCCCCGATCTCCCCGGCTGCATGTCAGACGGCGACACGCCAGAGGAGGCTTTCGCGAACGCGCGACAGGCCGTCGACGAATGGATCGAAGACGCCGCCAAGCGCAACCAAGAAATTCCCCAACCAGGTAGTGCGGCAAAGGTCGCGACAGCCGATCGACAGCATTTGGTGGAAAAAATACGCGAGCAAAGCACCACCATCGAGTCGTTTGATCGCGAGCTGAAGGAGTTGAGAAGTTCCCTTGAGGCCATGACGGAACGCCTGGAAATGCTGCAATGCGAACCGATGATGTGGGCAACGCCGATTGAAAATCTGTTGGCGCACCGCAGGAGCATTGCAGATGACAGCGTTCACTAGCCGTCTTAGCTGTTCCGAATTTGAGGAGATGCCTGCGCTGACGACCGAGCAGAAGCAAGAAATCGAGCGACGGCACGCCGAGCATGTCCGCAATCCTGGAAGAGCATCCATGTGGGACGACGTCAGAGAGCGGCTGCTGGCGCGTTATAGGTGAATGACCTTCCCCGATATTTTGCCGGCCCTCAAGGCCCAGATGTCGCAATTGCGCGGGCGGCTCGTCCCCAACCAGGCGCTCGCCGAGTTCACCTGGTTCCGGGTCGGCGGGCCGGCGCAGCTTCTGTTCATACCGGAAGATGAAGAGGACCTGTCATACTTCCTGGCGCATCTGCCGCATCAGATCCCCGTCACCGTCATCGGCCTCGGCTCCAATCTCATCGTTCGCGATGGCGGCGTTCCGGGCGTGGTCATCCGGCTCGGGCGCGGATTCAGCGATGTCACGGCGGAGGAGGACGCACGTATCCGGGCGGGCGCCGCGGCGCCGGACGTGAAAGTGGCGCGCGCCGCACAGGACGCCGCAATTTCCGGGCTCGCGTTCCTGCGCGGAATTCCGGGCGCCATCGGCGGCGCGTTGCGCATGAACGGCGGCGCCTATGGAGGCGAGACCAAAGACGTGCTGATCGCAGCGCGCGGCGTTGACCGCACCGGCCGCATCTGCATCTTCAATAACCCCGGGATGCGCTACAGCTATCGCGACTGCGGCGTGCCGGATGACGTGATCTTCACCGAAGCGCTGTTCCAGGGGACGGCCGGCGATCCGGCCGTCATCGCCGCGGAGATGGATCGTATCACCGAAAGCCGGGAGACGACCCAGCCGATCAAGAGCCGGACCGGCGGCTCGACTTTCAAGAATCCGCCCGGTCACAAAGCCTGGCGGCTCATCGACGCCGCCGGATGCCGCGGCTTGACGATCGGGGCCGCCCAGGTCTCGGAGCTGCATTGCAACTTCCTCATCAACCGGGGCGGAGCCAGCGCAGCCGATATCGAGACCCTCGGCGAGACAGTGCGGTCGCGCGTCCGCGAAACGTCAGGCGTCGAGCTGGAATGGGAGATCAAGCGGATTGGCGTGAAGCGGGGGTGACAGCGTGGACGGCGCGGACCTACCCATCATCATCGTGGGCGGCGGCCTCGGCGGATTGACCACGGCGCTTGCATTGGGCCGCGCCGGACGCCGCGTCCGCATCCTGGAGCAGGCGCCCGAGTTCGGCGCCATCGGCTACGGCGTGCAACTCGGCCCCAATGTGGTTCCGATGTTCGATCGGCTGGGCATCACCGCCAAGGTTCTCGACAACGCCGATATGCCTGAGGCCTGCGTGATGCTGGACGCCTATTCGGGCGAGGAAATCACGCGCCTTGCGCTCGGAGCGTCGTTTCGGGAACGCTTCCGGCATCCCTACATCATCGTCCATAGGGTCGACCTGCATCGGGTGCTGACGGACGCCTGCCGCACGCGGCCGGAGATCGCGTTCGAGCCTGCTGTGGCGGCGACCGGCTTTGAGGATCGCGGCGACCGCGTCATCGTTCAAACCGCGGACGGAACCTGCCTCGAAGGGGCGGCCCTGATTGGCGCCGACGGTCTGCACTCCACGGTGCGGGCGAAGCTGCGTCAGGAAGGAGAGCCGCATCAGTTTGGCTATGTGGCGCAGCGCACCCTCCTGCCGATGCCCGCGGTTCCCGATCCGGTACCCCGCCGCAACGTTTACATGTGGGCCGGCCCGGGCTTCCACGTCGTACATTATCCGCTGCGGCACGGCGCCGAGTTCAACATCGTTGCGGTCTACCGGACTTCGACATTCGCCGATCGGCTCGCGGAGCGCGATCATCGTGCCGAAGTGAAACGCACCTTTGCAGGCGCTCACGCGGCCATACAGGCGATGCTCGCGATGATGAATTTCGAACGACGCTGGCCGCTTGCGGATCGCGACCCGATCCGGCACTGGCACAAGGGTCGCGTCACCCTGGTGGGCGATGCAGCGCACCCGACCCTGCAGTCGCTCGCCCAGGGCGCCTGCATGGCGATCGAGGACGGCGTCTGCCTCGCTGCGCTGATCGATCTGGCAGACGGCGATTTTGAGCGAGCCTTCGCGCAATACGAGGCGGAGCGCTATGTGCGAACCGCGCGACTCCAGCTCGAATCCCGGTATATGTGGGGCATCTATCATGCCGAAGACATTGCCCGCGATGTTGTGCGGCAGACCTTCGCGGAGCGAACGGAGGAGGACCTGTTCCGCTGCCTCGCATGGCTCTATGACGGGTTCTCTATTCCGGCACGGCTCCGGTAGTGCGTTTTCTGTTTAGGCTGGATCTCGTCGGTCATTGCCGGGCTTGACCCCGATATCTATCGAAATCGACCATATGCGCGGCCTGGTCATTCCGGGGCGTCATTCCGGGGCGCCACCGAAGGTGGCGAGCCCGGAATCCATAGCCCCAGGCGGAGGTTATGGATCCGGGCTCGCGGGCTAAAGCCGGCGCCCCGGAATGACTCGCATATGATTCGAACTTCGAAATCGTTCCACTAGCCGGCAGCAATAGAAAGACGATGACCACATGAAACACGTCGCGGTTCTGATGGGCGGCTGGTCGGCGGAGCGCGAGGTATCGCTCCGCTCGGGCAAAGCCTGCGCCGATGCGCTTGACCGTAATGGGTACAGGGTCAGCCGCATCGACGTTGCGCGCGACATTGCGGATGTCCTCGCCCGCCTCAAGCCGGATGTTGCTCTCAATATGCTGCACGGCCGCCCGGGCGAGGACGGCACCATTCAGGGCCTGCTCGAGATCCTCGGGATTCCCTACAGCCATTCCGGCCCGCTTTCGTCAGCGCTTGCGATCAAGAAGGACGTCGCCAAGGTTGTGATGGCCAATGCCGGTGTGGCAGTGCCCGAGGGGATCGTCGTGTCGCGTCAGGAGGCCGCAAAGTCCCATGTGCTGCCGCCGCCCTACGTCATCAAGCCGATCGCCGAAGGCTCCAGCGTCGGGGTGTTCATCGTCACCGAGGCGCATTGCCACCCGCCCCAGGAGCTGACCCGCCACGATTGGGCCTATGGCGAGCGCCTGCTGTGCGAACGCTTCATTGCCGGCAAGGAATTGACCTGTGCGGTGCTCGGCGACAAGGCGCTGGAGGTCATCGAGATCGTGCCTGCACTGAAGTTCTATGATTACGAAGCAAAATACGCTCCCGGAGGCTCGAAACACCTTCTTCCGGCGCCACTTAAACCAAATGTTTACCAAGAGGTCCGAAGACTGGCTCTGCTGGCGCATCAGGCGCTAGGCTGTCGAGGGGTAAGTCGTGCAGATTTTCGCTACGACGACCGCATGGACGGGACCGAAGGCTTGGTTTGCCTTGAGGTCAATACCCAGCCCGGCATGACCGAGACATCACTTGTGCCGGAGCTCGCTGCCTACTCCGGCATGACGTTCGAAGAGCTGGTTAAATGGATGGTGGAGGACGCTTCGCTGGATCGTTGAGTGGGAGAGCGGCGCCGTGGCCTGGCAATGCCGCGGTCGCAGCGTCCGTTTCGCGGCGCGCCCGGGCCCAAGGGCGCTGGCCCCGCCATGGCTTCGGCGCGCTGGATGCCTCCGCACGCTGGCGCCGCTTTGCGCTGTTTCTCGATCGCGTCGCAAGCCGCCTGGCGCGCCTGCCCCGGCATATCGGCGTCATCGCCACGATCCTGATGATTGCAGCCAGCACCGGTTACGGCGCTGTCAGAGGCGGCCAGGCGAACCAGGTCATCGATTTCTTCAAGGACGCCCGCGACGCGGCAGCCAATGCGGCCGGGTTCCGCATCGCGACGGTTGCGATCTCCGGCGAGAGGCATTTGAGCCGGGAGGAGATTCTCGCCGCCGCGGGCGTCACCTCGCGCACCTCCCTGCTGTTCTTCGATGTCGTCGATGCCCGTGCGCGCCTGTTGACCAATCCATGGATCGCCGAAGCAACCGTCCAGAAGCTTTTGCCTGATCGCCTGGTGATTTCTATTTCGGAACGTGAAGCGTTTGCGTTGTGGCAGAAGGCGGGCCGCGTCGGCGTTATTTCCGATGATGGCACCGTGCTTGAGCCTTACGTGCTGGCGCGCGACGCGGGCCTGCCGCTTGTGGTCGGCGCCGGCGCCGAGACCCGCGCGCGCGAATTTCTTGCCATGCTCGGCCGCCGCCCCGAACTGAGCGCGAACGTCCGCGCTTCGGTTCTGGTCGCCGAGCGGCGCTGGAACCTCAGATTGAAGAATGGCGTCGACGTCCGCCTGCCGGAATTCGATGTCGAGCAGGCGCTGGACCAGCTGGCCGCGCTGGAGCGCGACGTCAGGCTGTCAAACCGCGACATTACGGCGATCGATCTCCGCCTCGCGGACCGCATTACGGTTCGCCTGTCGGACGGCGCCTTTCAGGCGCGCGAGGAAGCGGCGAAGAAGAAGCTCCAGAAACCAAAGGGCGGCAACGCATGAGCCCGCTCAACTATGGTCTCGCTCCGAAAATGCGGCCGCTGGCGCCAAGGCGCGCTGCGCTTGTGGTTGTGCTCGACGTCGGCACCAGCAAGATTGCGTGCCTGATTGCAAGGCTCAAGCCGCAGCCGCCGCAGGATGTGTTGCGAAGACGCAGCCACGCCATCGAGGTGATCGGGTTCAGCCACACCGAATCGTTTGGCATGAAGGCTGGCAATGTGGTCGATCTTGTCGAAGCCGAAGGGGCGGTGCGTTACGCGGTGGACCTCGCTGAGCGCAGCGCACGGTGCCAGGTCGAATCCGTCATCGTTTCGGTGTCGGCGGGACGGCTCGCCAGCGAGCGCCTGAGCGCCGCCCTCAGGATCTCTGGCGCGCCGGTCCGTGATCGCGACATTGCGCGCGTGTTGGCAGCCGGCACCCGTCGGTCGGCCCATGAGGGCCGGGTGGTCCTGCATTCCGTTCCGATCGGATTTTCGCTCGATGACGCTCGCGGGGTGCGGGATCCGCGCGGCATGCTCGCCTCAACTTTCGGGGCCGATATGCATGTCGTGACAGCGGATGAAGGGCCGATCCGCAACCTGCTACTGACGGTAGAAAGCTGCCATCTTATGGTGGAAGCCATGGTGGCTGGTCCGTATGCGGCGAGCCTGGCCACTCTGGCGGACGACGAGGCCGATCTCGGCGCGGCCGTTGTGGAAATGGGCGCCGGCACGACCACGGTGGCGGTATTTGCGGATGGGCGCTTCATCCATGCCGACGGCTTTGCGGTGGGCGGGCGGCACGTGACCCTCGATATTGCCCGCGGTTTGGGCACGAGCGTGAACGACTCCGAGCGAATCAAAACGCTCTATGGCAGTGTGCTGGCCGGAGGAGCGGATGAACGCGACATGATCACCGTGCCGATCGTCAACGGCGAGGACCGTGAAGCGCCACGTTTCGTGTCGCGGGCGGAGCTCACCCACATCATCAAGCCGCGCGCCGAGGAGATTCTGGAGATGGTGCGCGACCGTCTCGCCGTCTCTCCGTTTGCCGCGGAACCGCGTGGCCGCGTGGTTCTCACCGGCGGGGCGTGTCAGCTCACCGGCCTCACCGATCTTGCGGCCCGCATTCTTGGGCGGCCGGTTCGCATCGGTCGGCCGCTCGGCATTTCGGGGCTGCCGGAGGTCGCCAGGGGATCAGCTTTCGCGGTGGCGGCGGGCCTTTTGGTCTATCCGCAGCTCGCTCACCTGGAACATTTCGAGCCGCGATACACGCGGCAATTCAAGTCAGGGGCGGGCGGCTATGTCGCTCGGGTCGGACGATGGCTTCGCGAAAGCTTTTAACCATCAGATGTGTGCTCCCTTCCCCGCCCTCTCCCGGCGGGAGCGCACGGGAGAGGGCCGCGATCAGGGGCCAGAAGCCGTGCGTACGCAGATTAAGAGGCAGCCATGAGCATCAATTTGAAAATTCCCGACATCCGTGAGCTGAAGCCGCGAATAACCGTGTTTGGCGTCGGCGGAGCCGGCGGCAACGCCGTCAACAACATGATTGCGGCTGGCCTTCAGGGGGTGGATTTTGTCGTCGCCAACACTGATGCCCAGGCGCTGACCACCTCGCGCGCTGAACGCATCATTCAGATGGGCGTGCAGGCCACGGAGGGCCTCGGCGCCGGCTCGCACCCCGATGTTGGCTGCACAGCCGCCCAGGAGGCGATCGATGAGATCCGCGATCACCTGGCGGGCGCCCACATGGTGTTTGTCACGGCCGGCATGGGAGGCGGCACCGGCACTGGCGCCTCGCCGGTGGTCGCCAAGGCGGCCCGCGATCTCGGCATACTCACGGTCGGCGTTGTCACCAAGCCATTCCATTTTGAGGGCCAGCGCCGCATGCGGCTTGCGGAAGCCGGCATCATGGAGCTGCAGAAAACTGTTGATACGCTGATTATCATTCCGAACCAGAACCTGTTCCGTGTCGCCAACGAAAAGACCACCTTCGCGGACGCCTTCGCAATGGCCGACCAGGTGCTCTATTCGGGGGTCGCGTGCATCACCGACCTGATGGTCAAGGAAGGTTTGATCAATCTCGACTTTGCCGATGTCCGCGCCGTCATGCGTGAAATGGGCAAGGCCATGATGGGCACCGGCGAAGCGTCCGGGGAAAAGCGCGCTTTGCGGTCCGCCGAGGCGGCGATCTCCAATCCGCTCATCGATGACGTGTCGATGCGCGGCGCCCGCGGCGTGCTGATCTCTATCACAGGCGGCAAGGACCTCACCCTCTACGAGGTCGACGAGGCCGCCACGCGCATCCGCGAGGAGGTGGACCCGGACGCCAACATCATCGTCGGCGCCACATTCGACGAGAGCCTCGACGGCATCATCCGCGTGTCCGTGGTGGCGACAGGCGTCGATGTCAACGCGAGCAGCAGCGCTCCCCCAACGCAAGGGGTTCCGCCGCCGCAGACGCGGGTTCCGCCGTCGCCCCGGGCGCCCTCGCAGCCGCAGCCAAACGCGGGGAGTGCGACGAAGCCAGCCGAGCACCACGAATCCCGCATTGCCGAACTTGCCCAACGCCTCAAGGCGGATAATGCGCGTATCGCGGACCGCATGGAGCGCAGCGGCCGGCCGGCCTCCCGTCCGGCGTCGTCGCCGCAGGTCCAAACGGCCAGCTCCGGGTCGCGGTCGTCTATTGATCAGGCTGCGACCGCGGCAGTTGCCGCAGCCCTGACCCCCGAAGGAGACGAGGTTTCGATCCGACCGATGCCTGATGCCAGGCCCGGTTTGTTCGCTCAGGCCGCGGGCAGCGAGGCGGCGCAGGCCGCCGAACCGTCCCTCCCGAAAGCCTTCATTCCGCCCCAGCCAGAGCGGCCGACGAACCGCAGCGGACCGCGCATTCCGACACTGGATGAACTGCCGTTGCCCGGCCAGAACGAATACCGAGCGCGGCGCGGAGAGCCGGTCGGTCCTGAACACCCTGAGAAACGCCGCCTCTCCCTGCTGCAGCGCTTGGCCCAGGTGGGGCTGGGGCGCCGGGAGGACGAATTTGATCACGGGTCCGAAGTTCGCTCGAGGGAGCAGGCAGGCCGCGGACCAGGAGCAGCCGAATCGCGGGACTCGGATCCAGCGTCTCAGTTCGCAAAGCGGGGCTCGCCGCACGTCGATACGCGCGGTCGCGCTGCGGCGGCGCATTCGCAGCAAGACGACGACCAGCTCGATATTCCGGCCTTTTTGCGTCGACAAGCTAACTAATGAAGGTGTTCCCCTTAAGCATTTTGAAAATTCGATCGTATTTCACTTGCTTTCGGACTCTCGCGGGCCGGCTGGGTGCGGCTCGGGGATGGAGTAATCCCGGCGGAATCAGAGTAACAATCAGTAAAAAAGCGTGAGTTGGTGGCATTCACGAGGCCGACTAAGATGCCCCGAGTCGAGGGGATGTGGGTATCTCGTTGGGGGGCGGAGAGCCAGGCGGCTCATCCGTTCTTTTGTCCAGAACCGAGCAGCAATCGGGCACGACCGCAAAGCTACCGCAGTAGGCGCGGTCGGCGTCTGACGGCGCAGGGTTTGAGGCACCACCGGGATTTGGGGTTGGAACGGTTGAGATGAAAGCCGCCAGGCAGACGACGCTGCACGAGAGTGTAACGCTGACGGGCATCGGGGTTCACTCGGGGGCGCCGGTCACGTTGACGATCCATCCGGCCGAAAGCGATTGCGGCATTTCGTTTCTTCGCAGCGGCATCGATGGCTGCCCTGAGCGGGAAGTGCGTGCCGATGTGCGCGCCGTCACGGGCACGGCATTTGCCACCGTGCTGGGCGACACAAAGGGCCCATTGTGTTCTACCGCGGAGCACATCCTGGCGGCACTGTCCGGGCTTGGCGTCGACAATGCCCTCATTGAAATCGATGGCCCCGAAGTGCCGATTATGGACGGCAGCGCTGCGCCTTTTGTGGCCGCGATCGAGCAAGCCGGCATCGCAACGCTTCCAGCGCCGCGTCGTTGCATTCGGATTCTCAAGCCTGTCCGCGTCGCCAGCGGCGATTGCTTCGGAGAGCTGCGGCCCTATTCGCGAGGCTTTCGCCTCGAAGTCGAGATTGCATTCGACAATCCGCTGATCGGACGGCAGGCGCTGGCTTTCGATGTGACGCCGGAATCGTTCCGAAAGGAAGTCGCCCGCGCCCGGACGTTCGGTTTTATGCACGACGTCGCCAAGCTGTGGAGCGCAGGCTATGCGCTGGGCGCCACCTTCGATAACACGGTCGTGGTATCGGAGGATCGGGTGCTCAATGCGGAAGGTTTGCGTTTCGCTGACGAATTTGTGCGTCACAAGGCGCTTGATGCGATCGGCGACCTTGCCCTTGCGGGTCTGCCCCTGATCGGCGCCTACCGTTCGGTACGCGGCGGCCACAAGCTCAACCACGCTGTGCTTTGCGCCCTGATGGCGGACCCCACGGCTTGGACTACGGTGGATGCCGGCCGGCTGGCGGGAAAGGTGGCGCATCCCGCGGGCGACCGCGCGAATGGCCGCCGTCGCGGTCAGGCCGATATCGCCACCGCCCTTGCGGCCCCGGTATTCGGGCCGGACATGTCTTGATCGCCGGCCCCCTCCCCACCTTTCCCCCTCGCGTGGGAAGCTGGGAGAGGTGGCGGGAATTAGGACAGCCGCAACATAACTGCTTCAGTTCACCCGCCAACCAGAAAACACAGAAAACCAAGGCAATTCCCTGTTATTTTCCCTGTTCTCAGGGAAAATGGTATTTCAGTAGGGAGATGCCGATCTTTGAATGATTGGCGGTCAAGGTGCCGTTATGCCGCGATGCCATATGCACGATACATGACCGTGCCGGCGCGATAACCACGACGGCCGGTTTGCGGCGCCGGAAATGACTCAGTTAATGTTGCCGCCTTCCTTAGCGTCTGCCACAATCCCGGCCGAATGCCGGCTTATTGGCTGCGCCAAGCCTTTTCAATTATTGAATTTTCGCGCTAACATGGGGTATGCGCCGCCGGTCGGCGCGCTACGGGAGCGATCGATCAATCATGCAGAACCGTCCAGTGACCGCTGGCATCGGCAGCGCCTTCAGCCGCGGGACCATCCTTGCGCTGGCGCGGATCCTCCTGGTGCTGCCGATGCTGGCCTTCGTGGCCGGCTGTAGCACCTGGAGCCTTTTCGGCGGCGACAAGGACGAGGTGCTGCCCGACGAGCCGGCCGAAAAGCTCTACAACGAGGGCGTTTATTACCTCAACGAGAAGCACGACCCCAAGGGGGCGGCAAAGAAATTCGAGGAAGTCGACCGTCAGCACCCCTACTCGGAATGGGCGCGCAAGTCGCTGCTGATGTCGGCCTTCTCGTACTACGATGCAAAGAACTACGATGAATCCATCAATGCCGCGAAGCGCTATATTTCGCTGCATCCGGGCACGCCGGACGCTGCCTATGCGATGTATCTTGTGGGCGCTTCATATTTCGACCAGATACCCGACGTCAGCCGCGATCAGGGGCGCACCGAGAAAGCGATGGCCGCGCTCGAAGAGGTGATACGCAAATTCCCCGACAGCGAATATGCGGCGAGCGCGCGGCGCAAGATCGAAGGGGCGCGCGATCAACTCGCTGCCAAGGAAATGACCATCGGCCGTTACTACGAGGACAGGAAGAATTTTATCGGCGCGATCAACAGGTTCAAGGTCGTGGTGACGCGCTACCAAACCACGCGGCACGTCGAGGAAGCCCTGATGCGGCTCACCGAGTGTTACCTGACGCTCGGCATCGTGGCGGAGGCGCAGACCGCTGCGGCGGTGCTGGGGCATAATTTCCCCGACAGCCCGTGGTACAAAGATGCGTACCGAATGGTGAAAGGCCAAGGCTACGAGCCGCAGGAGGACAGCGGCTCGTGGATCAGCCAGGCATTTCGCGCATTTCGTAAAATCGGCTTGGGGTGACTGTCAGGGCGCGCCCGGCGAGCGACGACGGCCTGCGTGTCTTTGTCTTGGCTGCGCCCCTTGGCAACATCATTGGATTGCCGAAGCGATCGATGATGGGCTTCGCCTCCTCGCCATCGTCGATGGCCGCTATCCCATGTTTCCCCTATTCGCACGATTGGGCGACGGTAAGTGACTGATTTTCCTTGGGTCGGTCCTGGATTTTCGTCGAAACGTAGGGACAGAGAGTGATCTATTTATACATTATTTGGAGTTGCCATTTACTGATTCTCATCTGATGTTGACGGGGACAGGTTTCGGGGGAGGCCATGTTCCTGCGGGTGGTTCGGGCGGCCGGCGGCAAGGGCGTCAAGCACGA
>JAJPKK010000211.1 GCA_021323775.1 Hyphomicrobiales bacterium
AGCGAGCCCCGTGATCTGCGAGACCAGCGCCAGACCGCCTCGACCGGCGGTCCGCACCTCGGCCGCCGCAAACAGGCGCCGCCCGCGCTCGTCAAGCCGCGAACCAACCGTGTCCCATCGCAGGCGAATCGCGGCCTCGTCGATCATGCGACCGACCTACCCCTATTCGCCGATAACCGGAATCCTCAAAACCTGAGTCAATCCGACGCACAATCGCCAAAGCGCGATTCAGTTATTGTTCGGAATGTCCTAAGCTAGAGCTCATGCTCTTGCGGTCATCCTCATTACGCTTCAGCTTCCCTAAGGCTTGCGCCGGCCGCGAGGGCGCCTTGCCGTGCTGCATCTGCAAAGCTGCGAAACAACCGCTGCGCCAGCTTTCCAACTTGGTGCCGATTTGATATTTCTCACAGGCCGGGGAAACACCCACAGTCCCAATGCCAGGCAAACCGCCGGTCACATAACCCTTCAAGTCAGGTGCCGCTTGGGACCTTTTCACAGGGAGAGAGCCAAATGAGCGCTAGATTGGGGATGCTCCTGTTAGCGTCCAGCGCCTTGATCGCGCCCGCAGCGGCGCAGCAAGGCCAACCGAATCCCAACCAGGCCGCCGCCAAGGCGATTTTGCAAGCCGCTGACGCCGCGATCGGCGCCAGCAAAGTGCATTCATACGTGGCTTCGTCGACGGGTTGGCGGGGATATCCGGGTCAGCAGTTCGCTCAGGGCGACCTGCCGCGGACGGATCTGAAGAGCAACGTCGAGAGCGTTGACTTCGACAGCAAGTCGGCGAAGACGGACTATGTCCGCGTTCAGGGCAACAATATCGCGCGCGGCGGCGGCGCCGGCTTCCCGGTCCAGGGCGAGCAGCATTTTACGGAGTTCGTCAACGGCGAAATCGGCTGGAACCTTAACGCGCAAGGGCAGCCCGTGCGGATTTTGGCGACTGACGCCGGCGACCGCCAGCTCGCCATCTGGTCGAACCCGATCGGTTTCATCAAGGCCGGCTTGGCGGCGCCCAACGCGGCGGCGACGGACCGTTATTTCGGCCGGACCAACCGCACAGTCAAAGTCGTCGCCTTCTCCGTCAAGGTCTGCGACGGCCCGCAGCCGCAATGCACGCGCCGCCTGACCGGCGAGTTCAATAACGACAACATGCTCGAGCGGGTGATTACCTGGGTTCCCGATGCGGTGCTCGGCGACAAGATGGTCGAATACCGCTGGAGCGATTATCGCGACGTCGGCAATGGCGTAAAATACCCGTTCCGCCTCCACGCCCATATGGGCGATCATCCGCTGATCCCGGGCGGCCACAACTACCTCGATCTGCGGACGCAGGACGTCAAAATCAACGTCGCCGATGCCGCGCAGGCAGTTCCGGATGCCGTGCGCAATGCTCCGGTTCCCACGCATACGAACGTAGTCTCGACCCAGCTTGCCCCTGGCGTCTACCTCGTCGCCGGCGGGTCCCATAACAGCGTCGCAGTTGAGTTCAAGGACTTCGTGACGGTCATCGAGGGGCCGCTGAGCAACCAGCGCACCAACGCAGTGGTCGCCGAAGTCCACAAGCTCTTCCCCAACAAGCCGATCCGCTACCTCGTCAACACCCATAATCACTTTGATCATCTGGGCGGCGTACGCGGCTATGTGGCGGAAGGCGCGACGGTCATCACTGACGACCGCAACAGAAACTTCTACCAGCGGGTCGTGTTTGCTCCGCAGCCGCGGACGCTACAGCCCGATCGGCTGTCGCAGCGGCCCTTTGCGCCGACCGGTCCCGGAAACCTGGCTCTGCAGACGTTCACGGACCAGTACACGATCAGCGACGGCAATCAGATCATCGAGCTCTATCACGTCGAGGGTCTCAACCACAGCGACAACATGCTGATCGCCTATCTCCCGAAGGACAAGATCGTGGTCAATGCGGATCTTTACGGCCCGCCGCCCGCGGGAGGCAACTTGGCCAACGTGAGCAACAACGCCGTCGTGTTGTACCGCAACCTCAAGCGGCTGAAGCTCGATGTGGCGACGCATGTGCCGATCCATGGCATTCCGGGCTCGAATGCCGATTTCGAGCGAATCGTTGGGCCGGTCGCGGCGCGGACCCCGCAGCAGGGTGACGGGGGCTGAGGCCCTGACAGGCCCAATTGATCGATGAAACTGCGTTCGGGCGAGCACGGTCTCGCCCGAATTTGCATATCCATCCCCGGCTGGTCCGTCGAAGACAAATTCTCGGGAGGATTCCATGCGCCGGCTGACAGCATGCCTGTTCGTTGCAAGCCTGTTCCTCGCCGCCACGCACGCGTTGCCGTCGCGAGCCCAGACGCCGGGGCCCACGGTGTTCGAGGGCGCGTACGTCATCGTCGGTGACGGCAGCGCCATTGAGGACGCCGCCTTCGTAGTCGAAAACAACCGCTTCACATCGGTCGGCCGGCGCGGCGAGGTCGCAGCGCCGTCTGGCGCGAGCCGCGTCGATCTCTCCGGCAAAACCGTGATTCCTGGCATCGTCGATGCGCACGGTCATCCGGGCTTCCTCGATGCCGTCACCGGCCAGCTGTCCAAGGCGAACTTCACCCGCGAGAACTACATCGACCACCTGCAGCGTTATGCCTATCACGGCGTTGCCGCGACGATCAGCACCGGCACCGATATGGGCGAGCTGGCCTACAAGTTGCGCGCCGAGGCGATCCCCAACGCTGCGCTCATCCGCACCGTCGGCCGCGGCCTTGCCTATCCGGGATCGGGCCCGTTCGATCCTTCGCGCAACGACGTACCCTACGCCGTGACCAGCGCGGCGGAAGCCCGCAAGGCCGTGCAGGACCTGGCGCCGCACAGGCCCGACTTCGTCAAGATCTGGGTCGACAGCAGGAACGGCCGCCAGAAGAAGCTCACGCCGGAGATGTTCACCGCCGCAGCCGAGGAGGCGCGAAACCTGGGGTTGCCCTCGATCGCCCACGTATACGAGCTCGAGGACGCGAAGGGCCTGGTGCGCGCCGGCGTCGAAGGCTTCATGCACAGCATCCGCGACCAGGAAGTGGACGACGAGTTCATCCGGCTCGCCAAGGAGCACGACATCTGGATCACACCGAACCTTGGCGGCATCAACCGGCCCTCACTCATACGCGAGAACGGCACGCCGGCATGGTTCGATGAGCCGCTGGTGCGCGAGACGATCGCCCCTGCGCTCATTCGCGAGCGCGCGCAGACGTATGAGAGGCGCAAGCGTGAAGGGGCTCCGCCGCGGCCGCTATTCGACGCCATCAACACCAGGAAGCTGCATGCGGCCGGCGTGCGGCAAGTCCTGGGCAGCGACGCCGCTGGCGACGGCAACCGCTGGCTCGGGCTCCAGACGCTGCTCGAATTCGACAATATGGTGGCCGCGGGCTTCACCCCGATGGAGGCGATCGTCGCCGCAACGCGAGATTCCGCGAGAGTGCTGCGGCTCGACCAGCTCGGCATGGTTGCCCCGGGCAAGAGCGCTGATTTCGTCGTGCTGGATGCCAACCCGCTCGACGACATCGCCAATGTCCGCAAGATCAACCGGGTTTACCTGCGCGGCGAAGAAGTCGACCGCGCCGGATTGCGGGCCAAATGGCAGGCTCAGTGGCGCGAGAAGGGGATGCTGTGAGGCCTTGGGCCATCCTCGTCACAGATGCGAACGGCATCTGCGGCTTGCCGCAGCCAAAGGAAAGCCGGGATGTGAATCACCTCGAAGTCAGGGAAGGAGACAGGAATCCCATGCGTCAGAAATTGCTGGCGTTCGCAGCGCTGTTGGCGCTGGCTGGCGGCGGTTCAACCGCGCGCGGCGCAGATACCCAAGAACTTGAGCATGTACTCGAGCAATGGGCCGTTGCATGGTCTTCAAACGACGTCGAGAGGCTTCTGCCCCTGTTTACGGACAACGTCGATTATGAGGACGTCCCCTTCGCGGCAGCCAGCCACGGGAGAGACGCTCTTCGCGATATTGCGGCTGGGACCTTTGCGGCTTTCGCCGACATGAAGTTCGAGTTGAAGTCGCGCTTCGTCGCGGCCGACGGCAAATCTGGAACGATCGAATGGGTTTGGCGGGGACGACAAACGCAGGACTTCCCCGGCATGCCAGCGACCAACAAGCCTTTCGAGGTTCGCGGCACGACCGTCGTCGAGTTTACCGATGGAAAGATCAGCCGCAACTCCGACTATTGGGACTTGGCGACCTACCTGAAGCAGGTCGGCCTCAGCAAATGAACCGGTCGATGCAGCGGCGTGATCTCATCGCGGTGCTGGGCGGAGCTGCGGTGTGGGTGGCAGCCGCCATCTCTTTTTCTGCTGCTCAGGTCATCAGTTTTCAACCGCTCCCCCTTAAGCAATTCCTCGAGGAGAATGGTTGGGTGTCTTTGCCGCTGCCGGACAAAAGGATGGGGCCTGGCAGCGTCATAAAGGTGACGAAGAAGGACGGGGCCGTCATCATGCGGTGGCTCGGCGATTTGCGCCGATGCGGGATCGCCGACCGGGAGTTTCGATATGTGCGCGGAAAGTATTCGGCAATCGG
>JAJPKK010000076.1 GCA_021323775.1 Hyphomicrobiales bacterium
GCCGGACTCCTTGAATCCTTGAATACGAGCGATGCGAAGCTGGCGTTCAGCCCGCAAAAAGTAAACCCCGAAATGGCGCCGGAGAGATTTTCGTCACCGCCGCGGCCCAGATCAGGCGTGAAACCGTCTCTGCCGCAAATTCGCTTACGCGCCCAGCTTGGAAAAGCCCGCCAATTCGCGACAAAACAGCCTCATTGTTTCGACTAAAATGAATGCAATGTCAACCAGTTAGACCATGGCGGAGAGGGAGGGATTCGAACCCCCGATACGGTTGCCCGTATGCCGCATTTCGAGTGCGGTGCATTCAACCACTCTGCCACCTCTCCATCCCACTCCGATCTCTATCAAGTCGATCACAGACCAGCGCAATCTTCCTTGCCGCGTCGGCCATAGCCGCAGTCGCCGCCATGTACAAGCGTGGAAAATTTCGGCGCCGCCTTATAGCACTTTGAAAGATGGCGTCGAGTCGTCGTGATCGCAAGCTGCCCAGACCGCGAGGTCGGGCAAGGTCGGTCCGCAGGCGTCTCCTGGATTCGTGAAAACGAGACGGCTGAACAATGGTGGTGAACGACGGCGTTCTTCACTCATCGGACGAAGCCGCACCCCCAGGGTCGCGCCCGGCGCCCGGCAAAATTTATGCGGCGGCGCTGGCCATCGTCGGGCAGACGCAGGTCCTTTGGTCCTTTGCTGCCTCAGCTCTTTTGCGGCGGACCTTCGCCAATCGTTGCCACGGACTGGACAGATCCCCGAATCCAGCTTCTTGGCATCTCGGCGAAATGTTAGCCTCGGCATCGGTCGGCAAAGCAGCGACATGCCGATTGATGGGAGGATGACAGCATGGAACGTTTCATCGCTGGTCTGGTCAAAGACTTTGAGAGCGGCAAATTAGACCGCCGCGAATTCTGCCAAACGGTTGCGCTTGCGGCCGTCGTCTATGGCGCGGGCGAAGCCGCGAACGCTCAGGCGGCCCGCGGCTTCAAGATGATCGGCATCAATCACATCTCCTATTCGTGCCCGGACTATGCCAAGGCGCGCGATTTCTATGCCTCGGTGCTCGGCATGGAAAGCACCCCCGGCAAGGACAACGGCAAGCGGGCCAATTTGATGTTCGGTCCCGAGCCCGGCAAGGGCGGCTCGTTCATCGTGGCGCGCACAGCGCCGGCCGACGCCAAGCCGTCAAGGGCCGTGGTCGATCACGTCTGCTACACCATCGCCAACTGGGACGAGCAGAGGGTGCGCAGCGCCCTCAAGGCGAAGGGCCTCGAAGTGGGCGGCCGCGACGGCAGCCTGCATGTGTTCGATCCGTTCGGATACTACGTGCAGATCGCTTCGGCGGAAGCGGAAAACGCGTTCCGGCGCTGAGCGAGAGGGAGAATAGCCATGGAAGGTTTCGTCGCACACAAGCTCGCCGAGTACGAGCAGGGCAAGATCAGCCGCCGCAGGCTTATCGAGACGCTCACGCTGGCCGCCACCGCAGCTCATGCGGCCGACCGCGCTGCTGCGGCTGAGCAGCCTGCTCTCAAGGCCGCGCTGGTCAATCACATCTCCTATACCTGCCCGAACTTCCGGCAGGCTGCGGACTGGTACTCCAAGGTCTTCAACCTCGATCAGATCGGCGCCCGCGACCGGGACGTGGCGCTGCCGTTCGGCAAGAAGGGCGAGCAGCCTTACAACGTCGCCGCCAGGGACGTGCCGCTGACCCATCTCATCTTCCGCACCCGCGATCTCAATCCGGCGCCGGCGCCCGGCGAGGCGCCGCGGCCGAAGGTGCAGGCGGTCGTCGACCACGTCGCCTACACGGTCGCGGACTTCGACCGCGAAAAGGCGAAGGCGGAACTGAAATCGCTCGGCGTGGAAAACGTTCGCGAGGGCGGCCTCTACAGCCTGCACATGACCGACCCGTTCGGCTATGACGTGCAGATCAGCGGGCTCGCCAATAATGCGCTGACGGATGGGTGAGGCAGCTGGGACGTCCGGCCTGCCAGCGCCGTCTGGCGGGCCGTTTTTGTGCAGAGTGGCCAGACGCATTGGCGGATCTGCGATCGGGAGCATCCATGCGTCTGACGCGCGGCATGCGCGGCTGATCGAACGCGAAAGCCGCTATTCGTCTTCCTCTCCTTCCTCGGTCTCGGCAAACCCGCCTCCCTCCACCCAGCGCCGGTAAGCCGCAATCCATTCGGCGCCGGCCGGCGGCGGCGAGGGGAGCGGCAGATCGATCAAATCGATGCGCTGCCGTTCGCCGCCGCGCTCGCAGACGGCTTTGACGCGGCCGTCGCCATCCATCTCGACGGCCGCGACGGAAGCCTCGACGCCAAGAATCCGCGTGGTAAACGGCAGCGCCAGATTGTCTTCGATGACGGCGAAAAAGCCGCTCGCCTGCTCTTCTTCATCGTAGCAGTCGACTGTGGCCTCCTCGATCAGCTCGTCCAGTTGCGCCGGGGTGACGACCTCGGCAGTTTGTAGCTTGCTCATGTGGTCCCCCTTTCCAAGGCAGAGAAATGGAAGCGAAATGGATCCGTGAAGATGATTCGCTGACTTTGGAATATGCCGAACGTCGCCGGCCCTGTTGAGCACGCAAACGCACTTAAAGGCGTCGAAATCCGCACAAAACACAGGGACACTCATAAAAACAGTGTGACTTGCGAATGAATTCCGCCCCCTCACCGCGCCGGCTCGCCCAGTGGATTCGGCGGACCGGAGTGGACCGCGCCCGGGCGCGCCTGCAGCCGCATCAGTCCCCACGGGCTTGGCATCGGCCCGACCGGCGCCTCGATGAGGATCGGCGCCCGGTCCTGCACTGCGCGGCCGAGCACGTGCGTAAGCGCTTCTGGCGAGCAGGCTCGCCCGAACGCCACATCGAAAGCGGCAGCCAGGCGATCGAATGCCGGATTGCACAAATCGACCGCGTAAGCGGCGCCGAACTGCTCCTCCTGGAAACGCCGCACATTGCCGAAATGGCCGTCGTTGAAGACCACCACGGCGACGTTGAGATTATACTTGCGCATCGTCGCCAGCTCCTGCATGGCCCAGCCGAAGCCGCCATCGCCATTGATGCTGACGACCGGCCGGCCCGGATTGCCGGCGGCGACGCCGAGTGCAGTCGGGAAGC
Organism: Hyphomicrobiales bacterium; assembly: GCA_021323775.1. Lineage (GTDB taxonomy): Bacteria > Pseudomonadota > Alphaproteobacteria > Rhizobiales > Xanthobacteraceae > JAJPKK01. Next base: position 3,110 of record JAJPKK010000076.1, read on the forward strand.
CATAGCCGAGCGTGCCCTGGTAGCCGGGGTTCACGAAGGTGCCGGCCTGATAAACCGGGTACATGGAGCGCGCCAGGTAGCCGATCTGGGTGAGTTCGTTCACCAGCACGCCGTCGTCGGGAATGGCGGCGCGCAGCGCCCGGATGTAGGACATTTGCGGCTCCGCCGCGCTCGCCTGCTCGCTCGCCCATGCGCGGACCTTGTCGAGATCGACGTCGCGGCCGGGCTGGCGGCGGGGCAATGCAGCGGCCAGCGCCTCAAGACCGAGCCGCGCATCGCCGACGATGCCGATCGCGGCGCTGCGCGGCGGATTCCATGCAGCCGGATCGACATTGAGCCAGACACACTCGACGCCCGGCGCTTGCCATGCCGGAAGCCCGAACGTCAGGTCGGCAAACCGGCTGCCGACCACCACAGCCACGTCGGCATGGGCGAACACCGCCCGGCCGCCCAGCGCATTCAGGGCGAGCGGATGCCGGTCCGAAAGGGCGCCGCGGCCGTTCTCGCTCATCACCACCGGCGCGGACAGGCGTTCGGCCAGCGCCTGAAGCGCCTGCGTTGCGCGAGCCGCCAGCACGCCGCCGCCCGCGTAGATCACCGGAAAGCGGCTGCCTGCGATCAGCGCCGCCGCCCTCTCGACGGCAGCGGGATCGGGGCGCATGGGTTCGTCTTCATAAGCGGGCGGATCGATCAGGGTGCAGTCCGCGCTTGCCGAAAGGACATCGGGCGCGATCTCCAGCCCGACCGGCTGGGGCCGCCCCCTGTGCAGCTCCTTGATCGCCGCGCGCACCAGCGTGGGTACCTCAGCCGGCTTTGCCGCCTGCGCCTGCCACTTGGTCACGCAGCCGAGGATTGCCGACTGGTTGCGCACCTCGTGCAGGAGGCCGTATCCCTTGCCGATCGCCGCCGAGTGAATATTGCCGACAATCGCCAGCACGCGCGAATTGCATGCATAGGCCGTGGCAAGCCCCGCCATCGCATTGAGCAGGCCGGGGCCGGGCACCACCATGCACGCGCCGATGCGCCCGCTGGTGCGGGCGTAGCCGTCCGCCATGTAGGACGCCGCCTGCTCGTGGCGGGTCACCACGTAGCGGATGCGGTCCGAGACTTCGCGCAGGCCGTCGACCGCCCAGTCGAGCTGCACGCCGGGGATGCCGAACAGATCGGTGATGCCTTCCCGCACCAATTGGCGCGCCAGCGCCTGGCCTCCGGTCAATTGCATGAGAGCGTCCTTCTCGATCGCAAAGGGCAGCACCTTTGCACCGGCGCATTCCCTTTTCCAGCCCGCCTTGTAGGTTGGTTCGCAGCGAAGGTCATGGCCCGCATCGAACGGAGCGAAATGCGGGAACGGCCGGGCACAGGGGCGGGTGGCAGCGGGGAACGCGGCGAGGGCGGCGATAAGGGTAGCAATCATTTCGAAACTATTTTCGCGCACATTGGCGCCGCCTCTCGCGATAGTTGCTTTTGTTCCCTTTGTGTTCTAGTGTTCGCCATGGCTGATGCAACGGCAATCGAGTGGACTGACGCCACCTGGAATCCGGTCACCGGCTGCACAAAAATCAGCCCTGGATGCGATCGCTGCTATGCCGAGCGCTTCTCCGAAAGATTTCGCGGCACTCCCGGTCATCCATTCGAGACTGGCTTCGATCTTACGCTGCGTCCGGAGCGGTTGGACCAGCCGCTCCGTTGGCGTGCGCCCCGTATGATCTTCGTGAATTCCATGAGCGACCTTTTTCATAAGGACATTCCCAAGGAATTCATCGATCGCGTTTTCGATACGATGGAGCGTGCGACGCACCATACGTTTCAGGTGCTCACAAAACGCTCTTCCCTCATGCGCGACTTCCTTCGGCGCCGCTACGGCGCCCGGCGCGGCCCGGTCCATATGTGGTTCGGCGTCTCCATCGAGGACGGGAGCAAAATATCGCGTATCAAGCACCTAAGGGACTCGCCAGCGAGCCTGCGGTTTCTGTCGATCGAGCCGCTCATTGGTCCCGTCGGCACGCTTGATTTGTCCGGCATTGATTGGGTGATCGTTGGCGGCGAAAGCGGCCCTGGCGCGCGGCCGATGCATCCCGATTGGGTGCGCTCCATTCGCGACCAATGTCTGCATGCTCATGTGGCGTTCTTCTTCAAGCAATGGGGCGGACTCCGGCCGAAATCCGGCGGCCGCAAGCTCGATGACACTGAATGGAATGATTTTCCGGACGTGCGCGAACGCTACGCCGTTGCCGCCGAATGAAAAAAAAGCCCAAAGAGACCAGCATCGGACCTTGGGCCAAGGAAAAGCTCGATGCTTTGCACCAATATCTGAATTTCTACACGACCGTACTGAAAAACCAGCGCCATTGGCTTCGCGGCACCTTTTACGTCGACGCCTTTGCCGGTCCGGGTCTTTCTCGCATTCGAACAAAATCCAGGGCATCCGAGTCGCGCGGTTTGTTCGGCCCTGATCCAGAATCTGATCAGGCGGAAGCGGAATTTTTGAAGGGGTCGCCACGTGTTGCGCTCGACATTGCCAATCCCTTCAGTTCGTACCTTTTTGTCGAGCGGGATCCCTACCGGATCGTCGAATTAGAGAGGATCAAAGCGCAATATGGGGACAATCGACGAATTATCGTACAGGAGGCGGATGCCAACGCTGCTTTGAAGGCGTGGCTGGCCAGTGGGATTGATTGGCGACGCCATCGCGCGGTGGTTTTCCTCGACCCGTTTGGGATGCAGGTGCCATGGTCAACCATCGAGTCGTTGGCGAGAACCAAAGCTATCGAGGTAATGATCAATTTTCCGATGGGCATGGCGATCCAACGTTTGCTGACGCGCTCCGGCGTGATCCCCGAATGTTGGCAGATGTCGCTGGACACCTTCTTTGGATCACAGGATTGGCGAACAATCACTTATGAGGAAGGCAAAGACCTGTTTGGACCCAAAGCTATTAAAGTGAGTAACGCAGGGGCGCGCCTGCTGGAATGGTATCGCACGCGGCTACGGCAGGCTTTTGGCAACGTGTCGACCGCGCGCCTGATCAAGAACACGCGCGGCAATCCTCTGTATCATCTGATTTGGGCAGGGCCGAACGCGACGGGCCTGAAGGGCGCGGAACACATCCTCCGCAAAGGCGAGAGCGTGCGCCCACCAAAAGGGAGACATCGTGGCGAGCGAAGGCAAAAACCATGAGCGGGTGGCGCGTCCTGATAGCCTACGCGTCATTGCGCGCGACGAGGGCATGGCGAGGCCCTGGCGGGCGGCGCCTTGTTTTAGGGAGTGTGTGCATACCGCGCACTTCATCGAAACCGCAAAGCCCTACTTGAAAAGCACGTTCGCGCCATTGCCGCCGTGTGATATAAAAGCGCGTATTCCCGGATCGGGGCGGGGCGCATGACGCCCGGCAGGCCGGACCTCTGATCGCCAGAGGAGCATGCGATGCTGAGAAAGTTATTGCTATGCGGCGCAGCGCTCATTGCTTGGGCCGCGACCTGTATCGCCGCGCAAACCCGAGAGGCGGAAAGCGCCGTTCCGAACTTCGCATCCGCCAATTTCGGCTGGCAGCCCGCCACTTTCCTCGACTTCGAGCCGATCGAGGGCAAGGCGCCGCCCATCGGCCCCGACCCGACATATTCTCCTGGCAGAGGCATCGAACGCCTGTCCGACGCCGAGAACTCCAATCTCAAGCCGTGGGCCGCCGCGCAGATGAGAATGCACAACGATCTGGTGCGAAACGGCCACCGCGCCTTCAATGCGCAGTCGCGCTGCTGGCCCGGCGGCGTTCCCGGCCAGTTGCTGTTTGTAGCCGAGCCTCTCTATTTCATCCAGACGCCGCAAGAAGTCTGGATGATCTGGCAGCGGAACCAGCAGGTGCGCCGCATTTATCTCAACCGCGAGCACAGCGAAAATCCGCAGCCGAGCTGGTTCGGAGAATCCATCGGCCGCTACGAGAACGGCGAGCTTGTCATCGATACCGTCGGATTCGTCGAGCATCCCTACAGCTTCGTCGACAACTACCGCACGCCGCACACCAAGGACCTTCACGTGGTCGAGCGCTGGAAGCTCGTTGACGGTGGAAACGCCATCGAGGCGACCGTGATGGTCGAAGATCCCGGCGCGTTCAATGCGCCCTGGTGGGGCAAGGCGCGGTGGCACAAGGTGAGCCGCCCGATCAGCGAATCGATCTGCGCGGAAAACAACCTGAACTACGAGACATTCTTCAAGCTCAACGAATATCCGATGCCGGAGGCAAAGACGCCGGACTTCTAAACGATCGAAACGCCCACCCGGAGGAACCAAAATGCGCCTGATCGCCCTCGCCCTCGCGGCGTTTGCCGCCGCCGGTCCCGCCGCCGCACAGAACTGGCAGGAATACAGCTATCCCGCCTATTCTTTCACGATTGCCTTCCCGGCCGCTCCGCAGGTCGAAACTGCAACCTACCAGGTCGCCGACGGCCGCGCGGTCGAAGCGCATGTCTATTCGGTCCGCCAGAGCGACAGCGTGCTCAAGGTTACGGTCGCCGAACTCGGCAATGCCAATCTTGACGAACAAGCCGTCATCGACCATGCGATCAAGATGCTGTCCGAAGGCGGCGAGGTGAAGATCAACATTCCCCACCGCGTCTACCAGGTCTACGGCCGTCAGCTCAGCATTGCCGGAGCGGACGGCAGCCGCTCGACCGTTGCGTTGTTTGATTTCAATGGGCGGCTCTATCAGGTCGAGGGCAAAGTGCTTCCTGGCGGCAATCCGCTCGACATGCTTCGCTTCCAGCAATCGCTGGTCTTCACCGGCGGCGGCTCGAACCGCTCCGCCGACGCCATCCGCGCCATTCGCGAGGGCTGTCGCGCCGGCGTCGCCAACCCCGCGGGCCTCGATGACCCGCGCTGCGCGCGGCGCTGAGCCTTCTCCGGCGGCTGATCTCGGCGGGCGTTTTGGCAACCCAACAATCAGAACGGCCGCCCGGATCGAGCGAAGCGAAATCCGGGATCGGAGGTCAGGCCGGCGCTGCCGGCGGGTTGCCGGCGCTCAACCCGGGCTGCCCGTTCCGAGCTTCGCGGCCGAACGAGGCGGCCTCGTTATGCCCACAACGCTTCGGAGGCGATCCGAGCGCCTTCTGCGAGGCTCTTGAACTTTGCCCACACGATTTCAGCTTCGATTTCCGGGCGTTGGCCCGGAACGAGCGTCGAAGCAAAGCCGCAGTCAGTTCCGGCGATCACGCGCTCTCGCCCGACCACCTTGGCCAATCGCACAATGCGCTCGGCGACCAGGTCGGGATGCTCGACAATGACGGACGCATGGGTAATGCATCCGGGGATCAGGACCTTGTCGTCAGGCAGCTTGACATGCTCCCAGACGCGCCATTCATGCTCGTGGCGCGGGTTCGCCATTTCGAATGAATAGAAGCCCGCCCGAATGGTCACGATGAGGTCAGCGAGGTGCTTCATCTCCATGTCGCTGACGCGCGGGCCCATGTTGATGCCGTAACAGGTGTGGTGGCGCACGCGCTCTGGCGGGATATTGCGCAGCGCGTGATTGAGGACATCGACCCGCCGCCGCGCCCACGCACGCGCCGCAGCGACGTCCTCATCTGGGCTGAGCATGTAATGCATGGCCAGGCGGGGGTCGTCGATCTGCACCTGGAACCCGGCGGCCACGATTGTCTCGTATTCCTCGCGCATCGCCTCCGCCACGGCCAGAACATGCTCCTCGTCGCTCTTGTAGTAGCGGTTTTCCATGAAGCCGGCGCAGCTCGATGGCGACACCGACGGCATGAAGGCGTCGACCGACGGCGCGCTTTGCAGCGCGCGCTTGAGATTTGCCAGATCGGCGGCGAGCGCCTCATGCCCGATATATTTGATCGGCCCTGTGCACGCCCATCGCGGCTTTGCCGAGCCGGAATGGGCGCCATCGCGGTAGAAGCGCGGAAACGCCATGTTCTCGCGCGTGCGCCGCTCGCCTCGCTCCGGCGTGATCGGCTCGATGCCCGCGAGCCGATCGGCCGCGTAGGCCTGGAAGCTTGTCTTCGATTGTTCGCCGTCGCTCACGATATCGATGCCGAACTCGGCCTGCGTCTTGACGATTGCCGCGACGGCTTCGGCAGTCAGGCGCGCCAGTTCGCCGGGGTCATATGGCTGCCGCGTCATCCGGGCGAACAGCAGCGCCGAGAGCGCATCGGGACGCGGCAGGCTGCCTGTGTGCGTCGTCAGAATTCGCCGGTGACGCTCGTCGAGCCGGGGCATAAGGTCCTCCGTTGAGTGTGACTTTACGGCTTCTGCTGCGTGTTTGGTTCCCGCATCGTCGCAACCGCGTCGTCGCGCGTCTGTCTGATCACCTCCCTGAGCTGCCCGGGCGTTGACGATGCGGCAATCGAGCCGGCGTTTTCGATCATCTTCTTGTAGTCCGCCGCCGCCACCACCGCAGCGATCTCGCGGTTGAGCCGATCGATGATCGGTTGCGGCGTTCCTTCGGCGGCGCAGACGCCAAGCCAGCCGAAGCGCACATAGTCGATCCCCACCTCCTGCAGGGTCGGGATCTGCGGCGCGGTGTCTAGTCGCGCCGGCGCGGTGACGGCGAGAAGCTTGAGCTGCCCGCTCTCGTATTGCGGCATGACGGCAAGCGTCGGCGCGACGTAGAAATCGACCCGGCCGGCTATCAGTTCCTGCACGACCTGAGGACCGCCCCGGAACGGAATCCGGTTCATGGTGATGCCGGCAAGCTTCTCGAGTTGGCGCGCCAGCATTTCCTGGGCCGATCCTGCGCCGATGACCGCATAGCTCACTTCACCCGGCCGGACCTTGGCGTATTGAACGAAAGACGCGAAGTCCTTTGCCGGGATGGCGGGGGACAATGCGAGGCCGTAATAATACTTCGCAATCAGCGATACCGGCGCGATTTCGCTCAGCCTGTAGCCCGCGTCTTTGTAGACCGCGGTATTGATCGCGTCGAAATGCGTGCACAGCAGCAGATTGTATCCGTCTCTCGGCTGCGACAGGACGTCTCTCGTGGCGAGCATTCCGGCCGCGGCGGGCTTGTTCTCCACCACGACGCGCTGACCGAGCCTGTCGCCCAGTTTTTCTGCGATGAAACGGGCCGGAATGTCGGTCGGGCCGCCCGCCGCAAAGCCGACCACGAGCCGGATCGGTCGAACCGGATAGTCGGCCGCGCTTGCCTGCCAACCAGCGGCCGCTAATCCGATCAAGATCGCCGCGGCGGAGCAGGTGACCTGGGACCCATTGGGCTTTGCCGCAAATCTATGGCGTCGATTCCTGCGACGGCATGGGCCGCACTTCCCCCTCCCCCGCAAGCGGGGGAAGGGAAAACAATGGGAGCCGTCTTTCGCCGTCAAGTCCTTACCCCAGCTTTGGCAGCAGCTCGGCGAAGACATCGGGGCGATAGCCCACCGCCGTAAATAGATGGTTGCGGGATTCCTCGACCATCGCCTTCAGGCGCTTCATGTCGAGACCCACCACCTCCCGGCGATATTTGCGCACACGGCCGCCGATGATGACGGTGTCGATGTTGCTGCGTTCGGCCGCCTGCACCACAGTGCCGACCGCGTTGTTCGACGGGTAGAGGTTGATGTCGTCGGCGCGAATCATGATGATATCGGCCTCTTTGCCGGGCGCCAGCGAGCCGATTTTGTCGTCGAGGCCGGCGCAGCGGGCGCCGCCCATGGTGGCGCAGTAGAGCACGTCTCGAGCCATCAGCGGCTTCGGCGGATTCTGGTCGCCCGAGAACCGGCGATTTTGCGCCACGGCGCGCTGCAAATAGAGCGCCACGCGCATCTCCATGAACATGTCAGTGCTGTAGGAGGTTTCGTTATCGACGCTGAAGCCCGGCTTGATGCCGTGGTTCCATGCGGTCTGCAAGGCGCATATGCCTTCACCCAAGGCATATTGCGCGTCGGAGCGCGGGCATACGTTGATGTTGGCGCCGGTGTCGACGAAGATCCGCCACGTCTTCTCCGGCAGCGCACCGCAGTGATTGAAGGTGTTGTCGGGACCGACGAGCTTGTCCTGCGCCAGCGGATCGAGCAGCGCCGCAGCCTGCGCGCCCTGGAATTCGGTCGTGATCCGCAGCCCGAGCTTGCGCGCCAAGGCCCAGTTCTCGCGGCTCACGCCCGAGAACATGCGCAGGGTGACGAGCTGGTCGGCGGAGGAGAAATACTTTTTCTGCAGCCGCTCGAGATCCTGCGGCCACTGATGGGCCCACTCGCCCGCATTGGGCGGTCCGGAGGCATGGACGGCGCGAATGCCGCTGTCGAACAGCGCTTCAACCGCCGCATCGGAGTGGTCGGCGCTGCGCGAATTGTGCGAATTGTCGATCACGCAGGTAATGCCGGCATCGATGCAGCCGATGGCCGTCAGATAGTTGGCCGCGTAGTGGTCCTGCGGCCGGTACGCCTTGGCAAAGGACAGATGCGTCGCATTGCTGTAGTCAGCAAGCGTCGGCGAATTGGGATTGATGCGGCGCAGCGGGGCTTCCCAGGAATGGCGATGGCAGTCGACAAAGCCCGGCACGATGATGGTGTCTTGCGCATCGATCACCTGGGCGTCCGCGATATTGAGCGCCGGCGCAACGGCAGCGATCTTCTTGCCCTCGATCAGCACATCGCCTTGCGCAAGGTCGCCGACCTTCGGGTCCATGCTGATGATGGCGCCGCCTTTGAGCAGGATGCGATGGTTAGAATCGATGGCAGGCTGGCGCTCGAAGCGCAGGTTTTCTGCCGCGTTGGCATCGGAAAACCGTCCGGCGCCGGCAGCGCCAGCCGCGAATGCAGCGCCAACCTTCAAGGCACGGCGTCGCGTGACGGGCATGTTATCCTTCATGGGGAATCCTCCTCTTGTAATCTTGTTGAATCATCTGTACGCGGCCTTGGAGCGCGGGACCAGCCTAGCGCGGATTTCGGCCGATTGCGATTGCTTGCAGAGCGGGCAACGATCGGCAGAGTGGGCAATGCAGCGTGGGCAATGCGGGTCAATGCGGCGCGGGCAAAGTGAAGCGCGCCTGCCTCGGCCTTCCGGGCGGGCGCATCCCGCACCCTTCCACAAGGCCGGGTGATCCTTTCCTTCGCCAAGACGCATCCCGCGTCCCAATGACCTTGCTGCCGCCTTGATGGCGCCGCCTTGCGGCTTATGCGAACTTTCGCCTACGTCACCGGCGGCGTCGCGGCAAACTTCGAGCCGCGAACGCACATGCGGCCGCGCCGGTCTTGCCAGAGCTTTTCGGTTGCATGCAGGTGACCGATCGCCTGTGCAATGGTGCGGAAATTGTAGCGCGCGAACCGCTCCGCGATATCGGTGTAATAGAGCGGCGACTGGTCGATCGCGGCGAGGATCTTTTCTGCAAGCGCCCGCACCGTGGATTCGTCGCCAGCCTCCCCGGGCTCGTCCGCCTTGCCGTTTGCGTAGTCGTCGATCTTGGCGGTTTCCGCATATGCGTAGGTAATGCGCTCGTAGTGCTCCTTCGGAATGCCCTCCGGGATGGTGGCGTCGATGCCGACCTTGGCGCCTGTGGGGACCACGCCCGACCCCTGGGGCAGGCTCGGGTCGAGCGGCTTTGCGCGCGCATTGTTGACGATCAGGATGTCGCGGTCGCCCTGCACGCGGGTCGCGATTGCCCATTCGACCTCGGTCGGATCGAACACGTCGATGTCGTCGTCGACCACCACCACATGCTTGAGGTCCATCACCGAGAGCGCGGCAAGCAGCGCATTCTTGGCCTCGCCCGGCTGCTTCTTGATGGAGATCACGGCATGCCAGAATGCGCAGCCGCCGAGCGTGACGTTGATGTCCTTGACCTGCACGCCCGCGGTCTTGAGCGCCTGCCGGATCGCCGTATAACGGGTCGGTGCCGCGAGCCACGTGTTCTCCCACGGCATATGCAGGTTGTAATAGATCGCATCCCGGCGCATCGCGATCGCCTTGATGCGGACCAGGGGATTCCAGTGCAGCCCGCCCATCAGGCGGGTGAACTCGCCGAAACGGCCTTCAGGCCACGTCCAGCCTGTGGGCAGAATCTCCGCCTCCAGCACGATCTCGGCGTCCGCGATGTAAGGCACGTCGATCGTCTGGCACGGCGCAAGTTCGACCGGCGCGCCGCGCAGGCCGCCCGCTATGCCCATCTCGTCGACGCCGAGCGGCGCCC